>JBCBYZ010000085.1:0-14523 GCA_039815595.1 Pseudomonadota bacterium | reverse complement strand
ATGATGACCACCCGCGACGGACCGCATGGCATTAAAGCGTTTCTCAACAAACAAAAGCCCACCTATGAGGGGCATTGAGACATGGCTGCCCAAACCGACACCGCCCATGCCGACGCCGAAAACTCTACGTCCGATCCTTTGCCCAATCCTTTGCGGGGCCTGACGCTGCAACAGGCAGCCGATCATGTCGTGACGACCGACCCGACATTTGCGCTGAGCGAGGCAACGATACGAGGTGTGACCTATCCGGTGTTTGCCAACACGCCCAAGACGGTTCCCGAAATGATGCTGGCCGTACGGGACGTGCACGGTAACGGAGCGGACGACTACATCGTGTTCAACGATGAACGCCTGACTTATGACGGCTTTGCCGGCACTGTCCACCACATGGCTGCAGCTTTGCGGGATAAGTGCGGCGTCACCAAAGGCACGCGGGTGGGAATCGCCATGCGCAATCTGCCGGAAATGCTCGTTCTCATGATGGCGATCTCATCGGCGGGCGGCGTCATCGTCTTTTTGAACGGCTGGTGGACGACAGAAGAGTTGGACTACGCCCTGCGCGATAGCGAAGCGCAACTGGTGTTTGCCGATGGCCAACGGATGGAACGACTGGTCCCTTTGCGAGAGACGTTGGGCCTGCGCTTGATCGGTGTTCGCGATGCGCAGACGAACCATAACACGGCCTCTGGCGAGACTTATGATGCGCTGCTGGAAACGCAGTTGGGCGCGGCGTGGAAGCCGGTTACGGTGGATACGGATGATGATTTTGCAATCATGTATTCCTCCGGCACGACCGGCCATCCTAAGGGTGTGGTGCAGACGCATCGCGGCGCAGTTTCTGCTGTCTATTCTTGGCACTGCGCCAATCAGTGTCTGCCACTCATGGCACCAGAAGACCTCGAATTACCGGAACCCAAAAAGCAGTCGTGTTTGATCGTTACACCGCTGTTTCATGTCACGGCCACGCACCCGATGTTTTTGCTCAGCATGCCGATGGGCGCAAAGGTGGTGCTGATGAACAAATGGGATGCGACCGAAGCGGCGCAGATCATAGACCGCGAGCAAATCACGCGGTTCTTAGGCGTCCCGACCCAATCGGCGGAATTGCGCGTTGCGGCGCAAGCCATGGGCTCCACCCTGCCCTCGTTGGAGTTTTTAGGCTCCGGCGGCGCGAAACGACCGGCGGCGCAGGTTGGCGAGTTGCAGGACACGTTTCCCCACGCATCCGTCGCCACGGGCTGGGGCATGACGGAAACCAATGCCGTGGGGCTTGGCATGGGTGGCCCGGACTACGTCGCGCGACCCGGCTGCGCAGGCAGGCTCTATCCGCCCATTCAGCAGCTCAAAATACTCGACGATGAAGGCCATGAAATGCCTACTGGCGAGGTGGGCGAGATCGCGGTCAAAAGCGCGGCCAATATGCGCTGCTATCTCAACAAGCCGGACGCCACAGATGAAGTGCTGCACGAAGGCTGGCTGCGGACAGGCGACTTGGCCACGGTGGATGAAGACGGCTACGTGACGATTGTGGACCGCAAGAAAAACATCATAATTCGCGGCGGCGAAAACATCGCCTGTCTCGACGTGGAAGGCGCTCTGCACAAACATCCGGCGGTGCTGGAAGCGGGAGTGTTTTCGGTGCCCGATGAGCGGTTGGGCGAAGTTGTGGGTGCCGGCATTCAGCTCAATCCGGGCATGGACGTTGATGCGCAAACGCTGACCGCGTTTCTGGGAGAGCACATCGCGAAATACAAAATCCCTGAGCATTACTGGATCAGCCCCGACCCGTTGCCGCGCGGGGCGACTGACAAGACGGATCGCAGGGCGCTGCGCACCCAGTGTCTATCCGCCGATTCGGCTCTTTTTTGAAATACTAATTTATTGAATCAAAAGAACGGACACGGCCATGGAGTTAAAAGATCGAATCATTGTCGTGACGGGAGCCGCCAGCGGAATCGGACGCGCCATGTGCTTGCGGTTTGCGCAGGAGGAGCCCAAGCTCATCGTCGCCGTTGATTTGGATGAGGCGGGGGCGCAGAAAACTGCACAAGCGGTGAGCGGCGTTGCTCACGCCTGCAATGTCGGTGTGGAAGCAGACATCGAAACATTGATAAAAACGGTTGAACAGGACCACGGCCCGATCGATCTGTTTTGTTCCAATGCGGGCATTTCGATCCCCGGTGGAGTCGAAGTGGAAAATGACGGTTGGCAACGGATTTGGGACATCAATTTGATGGGACACGTCTATGCCGCACGCCATTTGATCCCCCGCATGACCGCACGGGGTGGCGGCTATCTGCTCAACACATCATCGGCAGCGGGGCTGTTATCGCAGATTGGCTCTGCGCCCTATGCCGTGACCAAACACGCCGCTGTCGGTTTGGCCGAATGGCTGGCGCTTACCCATGGCGATGACGGGATCAAAGTCTCCGTGCTTTGCCCTCAAGCGGTGCGCACCGAGATGACCAGGGGCCATGAAGATCACGTCGCATCAATCGACGGAATGATGGAACCGGAACCCGTGGCCGAGGCCTGTGTGCAAACGATACGTTACGAGACGTTTTTGGTTTTGCCCCATCCAGAAGTGCTCACCTACATGCGCAACAAGACCGAAAACTACGACCGATGGATCGGTGGTATGCGCAAACTCAACCGCAAATATGGTGGCTTTGACGGCTAGGCAACGCCCTGCCACAAGGGGCACGAGGACACGATTGCCTGACCGCGAAAGACGTAAATGATGGCTGACAACGCCGAAGTGCTTTTCAAGCTGCTGGAACTGGAAACGCTGGACCAGTGCCTTTATCGCGGAACGGGCGCAGGCGGGGAAACCAGCGTGCGCATCTTCGGCGGTCATGTGATCGGGCAAGCCCTAACTGCCGCCTATAAGACCGTTGAAAACCGCCCCTGCCACTCCCTCCACGCCTATTTCATGCGCCCTGGCGATCCTTCGATCCCAGTGATTTATCATGTGGACTTGTCACGGGACGGCGGCAGCTTCACTACCCGCCGTGTGGTGGCCATGCAGCACGGGAAACAGATTTTGAGCCTCTCCGCCTCGTTCCACGTGGACGAAGACGGGTGGAACCATCAGCACCCGATGCCTAAGGTGGACGCGCCGGAAAACTACAAAACCCGTGAAGAGTTGCGGCAGGCAGTTGCCCATAAGGTGAGCGAAAAGCGGCGCGAAGACTTTCTGCGGCCACGCCCTATTGAGGTGCGGGAAGTGGCTCCCATGGACCAGTTTGAACCCAAGCCCCTGCCCGATCAAAACCATCTGTGGTTTCGTATGCCCGGCGCGCGGGACGCGCCACCCGCCGTTCAGCAATGCCTGCTGGCCTATGCATCGGACATGAACCTGCTCGGCTCATCCATGCGCCCCCACGCGCTGACTTGGATGCGCAGCGCCGTCATGACCGCCAGCCTGGACCACGCCATGTGGTTTCACGCGCCGGTGCAGTTCGACCAATGGCACCTCTACACAATGGATGCGCCGTTCACGGGTGGCGGTCGCGGTTTCAATCGTGGGTCGATTTATGATCAGTCCGGTCGTCTGGTGGCCAGTGTTGCGCAGGAAGGGCTGATGCGCCCGATCAAAGACAAGACACCATGAACTCGGAAGCACCGCTTCTCGCAAACGCCAGCGCGATCGCCGGCGAGTTGCAAGCCTTCGGTGAACGGGCGTGGCAGGTCTTCTTTCAGCCTTGGACCCTCTATCAAGCGTTCATCCTGATCGCGTCCTATCTGGTGGCGCATCTCATTGCCAAGCGCATCGAACCGCCACTGGAAGCTTGGGTACGCAGCCTGCAAATGAATGCCGGTTTTCTGCGTCTGCTCGCAGCCCTGTTACGACGGGTGGAGTGGATCGTCTTCACTGCTCTAACAGGGCTCGCTTATATTTTGGTGGTTAGCAACACGTGGCCGTCGCGGGCATTTTTCTTAAAGCTTGCGTTTTCCCTGGCCATGGCGTGGCTCACGATTGCCGTACTCTCACGGATCATCCGATCCCGCTCCATCGCCCGCTTCGCCGCCGTCGTGGCATGGAGCGTTGTGGCGCTGAACATCACCGGCACCTTAGGAGACGCCACAGAGCTGCTCGATTCAGCTGCCTTGTCGGTGGGGGAAATACGCATTTCGGTTTTGCTGGTTCTGCAGGCCGTGGCGCTGACGGTTGGGCTGACCTGGTTCGCAGTTAATCTGGGCAATTATGCCGAGCGGCGAGTGAAATCCCTCCCCGACCTCACGCCATCATTGCAGGTTTTGATCGGTAAGTGCCTGAAAATCCTGTTCGTCATTCTCGCTGTTGCCTTTGCGCTCAATGCGGTTGGCGTGGATCTGACCGCGCTGACGATCTTTTCCGGGGCTATCGGTGTGGGTCTGGGATTTGGCCTGCAAAAGGTTGTCTCGAACTTCATTTCCGGCGTGATCATTCTTCTCGATAAATCCATCAAGCCCGGCGACACAATATCCCTAGGCGAGACGTTTGGCTGGATTCGCGAATTGCGATCGCGCTTTGTGTCCGTGGTCACACGGGACGGACGGGAGTTTCTCATTCCCAATGAGGATTTCATCACCACGCAAGTTGTGAATTGGTCCTTCACCGACGAACTTGTGCGTCTCGATG
Source organism: Pseudomonadota bacterium (assembly GCA_039815595.1). GTDB lineage: Bacteria > Pseudomonadota > Alphaproteobacteria > Rhizobiales > Rhizobiaceae > Pseudahrensia. Next base: position 9,899 of record JBCBYZ010000085.1, on the reverse strand, counting down.
TGACCTTTGGCGTGGCCTATGACAGCGACCCGCATGAAGTAAGCCGTTTGGTAAAACAGGCGATCTCCGATGTGGAGCGGGTCAACAAAGTGCGCAAACCAGTGTGCTGGTTGACCGAGTTTGGCGATTCATCATTGAACTTCATCGCCCGGTTCTGGATCAGCGATCCGCAAAACGGTCTCACCAACATTCGCGGTCAGGTCATGCTGGCTATTTGGGACGTGCTGAAAGAAAACGATATCGGCATTCCGTTCCCTCACCGCGAAATCATCATGCGCACGCCGGTGGAAGTGGAAACCAAGGCACCAAAGGACTGACTTTGTTGGACGCTTTGATCCTGCGACCGTTCGGCGGTGGCCCTGACCGGAAAGTGTTTCCCCGTTATTTGTTTTCCTTGATCGCGCCATGGTTTTATGCGTGATTGCGGCACCGTCCAAAATTTCCCGTTGAACGTTGTTCTGCGGGGCTTTTTTTCGGGTGAATACTGGATCGAACGGGAGGGTTCCCCATGAAACTATCTTTTCTTGCAGCCACGGCTGTTGCCCTTGTGATGACCGCTGGTGCGGCAAACGCGTCTGACGTCGACAAGACGGGTTGGCCTGCCAGCTTCACCGTCGGCACCGCCTCACAGGGCGGCACCTACTTCGTTTATGGCTCCGGCTTTGGCGGCATTATCTCCGACGTACTGGGCGTGCCCGGCGGCGGTGAAGTGACAGGCGGACCCATGCAGAACATGGCTCTGGTTCACACCGGCGAAGCGGCCTTTGGCATGACCACAATGGGCCCTGCCAAGCAGTCCCTTGACGGCACAAACCCTATCGCACCGGGTTTGAAAATGGACAAAGCCTGCGCGATGTTCCCGATGTATCAGACACCGTTCAACGTAACGGCGCTCAAATCATCCGGCATCACATCCCTTTCCGACATTCCAGCCGGCGCGAAGATCGGCTTTGGCCCTGCAGGCTCCACGTCCGACACATACTTCCCAGCCATGCTGGAAGGTTTGGGCGTCAAGTTTGAGCGTCGCAATGGCTCTTGGACCGATTTGGGTTCTCAGTTGCAGGACGGTCTGCTGGACGCTGTGGCATTTGCTGCCGGTATCCCAACGCCCGCTGTTTCGCAGATTGAAGCGCAGACGGAAGTGAACTTCGTTGAGTTCACCGAAGACGAGCAGAAAAAGGTGCAGGCCGCATTCCCGGTTGCCAATTTTGTGGTGCCCAAAGGGACGTATTCCTCGCAGGCGAGCGATCTTCGCTCCGTCTCCATGTGGAACTTTGCCATCGCAAACTGCGATCTGCCGGAAACCTTTGTATATGAGGCCACAAAAGCGATCATGGGCGATCACGACCGCATGATGCAGGTGCACAAAGCCGCCCGCACAACGGTACCGGCCAACTGGGACAAAAACCAAGTGCTGCAGTGGCACCCCGGTGCTGCCAAGTGGTTCAACGAAAACGGCGCATCCATTGGCGCTGACATGACTTACGCGGCCAAGTAAACCGCGCATGATCGATCAAAGAGGGCTGCCCGTTGGGGTGGCCCTTTTTTTCAAGTGCAGTTGTTTTTGTTGATACAGCGCAATGTTCTTGGACGCTGTCTCAACCAAAATAACCAGCCATCGCCGATGGCAAACACAATGACGGACACTCAAACGGACCTGTCTTGCCGTTTGCGGGAGGACACGACATGAGCGACACCGCTTTGGACGACGGCGAGATCAAACCTCTGAAAATTGAGGGCGTTGACGATGAACCGGTAGAGAGCAACCGACGCCTCTTCACCGGAAAACTGGCTTTGGTCATGGCGCTTTATGCCGGGCTTTACGCCGCGTTTCACATGCTGGCGCTTAACGGTGTTTCGATCTCCGCTTGGACGGGCGTCACCATCCCGCTTTTGCCGTCTTTTCCCATGGAAACTTGGAATTTCCGGATCATCCACATTGCCGGTGCTCTGGGCCTCGGCTTTTTGTTGTTTTCAGGCCGCTCGTTTTCGGATGATGGTACAAAGGCATCGTCGTTTTTCACAGTCGCTGCCATCGTGTTGGGCCTAGCAGCCCTGTTCAGTTTGGGCATGGCACTGTCATTCGGCTCCGAAATCAGTGCGGGCAAAATGTGGAACGGCATCGATCCGGCCATTAAATACAATGAGACTTGGCTTTTCGGTGCCCCCCTGCTCACGGCAACAGGCGGCGGGATCCTCCTTTCATGGTTTGACAAGCGCAGCCGTGGCTCCATTTCCTATCTCGATGTCACGCTTGCGATCTGCGGCGTTGCAGTCGCAGCCTATCTGATCGTCATCTTCGGCACGCAAATGCGCAACGCAACCGGCACACCGTTTGCACCCATCGGCATGTCGATTGCGGCCGTCGCAGGCACCGCGCTTATTTTGGAAATGACCCGGCGCGTGGCCGGTCTGGCGCTGGTGATTATCGCGAGCATCTTCCTGCTCTACGTGTTCGTTGGGCAGTACATGCCGGGCGTTTTGAACTCGCCGCCAATCTCGTGGCAGCGCTTTTTCAGTCAAGTCTACACCGATGCGGGCATTTTGGGACCGACGACCGCCGTATCATCGACCTACATCATCCTTTTCATCATTTTTGCAGGCTTTTTGCAGGCCTCGAAAGTGGGGGATTACTTCGTGAACTTCGCCTTCGCCGCCGCGGGGCGCGCGCGGGGTGGGCCTGCCAAAGTGGCGATTTTTGCCTCGGGCCTGATGGGCATGATCAACGGCACGTCAGCGGGCAATGTGGTGGCCACCGGTTCCCTCACCATCCCTTTGATGAAGCGTGTGGGATATTCCTCAAAAGTGTCAGGCGCGGTGGAAGCTGCAGCCTCCACTGGCGGGCAGATCATGCCTCCTATCATGGGTGCGGGCGCGTTCATCATGGCGGAGGTGACCGGCATTCCTTATCAGGACATCGCCATCGCAGCGATCATTCCGGCTGTGCTGTTTTACGTCTCCGTCTACTTCATGGTGGACTTCGAAGCCGCCAAACTCGGCATGAGAGGCATGAAGAAAGAAGAGCTTCCAATCTTTGGTGAGCTCGTCAAACAGGTCTATCTGTTCATCCCGATCATCATTTTGATCGTGGCCTTGTTCATGGGCTATTCTGTCATACGAGCCGGTACGCTCGCCACGGCGGCAGCGGCGATGGTGAGTTGGCTCACACCGCAGGCGATGGGGCCGCGCTCCATCGCGAAAGCTTTTGAACTCTCAGGCTTGATGTCGATCCAAATCATCGCGGTATGCGCCTGTGCGGGCATCATCGTGGGTGTTATATCGTTAACCGGTGTTGGCGCCCGCTTCTCCAACCTGCTTTTGGGATTGGCGGAGGCTTCGCAATTGCTGGCCCTGTTTTTTGCCATGTGCATCGCGATCTTGCTGGGGATGGGTATGCCGACGACGGCGGCCTATGCGGTCGCCGCCTCAGTGGTTGCTCCAGGTCTGGTCGAGTTGGGCATTCCGCTTTTGACCGCGCATTTCTTCGTGTTCTATTTTGCAGTCGTGTCTGCGATCACGCCCCCCGTGGCGCTCGCCTCCTATGCGGCGGCAGGCATATCTGGGGCAAACCCAATGGCCACGTCCGTCACATCGTTTAGGATCGGTATATCCGCCTTTATCGTGCCCTTCATGTTCTTCTACAATTCAACGCTGCTTATGGACGGTGAATGGCTCGATATCGGTCGCGCATTCCTGACAGCGGTTGCCGGGGTCTATCTCTTATCTTCGGGCATGCAGGGGTGGTTCGCAGAACGACCGGTGGTCTGGTTCAACCGGATCCTGCTGGTGGTCGCGGCGCTATTTCTCATTGAGGGCGGCCTGACAACCGATCTGATCGGTGCGGGTGTGACGGCACTGGTGTTCTTCATCCAACGGGTGATCAAACCGAAGCCGGATGCCATGCCAGCCGTACGCGGCGCGGACTGATAACCGATCCCTAGAGCCAAACACCGCTTCTTTGAAGCGTCGACTGTCTCTAGTTTTGTGTTAAAGTGGTCTCTTTCGCTCAAGCGATCCCGTTTGACCGGAAACGGCTCCAAAGCGTTTGCGGAGTGACACTCGTATCGCAAACCGACCCACAGGGCGTGGCTTGACATGGTCAAGAAGGCGGCAAAACCAAAACGGCGTTGGCGCGATGCGCCCTCCCCGTGCATTGACGTTTGCAAATACCCGGACGCCGGCCCCTGCAAAGGGTGCGGGATGCTGAAAAAGGAAAAGAAGGGCTTCAAAAAACTGCGCGGCAAAGCCGAGCGCAAACCGTTTTTGGAAAGTCTGGTTGCGCGCCTACAGGCGCAAAAAGGCAAGAGATTCGAGCGCTGGGTGAGCGTCTACCGCCGCAAATGCGCCAAAAAGGGTGTGCCCTGCCCGCTGGAGAAAATTGCCTTGCCGGGTGGCAAGACCTGATCGTCAAGTTCGTGAGCGAAACAAAAAAGCCGCGCGGATGTCTTCCACGCGGCCTCTTTCTTGGCTCGAACTCGGCGACAAAAGGACCGGGCTAACGGGCTGCTTAGGCCGCGTTGTTTTCGGGCATATCGCGCAACATCACCCGCAGCATCCACGCAAACTTGTCATGAGTTGTGACGCGCTCAGTCGCGAGATCATTGGTGACATAGTCTCCGTGCTCGTCAGCAAGCGCGCACAGTGCCGAGTAGGTAGACGAGAGCGTCTCTTGAGCCACAACCATGTCCGCGATCATGTCACGGTCGCTGGCCTTGCCGTCGTGCTCCTTGACGGTCGAGCGGTCGAGCCATGCTGCCATAGTGCCCTCGGCGTGGCCGTCGAGGGCCTTGATGCGTTCAGCTACGGTGTCTTGACCTACGAAGTGGTCTTCATAGATTTCCTGAAACAGAGCGTGGAGCGGACCGAAAGCCATTCCCACCACGTTCCAATGGAAGTTCTGCGCCTTCACGGTGGTGACCGCAGTTTCCGCCAGGGACTGGGTCAATCCTTCTACCAAGGCTGCCTTTGCTTTGGGTTCCAATTTTGCCGCTATAAGTGTCATCGGTTTTTCCTGTCATCAATTTAGAACTGTTCTAAAGTAGATAGTCATTCGCGGCGTGGAGTGCCACCCTTTGAACCACGCCTGAAAAGCCGTTTAGGCGAGGCGTGCGAGTCCGTTCGCGAGAAAGCGAAACCAGCGCTGAGCGTGCGGCTCGACATGCCAAGCGACCATGCGGGAGAGCATGTGCGGGTCTCCAGCGTTTCTCAGCAAACGTAAAACCCAAACCTCATCCGGTCCCAATCCGGTTGCACCGGGACGGTGGAACGTCAGCCCATGGCGGGCGTGGCTCCGCAGGGTGCTGAAAAACACCATCCCAAACCGCTCGAAGCTCTCATCTTCGGTGGCAGCGAGCACAAAACAGGCTTTTTCAACATCTTCTTGTCCACGCAAACATGCCCGCATCGCCAGCCAGCGCAATCTGTCTAGCGTCAGCAGCTCAGTCTCGGTGGCAGCAAATGCGTTTTGAGGCTGTGTAACGACGTGTACCAAACAGTCAGGGCGGATGATCTGCGCACCGGACCGCCGGGCGACAGAACGTGTATGTAGGTCAGCTTTTGCAGAGCTCGCGATCATCACAGTTCCCGCCAAATGCATATGTACGGCATATGCTGCGCAACTCACCTTTTTACAAGACTTTCAAAGTCAACTTTAAGCCGAATGTGGCATGAGGATTGCCGCATTGTAAAGGCAATTAGTCGAATTTAATGTAGAGACTATTGGACAATTGCGGGCGTTACATACGGTGCCGGTGAGGCCGCCTCTCCCATCCAGAAGCGTCACCACGCTTTGAACTGCACTTCGCTTGATCTCGCCGCAGGACCAACTAGTTTGCCACATTCTTAAACGTCTGGCCGCCCAGTCATCTGATTGGTGAAGGATTGCAATATGAGACTGACCAAACAAACCAACTACGCGGTGCGAATGTTGATGTTTTGCGCGTCCAACCCGGAAGCCCTGAGCCGCGTTAGCCAGATCGCGAGGTTCTACAATTTGCCCGAGCAGTTTCTGCTGAAAATTTTGCAGTTGTTGAACAAGGGTGGGTTCGTAAGGACCGTCCGAGGACGCAATGGCGGGATTGCGTTGTCTCGTCCCGCCTCGGAAATCCGGTTGGGCGCTGTGGTCCGGGCGATTGAGGAGAACTTCGAATTGGCAGAATGTTTCGAGGCCGGAGAAACCGAGTGTCCGCTAGTGACGTCCTGCGGCCTCAACCAGGCGCTCGCCAAAGCCCTCAATGCGTTCTTTGAGGTGCTGGACGACTACACCCTGGCCGACCTCGCCAATAACCAGCGCAACCTCAACGTCCTGCTACAGCTGGAAGCCGCAACACAAATGCCCTTCCACCGGCCGTAAGAAACTGCCGATTGACGTGCATTCAGTATGGTGCGGCTCAAGGAGAAACCTTGGACCAAACACGTGCCCGCACCAGCGAGCGAAGAGCGAGCCGGGCGTTCAGCCCGCCCATCGGAGCCGTAAGCGTAGCGAATGGCGTGAGATCAAAAATGGTGCGGCTGAAGGGACTCGAACCCCCACATCTTGCGATACCAGAACCTAAATCTGGCGCGTCTACCAGTTCCGCCACAGCCGCAGCGAGGGCTCGTCTAGCAATGGGGGAAGCGTAGCGCAAGCGGTGACGCAAATGCGGGCAATCGCTGCGCTTTTGGGCAGTTCGCCCGTAGCACGATGGTGGGCCACGCTCTATATGACTAAAATATATACACTATGCCTACATTTTTGGCATCAATAGCATCTTGAACGCAGTCTTGACCACTTGTGTGCGTTCAACACGGCATTTGGTGGTGCGTCGAGCCCTCGGCCCCATATGCCAAGGCGACCACAAAAGCCTAAGCGAGGGGGCAAAAGTCCGTTTTTGAGCTATCAAGATGGCTGCTAGAGAAGATTTTTTGACAAAACGGGCGTTTTTTTGGAGTCGGTCCGGCAAAACTGGCACGCAATGTGCTTACCAAATGGTAACTTCGATGCGGAAGGGCTGCGGTCAGGCTATGCCTGAATTCCCGTCACGCATGGATGTCATCGGGACCAGCCAGTCTCATTCGGTCTTTCAGGGGCTTTTTCGCCCACCAGACGCGTGCACGAAACGGATTGGCTTGTTTCACAAACTGAAGGGACATTTATTTCGTGAAGAAAATTGAAGCGATCATCAAACCATTCAAATTGGACGAGGTTAAAGAGGCTCTGCAAGACGTGGGTCTGCAGGGCATTACAGTTCTCGAAGCCAAGGGGTTTGGCCGTCAAAAGGGCCACACCGAACTCTATCGCGGGGCAGAATACGTCATCGACTTTTTGCCCAAAGTGAAAATCGAGGTCGTCGTCAATGATGACCAGTTGGACGCTGCCATCGACGCCATCCGCAAAGCGGCCGAGACCGGCCGCATCGGCGATGGAAAAATCTTCGTCACCTCCATCGAACAAGCCATTCGCATTCGCACCGGGGAAACCGGCGCGGAGGCTGTCTAGTACACCCCTTAACCCAGTTTATCAGCCCAGTTTACCAGCCAGGAAGGACGACTATGACCACTGCTACTGACCTTATGAAAACCATGAAGGATGACGGCGTCGAGTATCTCGATCTGCGCTTCACCGACCCGCGCGGCAAGATGCAACACGTTACGCTGCACTCCAGCCAAGTGGACGAAGATCTGTTTGCCGATGGCGCCATGTTCGACGGTTCCTCGATTGCCGGTTGGAAGGCCATCAATGAATCCGACATGACTTTGATGCCCGATTTGGAAACGGCCTATATGGACCCGTTCTACGCGCATTCCACGATGGCGATCTTCTGCGACATCCTTGAGCCCCTCACCGGCGAAGGCTACGAGCGCGATCCCCGCATGACGGCCAAGCGCGCCGAAGCGTATCTGAAATCCACAGGCATCGGCGACACGGCCTATTTCGGCCCAGAGCCAGAGTTCTTCATCTTTGATGATGTGAAATTCTCCACCGACCCGTACAAAACCGGTTTCGAGCTGGATTCCGACGAACTGCCGACCAACACAGATGCCGACTACGAAGCCGGCAACCTGGGACACCGCCCCCGCACGAAGGGTGGCTACTTTCCAGTGAACCCGGTCGACAGCGGCCAGGACATTCGTTCTGAAATGCTGACCGTGATGGGTAAAATGGGCGTCGCCATCGAAAAACACCACCACGAAGTGGCGGCGGCACAGCACGAACTCTCCATGCTGTTCAACACGATGACCCGCAAGGCTGACGAAGTGCAACTGTACAAATATGCGGTCCACAACGTGGCACACGCCTACGGCAAGACGGCGACCTTCATGCCGAAGCCCGTCTACGGCGACAACGGCACCGGCATGCACGTTCACCAGTCTATCTGGAAAGACGGCAACCCGATGTTTGCCGGTGACGGCTATGCCGGTCTGTCCGACACATGCCTTTACTACATTGGTGGCATCATCAAACACGCCAAGTCGTTGAACCTCTTCACAAACCCGTCCACCAACTCCTACAAGCGTTTGGTGCCGGGTTACGAAGCACCTGTCCTGTTGGCCTATTCGGCTCGCAACCGGTCCGCGTCCTGCCGTATTCCGTTTACGTCTTCACCGAAGGGCAAGCGGATGGAAGTGCGCTTCCCTGACCCGATGGCTAACCCGTACCTGTCGTTTGCAGCGATGATGATGGCGGGCCTCGACGGCATTAAGAACAAGATTCATCCCGGAGATCCGATGGATGAAGATCTGTACGAATTGCCAGAGAAGAAGCTGAAAAAGATCCCAACCGTGTGCGGCTCCCTGCGTGAAGCCATCGAAGCATGCCGCAAGGACAACAAATATCTGCTGGAAGGTGATGTGTTCTCTCTCGATCAGATCGAGGCCTATATCGAACTGAAAGAAGAAGAAAACATCCTCTACGAACACACTCCACACCCCGTGGAATTCGACCTCTACTACTCGCTGTAAGCGGGTTGTTGCCGGTCTCGCTACCAGACTGGCAAAACGTCAAAAGAAGGGCCGCAAGACATGTCTTGCGGCCTTTTTTGTGCGCTGGCGTTGCTACGCCCTCGCACTGAGAGTGGGTTTGGCGTAGTTCTCCGGACGTGTCCCGAACGCATCTTGGAAAGCCCCTGCCCTTTGCCCTTCGACACATCCACCATCACACTGCGCCGCGCCAGACTTGATGAAGCAGACGCGCTCAGCGACCTGATCTTCCGGGCCAAGGCTGCGATTGGGTATGACGACGCCTTCATGGAGGCCGTGCGCGAAGACATGGTGATCACGCGTGAGGACATTGAAGGGCGCGAACTCTGGGTCGCAGAGCGTGAGGCCGTGCTTGGGTGTGGCAGCTTGGCTTTGCTGCCGGATGGCCTGTCCGGCGAGATCAAGACCATGTTCATAGAACCGGGCGTCAAACGCGGTGGCATTGGGACATTGCTGTTAGAGCATCTGTTCGCCCGTGCGCAGTCGCTTGGACTGTCGAGGCTGGAACTTGAAGCCGAGCCGACGGCAGTTCCGTTCTATGAAAAGCATGGATTTGCGGTGTTTGGAGACAGTCCGTCAACACTGATTGAAGGCCGCTCCTTGCCACTGATGCAGCGGGATTTGGGTCAAGGTAAGTGAACCAGAAGTTAGACGGGCTACCGGTGGCGGAGGCTTCGAGTTCCTAGTGAATTTCAACAACCTAGCGCTTGCAGGTCGCAGTCGGCCCATACCGGTCATTGGACGCAACCCCGCATGCGCAATCAGATTTTCACAAAGCCGACATTGGCTAGACCTAGTTCGGAAATTGATCGGAGGTCGGGAGTGCGGAGATAGTGTTGAAAAAGTGCCCCGAAATAGCCGTTGTCGACTGATTCAGTTTTCTAGGTGATTTGGGAGATTGAATGCGATGATGGGACCGAGGCAGGTTGCGCAAGGCGCGT
>JBCBYZ010000195.1:0-3545 GCA_039815595.1 Pseudomonadota bacterium | reverse complement strand
TTCGCTCATCATTTTTACGGCGTCTTCGGGCAGCCGTGCGGCCAGATCGGTTGCGGTGGTGACGCCGGCCCGCACACACAATATCCCAAAATCGATTAAGCCATTCTCGTCGCATGCCAGCATGTCACGGTCGAAACCAACATGAATGCCCACCGGCGTCATCACGTCGGGGCCTTTCAGTTCGCCCGTTGGCAAACCATCGGTGCCCAAGGGAAGGCCGGGATTGTTGAGCCCTTTTTTCAACAGTCCTGCCAGGTCCAAGGCCTTTGAATTGACGTTCAAAATATGACCGGACGCGTGCATCACACCAACGGGCCGCGTGGTGGAAACACGGTCCAGATCTGCCCGCGAGACACGGGCTCCATTTTCGCCATCCTTGCCAAAATAGATCGGGTCGAGCGACCAGCCCGGCAGGGGCATGTCCGGGTCGTCCATGGCCGCATCGGCTTCTTGCAAGCGCTCAATCACGGCTTCGATGTTTTTTGCGCCGTCCCAAGTTTTTCCATGCGGGTCCATGCGGTCAAAAAAGCCAACGTAAGTGTACTTCCAAAGCGTGCCTTCCATGGCGTGGCAATGGCCTTCCACCAAACCGGGCATGATCACTTTATCGGCAAACCGGTCGTCCAGTGTATAGTCACCCCACCCTGCCAATTCGTCCAACGTGCCAGCGCCTAATATCCGTCCATCTCGCACAGCCACATGCGTGGCTTCCGGCCGGGACGGATTCATGGTGATGATTTTTCTGGCGCTATAGATCGTCGTCATCGGCTTGGGGTCCGCAAAATTAAGAACGTCAGCCCCAACCTTCGCCATGCAACCGGTACATGGCAACGGCGCGCGCCCAAAATTTCGAAAAGTTTGGCTTTGCCCTTCACAGCATAACTAAAATAGGTGCAGACTTTGCATATCACGACGCGGCGATGATCGTTCGCCGTTGGTTAAGATCACCGCTGTCGAACAGAACCAGGGAGTCCGTTCATGCGCTCAATCATCAAGACACTTGTCGCGGCCACCGCCCTCGCGGGCACTTTGGCCACCGCGCCTGCCTTCGCAGAAACCTGCCCCAACAAGGGTGGAACGCTGGTCACATGGCTGGGACAAACACCGCGGCACTTAAACCCCGCTGTTCAGTCTGGTGTGGTGACAGGGGCGCCGGGTGCGCAACTCTTCGCCACCCCCTTGCGATATACCGATGGTTGGGAACCAGAACCCTATCTGGCTGAGAGCGTCACCACGTCTGACGACGGCCTAACGGTGACCATCAAACTCAAAGACGCGAACTTTCACGACGGGAAACCTATCACATCCGAGGATGTCAAATTCTCGGTCGACACGATCAAAGCCAACCATCCGTTCAAAACCATGTTTGGTCCGGTTGAGAGCGTTGAGACGCCCGATGCGAAGACAGCTGTTTTGAAACTGTCCCAACCGCACCCGGCTTTGATGTTGGCTATGTCGTCCCAATTGATGGCGATCATCCCCAAGCACATTTATGGCGACGGGCAGGACGTCAAAGCCCATCCACAAAACTCTGAAAACGTGGTCGGCTCTGGCCCGTTCAAGCTGGTCGAGTTCAAGCGCGATCAGCATGTGATCTTGGAGCGCAACGACGACTACTTCATGGATGCGCCATGCGTAGACCGCATCGTCATGCGTATCATCAAGGATCAGTCCGCGGCGGCCATCGGCCTGCAAAACGGCGAACTCCACATGGCGCCGTTCATGAACACAGTTCGCAACATCAAGCGGTTGGAAGCGGCTGACGGCATCAACGTGACAGCGGACGGCTACGCCGCCATTGGCGCGCTGGACTGGCTGGCCTTCAACACTAAAAAAGGCCCCTTGGCGGACAAGCGCGTGCGCCAGGCCATTGCTTACTCGGTGGACAAAAAGTTCATCAAGAACGCCATCATGCAGGGTCTTGCAGCCGATGCGCGCGGCCCGATCCATCCGGGCTCGCCCCTCGCTGACACATCGTTGCCGGGCTACGATCTCGACTTGGAAAAAGCGGCAAGCCTGCTGGATGAGGCGGGTTTCCCACTCACCGATGGCAAGCGTATGGACCTGTCCATCAACTTCGGCTGGCCTTCCATCAAGCCGCAGGCTGAATATGTAAAAGCCGCGCTGAAAAAGGTCGGCATCGAAGTGACCGTGAAGGCTTCGCCAGACTTCCCGACATGGGCGAAAACGGTGTCGAACCATGATTTCGATATGACCATGGACACGGTGTTCAACTGGGGTGATCCCGTGATCGGCGTGCACCGCACCTATTCATCGGACAACATCAAGAAGGGCGTCATCTGGTCCAATACCCAACAGTATGAAAATGCGCGGGTCGATGAACTCATGGCGATGGCCGGCAAGGAAACCGATCCTGAAAAGCGCAAGGCACTGTACAAAGAGTTCCAGCAGATCGTCGCGGATGAACTGCCGGTTTATTGGCTCAACACGCTGCCGTACCACACCGTTTATTCCGACAAGGTGGGCAATCCGGTGAAGGGCATCTGGGCGTCGTCCTCACCCATGGACCGTGTGTACCTGAAATAGCAAAGAGCGGTGGCGCGGCTCACGTAGCTGCGCCTCCGCACTTTCGTCCGTGAAATACATCCTCCCCATCGCCAATCGCATTTTCTACGCTGTCGTGCTGCTGATGGCGGTGTTGGTGCTGAATTTCTCCATGATGTATCTCGCACCTGGAGACATCGCGGATACGATTGCGCAAGCCTCCGGCGGTGCCACCGAAGAAATGATGGATCAGATCCGTGCTGATTACGGCCTCGATCAACCCTTCATCGTGCAACTGTTCAGCTATGTCGCAAAGGTTGCGACCTTCGATCTCGGCTATTCCTTCTTCTACAATCAGCCGGTCACCACGCTGATCTTCGAAAAGCTCCCGGCCACGCTGTTGTTGGTGATTACCGCGCAACTTCTGGCGCTGGTTGTTGGCGTTTTGCTCGGCGTGTTCTCTGCCCGCAATCCCAAAGGTCTGGCGAGCTATGTGGTGACGTTTGTCGCTTTGTTCGGATACGCCGCCCCTGTGTTTTGGACCGGCATCCTGTTGCTCATCGCCTTCTCGCTCAAAATTCCGATCTTCCCTGTGGCCGGTATGATGGACGTGACGGCGGAGGGTTGGTTTGCCCAAACGCTCAGCGTCGCCCGGCACATGACACTGCCCACAATCACTTTGGCTTCCATCTTTTTGGCGCTCTATTCGCGCCTGTGCCGAGCCTCGATGCTGGAAGTTTTGGGCTCGGACTACATTCGCACAGCCAAGGCCAAGGGCCTGTCCGAGCGCGAAGTGGTGTTGAAACACGCGCTCAAAAATTCCCTCTCCCCCGTCATCACACTGGCCGGTTTACAGTTTTCCGCTGTGGTCTCCGGCGCTGTTTTGGTGGAGGCCGTCTTTTCTTGGCCCGGGCTTGGGACGCTGGCTTTGCAATCCATCATAGCCCGCGACACTCCAACGATTCTGGGCATCTTGTTCTTCTCCGCTCTGGTGGTGATCGTTGGTAACTTGCTCACGGATTTGGCGCTGCGGCTGGTCG
>JBCBYZ010000155.1:0-6915 GCA_039815595.1 Pseudomonadota bacterium | reverse complement strand
TGTGGGTGAAAGAGCGGGCTCAACAGACGGACGCGACCCTGAAGGCATTCATCGAAGCCCTTGTGGATAAGGCGGAAGAGCACACCGATACGGTGATGCCCGGTTTTACCCATTTGCAAACGGCTCAGCCGGTCACATTCGGTCATCACTGTCTGGCCTATGTGGAAATGTTGTCCCGCGACCGCAGCCGGTTTGCTGACGCCGTTGCACGGATGGATGAAAGCCCTCTGGGTGCCGCAGCCCTCGCAGGAACAGGCTTTCCCATAGACCGCCACGCGACCGCAAAAGCGCTCGGTTTTCGTGAACCCACCCGAAATTCCCTCGACAGCGTCTCCGACCGGGACTTCGCACTCGATTTCTTGGCGGCCTCCGCCATCTGCGCAACGCACCTGTCACGTATGGCCGAAGAGATCGTCATCTGGTCCACACCACAATTTGGCTTTGTGCAATTGTCCGACACGTTTTCCACTGGCTCTTCCATCATGCCGCAAAAGAAAAACCCGGATGCAGCAGAACTTGTACGCGGCAAATCAGGACGCATTTCCGGTGCGCTGATAGGTCTGCTGACCGTCCTCAAAGGTCTGCCGCTCACCTATTCCAAAGACATGCAAGAGGATAAAGAAGGCGTCTTCGATGCAGCCGAAACCCTGCACGTCTGCTTGATGGCCATGACAGGCATGGTGCGCGATATGCGCGTCAACAAAAAGGCGATGCGGGGAGCGGCGGGCAGCGGATACTCCACCGCTACAGACCTGGCAGACTGGCTGGTGCGCGAGGCAAACCTGCCTTTCCGGGATGCCCACCACGCCACAGGAGCCGCTGTGGCAATGGCCGAACAAAAAAACTGCGACCTGGCTGACCTCACATTGGCCGACTTCCAGACCATTAGCCCGGCCATCAACGAAACGGTCTACAACGTGTTGACTGTGGACGCATCTGTGGCCAGCCGTACCAGCTTTGGCGGCACGGCTCCCAGCGAAGTCACCAAACAGATTGCCTATTGGCGTGAGCGCTTGGCCTGAACCCAAATTCCGTCTAGAAGATCGCGGGTCAGACAACCCTGTGCTTGACCATCGGGCCACGGCCATTGGTTCAGGCACGGAAACAGGAAAGCGAAATTGATTTTGATGCATAGACTTGCACGCAAAGGCATGTTGGTTGCGCTCATCGTTTCGCTGGGCGCCCTGTCTGCTTGTGGTCGCATGGGCGATCCCATCAAACCGTCGCAGGCTGCCATCAATGAGGCCAAGGCGAACAAGCAACCGGCACCGGAGAAACCGGTACCCAACGAGCAAAACCCGGAAAAACGCTTCGTGCTTGACGGCTTGCTTGAATAGCCAATCACTCTACTGACACAACACCGGAAGTGGTTGCGACCTTCACACACTGCCATCGAACATGTGGAAGATCGAGGCGGCCGATGTGCCTGCCCCCAACCCATCCAATCCATCAACGATCGAATTGCGGTAAACGCCATGAACCATTTTGAGTATCGCGAAGGCATATTACACGCCGAAGACGTGCCCGTGCCACAGATCGCAGAAGAGGTTGGAACACCCTTCTATTGCTATTCCACCGCCACGTTGGAGCGACACTACACCGTTTTTGCCAAAGCCTTTGACGATATCGACGCCATGGTCTGCTATGCAATGAAGGCCAACTCCAACCAAGCCGTCCTTAAAACGCTGGCCGGTTTGGGCAGCGGCGCGGATGTGGTTTCGGAAGGCGAATTGCGCCGGGCATTAGCCGCGGGAATCCCGGCCAGAAAAATCATGTTTTCAGGCGTCGGCAAAACCCGCGCTGAAATGGATTACGCGCTTAGCGAAGACATATTCTGCTTCAACATCGAATCGGAGCCGGAACTCGAACGCCTGTCTGCCCGGGCTTCGGCACTCGGCAAAACCGCTCGCGTCTCCTTCCGCATCAACCCAGATGTGGACGCGATGACCCACGCCAAAATTTCCACCGGTAAGGCCGAAGACAAGTTTGGCATCCCTTGGAAACTGGCACCCGCCATCTACGAGAAAGCGGCCAAACTGCCCGGCATTCAAGTGTCCGGCATCGACATGCACATTGGCAGTCAGATCACCGATTTGGAGCCGTTTGATCGGGCTTTTGCACGTCTTGCAGAACTGATCGCCGAACTTCGTGGCCAAGGCCATTTGATCGACCACATCGATCTGGGAGGCGGTTTGGGCATCCCTTACCAGCGCGACAACCAGCCGCCACCGGACCCGGACAGCTATGCCGAGGTCGTGAAACGGCATGTCCGCTCTTTGAACGCACAGATTATCTTCGAACCGGGCCGCCTAATCGCGGGCAATGCTGGGATTTTGGTGACTGAGGTCATCTATGTGAAGGAAGGAGCGGACCGCGTCTTTGTGATCGTGGACGGAGCCATGAACGATCTGATCCGCCCCACCCTCTATGAAGCCCATCACGAAATCATGGCTGTAGACGTGGCCCGTGGAAGTTCAAGCCGCATTCGAGCAGACATTGTGGGACCGGTGTGCGAATCGGGAGATTATCTGGCCAAAGATCGCGATATTGCCATGCCACGCGAAGGCGACCTGCTGGCTCTGGGCAGCGCTGGGGCCTACGGCGCAGTGCAGTCCGGCACCTACAATTCGCGCCTGTTGGTGCCAGAGGTTTTGGTCAAGGGTGACCAATTCCACTTGGTGCGCCCGCGCTTGGCTTATAATGATCTCATCGCCTTGGACAGCGTTCCAGACTGGTTCGAAGACGCTCCCACAGGCTGAGGCGGCTCTAAGGAGCACGCACAGGGCACAGCGTTCACAATCCAGCGAGACCGCGACCTATTCCCGCAACTGTCTCGCATTGGCCGCGTTTCTTGATAAGCTGTGCGCTCATAGGAGCATGCATTGATGGCCACCAAAGAAACGACACAGCGCGTGAACACTGAGGTTGGGGGTAGCACACCCGCTTGGTCAGCGCCTTTGAAGCGCACGCGGACCGCCGCTTGGGCCGCGCTGACATGGGAGCGTCTGTGGCCTCTACTGGCGCCGTTCGTTGGTGTTTTAGCCGCCTTTGCCATCGTCTCGTGGTTTGGTTTTTGGCCCATGATGGCCGACTGGTTACGCTATGCCCTGCTCGCGCTTTTTGCAGCGGGAACAGCAGCTTCACTTCTGCCGCTTCGAAAGTTTGCACTCCCCTCCAGCGCGGAGCTCGACACCCGCATTGAACGCGCGACGCATTTAGCCCACCGCCCGGTCACCGCCCAATCTGACAGACCCGTTGGGGTCGGCGCATCCAGCGCGCAAAAGAGCGGCGGCGGTTTCGCAGACATTCTGTGGCGCGAACACCAAAAGCGGGCGAGCGAAAGCCTCAAACATCTCAATCCGGGTCGGCCTGTCCCCGACATTGCACGCCGCGACCCGTTTGCACTTCGCGCTATTGTTGTCTTGGCGCTGGTTGTCGCTGGCGGCGTCGGTTGGGGACAATGGCAAACACGCTTGGGCGATGCCTTTCGCACCCACACCACAATTGCGGCTGCCACCGGCAGACTGGACGCTTGGGTAACACCACCGGTTTACACAAACCGCCCGCCAATCTTTCTCAATGACGTCCAAGTGGCTGATGCAGACATAATCGTGCCGGAAGGCAGTGAAGTGGTCGTGCGCCTCTTCGATCTACCCGGAGCGAGCCTTTCGATCATGTCGGACGGCCAATCCCGTACCATTAATCCCGATACCCCCGATGCAGAAAAAACGGCGGCCAAATCCACTGATCCTGATGGTGCAACACCAGTACCCAACGGTGCATCTGCGGCGGACACATCCAAAACCCTCTCCTTCACAACCAAACTGGAACAGACCGCGAGCGTGCAACTGCGCCTTAACGGAGCCGTGGCACGCACCTGGGGCTTTACAGTGCTTCCAGATGAGGACCCCAGTATCGCCTTTGAAGATCGTCCCGCAGGATCCAGTCGGGGTGCTCTGGAATTTTCGTACTCGGTCAAAGACGACTACGGGATCGTTTCTGCAAAAGCTGACTTGACGGCGTCGCAGGCCGCCCAACCAGACACAGACCCCCTTATCGAAGCGCCAGAGCTGCCCCTTCCCTTGCCCCGCAGACGGGCCAAGGAAGGCACATCCAAAACCAGCCGCGACCTGACCTCTCACCCTTGGGCGGGTGCAGAAGTGACCCTGACGCTGATAGTCGAGGACGAAGCTGGACAAAAAGGTAAGAGCGCAGCGGAAACCTTCCGCCTGCCGGAACGTGTGTTTACCAAACCGCTGGCGCTCGCCATCGTCGATGAGCGCAGACGCCTCGCTCTGGACGCCAACAAGGCCCGTGACGTCGCCAACATGCTCAACGTCATCACATCCACGCATCCAGACCAATTCATCAACGATGCCGCAGTCTATACCGGCTTACGGGTCGCCTATCGCACCCTTCGCCGCTCGAACAAAAAAGAAGAACTGCGCGACACCGTGGACCTTCTTTGGGAAATCGCTCTGTCCGTAGAAGACGGCGACCTATCTCTGGCGGAGCGCCGTTTGCGCGATGCACAAGAGCGCCTGTCAGAGGCACTGGAAAATGATGCGAGCGACGAAGAGATTGCCCGCCTAACGCAAGAACTGCGCAACGCGATGAACGAATTCATGCGTGAACTGGCCGAACAAATGGCCAAGAATCCGCCGCAACAACAGGCCATGCCGTTTAACCAAAACAGCGAGACCCTGCGCCAGCAGGACCTTGAACGGATGATGCAGCAGATCGAGGACTTGGCAAAGTCCGGTTCCCGCGATGCGGCCCGCGAACTGTTACAAGAACTTCAGCGGATGATGAACAATCTGCAGACCGCCCGTCCTCAGCAGCAACAACAACAGCAAGATCAGTTCAGCCAGCAAATGAACGAACTGAGCGAAATGATGCGCGAGCAGCAGCGTTTGATGGACGAGACCTTCAACATGCGCCGTCAACAGCAGCAGCAACAACAGCGCGGGCAACAAGGCCAGCAGCAGCAACGTCAACAACAGCAAGGGCAGCAGCAACAGCAAGGCCAACAACAGGGCCAGCAGGGTCAACAGGGCGAGCAACGGCCCATGACACCGGAGGAATTGGCCGAAGCGCTGAAGCAATTGCAGGAACAACAGGGAAAGCTGCAGGAGAAAATGCAACAAATGCAGCAGGCCATGCGGGACATGGGCATGGAACCGGGTGATAAACTGGGAGAGGCCGGTGAAGCCATGGGCGGTGCCGAACAGCGCCTTGGCCAAGGCCAGTCTGGTGAAGCCATGGGAGAGCAGGGTCGCGCGTTGCAGGCCATGCGCGAGGGCGCCCAACAGATGATGCAGCAGATGCAAAATCAGGCCGGGGAACGCGGTCGTCAGGGCGAAAGGGGTCAACACGGCGAGCAGGCACGTGGCGAGCGCGATCCACTAGGCCGTCAAAGCCGCTCTAACGGACCACAATTGGGCGATGACACGAAAGTGCCGGGCGAGATTGATGCTCAGCGCGCCCGGGAAATCCTGGAGGCGATCCGCCGCAAACTCTCAGAACCGTCCCGCCCGCGTCTCGAGCTGGACTATCTCGACCGATTGCTGCCCACGCGCTGAGGCCGTTCCCGTTCGAACGAAGTGGTTTGAGCAAAATGAAACGGATCAAAACGACCACCCAGAGCCAGTCATCGTTGCAAAAAGCGCCGTGATTGGCTCGGGGCGCGCAAACCCTCGAAAACGAGTTCCTTTAGGCGAGTATCCGCTTAGAGAGATCGCGCTTTTTCGCGCAGCACAAACTTCTGGATTTTACCCGTCGAGGTTTTAGGCAATTCCTGAAACAGCACAGTTTTCGGCATCTTGAAGCCCGCAAGGTGCTCCCGGCAAAAACCAAAAACCTCTTCTTCACTGACGCTCTCACCAGACTTCAGTTCCAGGAACGCGCAGGGTGTTTCGCCCCATTTGTCATCCGGTCGCGCCACAACTGCCGCCGCCAAGACGGCGGGGTGACGGTAGAGCACCCCTTCGATTTCAACGGAGGATATGTTCTCACCACCTGAGATGATGATGTCCTTTGAACGATCCTTGATCTGCAAATAGCCATCGTCTTGCACCACCGCCAAATCACCGCTGTGGAACCAACCACCGGCAAAGGCTGCTTGCGTGGCTTCCGCATTGCGAAAATAACCTTTCATGACCGTGTTGCCACGGATCATGATTTCACCAATCGTTTCGCTATCCGCCGGCACAGGTTCCATAGTCTCAGGGTCAGCCACCATCACATCATCGGTGACCGCGTAGCGCACACCTTGCCGGGCGTATCGGCTCGCACGCATATCGGCGTCCAACGCCGCCCACTCTTCCTGTTCAATACATTCCACCACATGGCCATAGGTTTCGGTCAAACCGTAGACATGGGTGAGTTCAAACCCGGCAGCCTTTACGGCATTGATAACCGAAGGAGGCGGCGGAGCGGCGGCGGTGTAAACTTGGATACGCCAATCAAACGGCTGACGCTCTTCGTCGGTTGCATTGATCAACATGGAAAGCACGGTCGGCGCACCGCCAAAATGCGTCACTCTGTGCTGAGCGATGCCCTCATAGAGCGTTGCGGAATTGATGTTGCGGAGCAGCACACTCATCCCACCGTTGGCCGCAAGCGCCCACGCGTGACCCCAGCCGTTGCAATGAAACAGCGGTACCACATACATGTGTACCGGAAATCGCCCAGGCTCTGCACTGACCATAGGCCAGGCGGCAATCGTGCCCAGTGCGATCAGATATGCACCACGATGATGAACCACCACGCCCTTGGGATCGCTTGTTGTACCGGACGTATAGTTGAGCGAAATCGCATCCCACTCATCACCCGGCAGGTTCCACGGATTGTCCGACTGGGCGGTTTGGATAAAGGCCTCATAGTCGATCGACCCGATGCGCGCCCCGGCGGGCT
>JBCBYZ010000180.1:0-4593 GCA_039815595.1 Pseudomonadota bacterium | reverse complement strand
TCGCAAAAGATCAGCGCAAGCTCGGTTCTTGATTGTCCAAGCCGGGCCACACGCAACTGGGCGTAGCCGATCAGGGCGAACAAAACCAAAGTGAAGTGATAGTACAGCACCGGCCATGCCGGATTGACGATCGGCAACATGATCCCGACCACAAACAGCGATATCCACCGCGCCCGCACGGCCAGCAACTGCCCTTCCAACTTGGCCTTGGTCAGCGCAGCTTCGGCATATTCCTCAATCTCTTCGGCATCACGGTTGATACCAAAAGGCCGATAGCGCTCGTTGGGCGGTTGGACGTCGGTCTGAGCGGGTGCGATTTGCCCGCGCAAGCCATCGTCTAAAGAGCCTCCTGTACCGGCACCTGTCTCCCTAGATATCAACGACATGAACCACTCTCCTGCAGCCGCACCTTCGGCGACCGCCCACACCTAGGAATTTGCAAGCGCAATTGAAACGGGAAAGCACGATTTGCATTCCGGCAGAAAGCGCGGTCAAAACGCTCAAGGTAAGAAAAAGAGGTCGTTTCAAGCGTGGAGCGGGTAACGGGAATCGAACCCGTAACTGAAGCTTGGGAAGCTCACGTGATACCTTTTCACCATACCCGCACCGGGCCTTGATGGCGGTTTTGCGCATGGCGCACAAGTGCGCGGCCAACAACAAAAAAAGCGGACTGCAAGCAGCCCGCTTTTTAGCATTCTGTGAGAAGCAAACAGACCTAGTAGATCGTAATATCCGACGGTCCTGCAATCGCCTCAATCACACCACCACGGCAGCGTCCCTGCCGGTCTTTGGCAACAAACAAATGCCCCGCCGTGGTTTGGAGAACGAACTGACCTTGGTTGTCCCAAATACCCATCTCCACTTCATTGCCGTTGTAGTCCAGCCAATAGAAGATGATCGCCGGCGTGTTGGCGCCGCGCAAGAAGCGCACTTCACCAGGCTGACCGGTTGATGGCGAGCGCATTGTACCCGGAGCCGGGCACGCGTTTGCGGTTTGCACCGGACGCGGAGCGGCCGGTCGAGCCGGACGCGCTTGCCGGGGTGCAACAGCCACATTGCCACTGGCAGATGCTTGTCTACCGCGCCGGGCGTGACACTCGTCCACTTTGCCGATCGCGGCCGTAGAACCGGACAGATCGAGCGGCAAGCCGCCCGGATCAATGTTCAACGTCGCTTTGGAGCCAGCTTTCAATGCGTTCAAAGCTTGGCGTCCCAGCTTTGTCACAGTGATGCCATTCATGTCGAAATAGTTTCCACGAAACTGTTGGCCATCGATGAACAGGTCCGAATCGAACGAGCCATTGATCTTGAACAAGGCGCCCAGCACCCAGCCGTATTGATCCGACTTGCCGATGGCGAAGTCGTTTCCGAAACTGCGCTTTTCAGCATAACAGCCAAGGAACTGGTTGCCCCGGCGCTCTGAGTATACGGCCCAGCCCCGCACATTTCGTGCGTATACAGCAAGCCCTTGACCGCCGCCACCGGCGGACCGTTGTGGGCGTGAATTGTTTTGAACCGGACGATTGGTGTTTGAAGAGAGTTGAGCGGCAGGCCGTTTGCCCATGTTACGCGCGCATTCTTCCAACAAAGTCAAAGCACGCGTCGACCCACTCAACGACCAATCCTGCTGACCCCGGTCTATCGTCATGGAAAAGAAACGCTGACGTTTCAGGTCATTGACAAAAGACTGATCGTTGAGGGTGTACATTGCCCAACCGTTCACGTCGGTACTGCTAGCCTGAACACCGTCGGTCGTTCCCGGTTGTTGGCCAACACCGATGCTCACAAATGGATCATCGTTTTGGTAGTATGGATGCCCTATTTTCCAGTCACCCGTATATTCGGTGAACATAATCCGCAGCGAAACTCGGCCGTTGTCGGTTTCGGCAGCGCACGTGTCTGTGCCTTGCTGTGCCAAAATCTTCCATTTGCCAACCGTCGCATAGGTGTCAGGGAACTGATACGTGTTACCGTGGCCCGTTGCGCGAGCCGCAGAGTTCACGGACAGGCCAGCAGCCGTGAGTGCCAGCACAGCAAGCCCAAGTTTGAAGGTGGTTTTCATAGTCAGAGCGCTTTCCAATGAAAAATTTAAGAGACGTATTCCAAAGGTACGATCACAGGTAGCACCCGGCCACGAAGTGCGAATGTGATCTACGCCAAGCTAAAGCGCTAACCGACCGTCGATGCATACCCAAATGTGGGTATGAGATATAAAAATCACCCCTCAACTGGCGTTTCGCAGAGCTTTCAAAACAGCCTGCCAATGGCTGTAGAGCAGGAAGTTTCCCGCACCGGGCACGATTTCCAGCTTCGTACCGGGCACAGCATCTGCAAACACCTGAGACTGAAACGACTTGACGATCTGATCGTCTTCACCGTGGAAAGCGTGGAATTTGTGCTCAGCGGCACGCGCCTCCTCGGTGAAGTCTTGAATGCACAGCATCGTCTCCAAGCAAAACGTACTGGTCGTACGGTTCATGGCTTCCACCGTCTCCGTTTCCAGCAGATTGAATATCTCGGGGTCTTTGAGGGCCTGCAAATCCGCTTCCCCGTCTGCAACAGCGTCGATGACGAGATCACCCGTGTGCCCCTTTTCGATATAGACCATCATGGCCCAGATGAGCACTGGCAGAAGCTGCGGTAAGTGCGTGGCCAGCCGCATCACCAGTCTTTGCCGCTTTGGCGTCCTGGCCAGCCATTCACGCCGCCAGACCGGTGTCTTGCCGACGGCAAACAGTCCCTTCACCCGGTTGGGAAACAGGCGTGCAAAGCGCAAGGCATGAACGGAACCGACCACATGGCCAAGCACATGTGCCCGTTTGATCCCCAGTGTGTCGAGCAGTTCGCAATTGTCTCTCGCAATAGCTCCCAGATAGCCATCCGGCCCGTTCACCTTAACCGGATCAGACGCCGCATAGCCCGCGCGATAGGGCGAGATGAACCGCAACCCGTAGCGCTGCGCACAGGCATTCGCCGCCTCCGTCAGCCGCACACCATAGGGCATGTTGTGCAGGGCCAGAACGGGAAAACCGTCACTCGCCCCCTGCTCCAGGAACGACACGGTGCGCCCGTCGCGCAAGGTGATTTGTTTCCATTCATGGTGAAACCGCTCCGCGCCGATGCCGGAAGCATGCGCACCCACCAAACGCTTGGGCACCATGATGCCCGAGGAAAAACCGCACAAAAGGCGCACCAAAGATGGAATGTCTTGCACACCCGTCTTGGTTTTAACGGATTTGATCTGCGTGCGTACGGTTTGCAAAGACGACCCGCGTGCCGTTGCAATGTCGGATGGCGCCCGCCCACTGGCGAGGCGAACAGCAATGTCGCATTCCGCCTCCGTGAGGCTGTAAGCCTGCTGAAATGACTGCGTTGTTGTGTCGTCAAATCCAAAATCCACCAAGGTCACCAGATACAACCATCGATCCGCATCCATGGTGGCCGGGTTGTCGATGCGTTTGACGAGAACACTGGTTTGGGTCGTCCGGTCCAGAGCGACCTCACCCGCGATCACCTGAAAATCGCGACTGACGTGAGGCTGAGCAAACCGCTCAAACGCGTCCAGTGCCTGCTTGTCCTTCAACACATCGGAAAGCCTGCCAAACCGTTGAGGGAAACGGCTGGAGGTCAATGCGTTGACCAAAACAACCGCACCCCTGCCATCCACAATAAAGCTGGGGTTGGGAATTGCGTCTAACACCATGGCCAGCCGCTCTTCCTTGGCGTTGCCACGGCCCAGCCGCATCTGAATATTTTGTGCCTGATTGATGTGGTACGCGAGATCGGGGTCGATCTCGACAGCGTCACCGGTGCTGACCGCCGGCGGTTTCCTCAAAGCTGGTTCCGCCGCGCGTAGCTTTCGGGAATCGACGTCGTCAGACGGCTCAAATCCGAGCAGGCTCGCATCGAGATCGTCCATCAAGGTCAAAAAACGGTCCGGTGAAAGCGTCGCGGCATAAACCGCGGAAATCAACTTGTGCTTGTCAAAGCCAGTTTGACGGGCCATGGCGTCCAACTTCCAACATTGCCGCAAGCACACACCCGCCAGCCAAAGCCAACGCCAACCTGTACCCAGCACTGACCCCTAAGAAGAAAAATGGCACACGCCAAAAAGTGAGACAAGCCACCCCGGAACAGGATGAACTCGAAACGGCAAAAGCGGTCACAGATGGAAATTAATTGCGCCCCGCAACCAATGACGGTTTCGGGTCCTCAACGACATATTCAGTCGCGGTGTATTGTTCTTATTCCGACTACCGAAAACGTTGCAAGTCGTACAGCTCCCGCAACGGTTATTCACGACCGACACTTTCAATGCGTTGGGTGCGTGAAGGTCTCGGTATCTTGATTACAGGAGATGATGTTTCCTGCAGACAAACCTCGCCGAGGTTCATTTGCTAGAGCTCTGATGCCCTAAAGCCCTGATGCCATAGGTCCCAAACCGAACATCCCAAAAATGGCTGCAATGACAACCGCGGCGCCCACCGCCGCCACGCCCGAAGCAACAAGATTGGTCGTGTTGGTTTGTTTAAGGCTCAGAATTTCGCCCGTGGAAGGGTCGTACCGGCCTTCGGTTTCATCGCCCACTTTATG
>JBCBYZ010000042.1:0-23112 GCA_039815595.1 Pseudomonadota bacterium | reverse complement strand
TTTTCCGGTGTGATCGCAGCCGCGTTCAAGATCACCAACGGACCCTCGCTGCGGTGGGAATTGCGGTGGATGGCGCGGGCCACCATTTCCTTTCCCGAACCGGACGGACCGATGATCATGATGCGCGAATTGGTTTGCGCCACTTTGTCGATGGTCGAGCGCAATTGGTTCATTGCCAGAGAGGAGCCGATCATCTCCGGCATGTCCGGCGTGCGACGCTCAAGATCTTTGACCTGCTTGCGCAGCCCTGCAGTTTCCAACGCGCGCTCTGCAATGAGTATCAGGCGGTCGGCTTTGAACGGCTTTTCGATATAGTCATAGGCACCCCGTTTAATCGCTGAGACGGCTGTTTCGATGTTGCCGTGACCGGAAATCACCACGACCGGCAAATCGGGATGGCTGGTGCGTATTTCATCTAAAAGTGACAGACCATCCAAACGGCTTCCCTGTAGCCAGATGTCCAAAAACACCATGGAAGGTCGCCGTTCAAGAATTTGTGCTAGGGCACCGTCGCTGTCGCTGGCCATGCGGGTTTGATGGCCCTCATCCTCCAGCAGACCTGCCACTAATTCGCGGATGTCGGCCTCGTCATCGACGACCAGAATATCAGACGCCATGACGTGTGTGTCTCCGTTGCAGAGTCTCTGCGTGCTGTTTGTACGCGTGATCGCTCATCGCTGT
This sequence comes from Pseudomonadota bacterium, assembly GCA_039815595.1. Lineage (GTDB taxonomy): Bacteria > Pseudomonadota > Alphaproteobacteria > Rhizobiales > Rhizobiaceae > Pseudahrensia. The sequence continues at coordinate 22,431 of JBCBYZ010000042.1, read as the reverse complement.
TCATCCCATTCAATTTCGGGCCTTTGCAATCGGCCCAATCAGACATGCCCCGCCCAATTTTCACCCCGGTGATATTTTGATCACCCGGGTGTATTTCTATGCCTCGGTGCTCGCCTCGCTCATGGCCTCTTCTGCGTCGGCTGGATCACTTTCCCTGCCGTCGGAGACGCCGCGCTTCGGCAGTGTTACCCGAACCATGGCGCCCCTTCCGCCCTCGGCAACCTGAGGCGCGTCCAAGAGTTCAATCGTCCCGCCATGCTCCTCAAGAATTTTGCCCACAATCGCGAGACCAAGGCCGGTGCCCTTTTCACGGGTGGTCATGTAGGGCTCCAAAAGGCGCTGCCGGTGCTGTTCCGGCAGGCCTTTACCATTGTCGATGATCTCCACAATGTGCGTTTCCTCACCCTCGCTGGTGCGCACTTGGATGATCGGTTTGTCGTCCCCAACAAACTCAATGGATTCCATGGCTTCGGTGGCGTTCTTGATAAGGTTGCCGAACGCTTGACCCAATAAACGGCTGTCAAAACGGGCGTTCAGCGGCGCATCACCCAATTCCACATCGAACGTGATTTCCGGATGACCAACCTTCAACAAAAACACTGCCTCACGGAGCGGGTCAGCCAGATTGCCTTCCACCATGGCGGGCTTGGGCATCCGGGCAAAGGACGAGAATTCATCCACCATGCGCCCGATATCGGCCACCTGACGGATGATGGTTTCTGTGCATTGGTCGAAAACTTCGCGGTCTTCAGTGATCCTTTTGCCGTAGCGGCGGCGGATACGTTCCGCCGACAGCTGAATGGGGGTCAGCGGGTTTTTGATTTCGTGGGCGATGCGACGGGCCACGTCCGCCCATGCCGATGTGCGCTGCGCACTTACCAAGTCCGTAATATCGTCAAACGTGATGACGCTGGACCGTTCACTGTCGCTGGACATATCCACCGCAACCTGCACGTTGAGAGTGCGTTCCTTGCCACTGCGCATTAGCACGATCTGTTCGCGGGCCTCACCGGTCCGCGCCGTTTGCGCTTTTTTCACCACCGAAGCGAGTTCAGGGCTGAGCGCATCCAAAGCCTTGCCCATGGGCGCTTTTGACCGACCACCCAAAAGTGCGATGGCGGCGGGGTTGGCGATGGAGACAACACCCTGCGTGTCCAAACCCACCACCCCTGCGGGCACACCGGAAAGCACAGCTTCCGTAAACCTGCGTCGGTTGTCGATCTGCGTTTGAGTGCTCAAGATTTCATCGCGCTGGCTGCGCAATTCGCTGGTCATGGAGTTGAAGGTGTTGGTCAAAGACCTCAGTTCGCCCTCAGTTCTAAAATGGGGAACGGATACGTTAAGGTCACCAGCAGCCACTTGGTCGGCGGCATTGATCAAACGCCGTATGGGGTCAACAAGCCGATCGGCCACGGCGATCCCCATCCAGATGGCCGACAAAAGGATGGTAAAGCACACGCCCACATACAAAAGCGCAAACGCGATTTGCAACGGAAGACGGCCGCTTTCGAGCCGCTCATACTCCGCCGTCAGTTCACGCATGAGCTGGATGGAGTTCAAAACTGTGGGGTTCACATTTCCCTGAACATAGAAAAAATACTCGCCGTCCAGGTTTTCGAGTTTGAAGGCGCACATGGAGACGTTTCTGGTGCGCGGCAACGTGCAAGCTGGCTTACCATCGGAGGCGACTTCGATGAGCCGAATTTCCGTTGGCAATCTGCGGGCTGCATTGGGCAGATCAGCCACCATGACCTCGCTGCCGTTGGGCCGCACTACAGCTGCGGACAACAAACCACGGGCCTTGGCTTGCCCGGTCATAAGGCCACGAAAGGCGCGGCGGTCCAAAATGAAGTATGAGCGCATTTGGGCCGATCCAAGAAATCGCCCCATGTCCACGGCGTGGGTGTTCAAAGCGGTGGTCGCTTCGTTGACATAGGCTTCGGCGACGCTGATCGAATTGTCCACGATGCTGCGGCTGCGGTCGCTGAACACGCGGTCCAAGCCAAGGTCGAGCGTAATCCCAGCCACAATCGCCACCAAAATGGCCGGAAAAGACGCAACAATTGCAAACAGGCCCACAATGCGAATGTGCATTCGGGCGGCGGCCCTGCCCCGTCTGCGCGACTGGATGAGGGCGTAGATTTCACGGCCAACAAGGAAGACGAGAAGACCCACCACCAGCGTGTTGACGATTAAAAATCCGATGATGACATTAAAGGTTGGTTCAATCGGCGTCAGACCGAGAAGCACAAGAAATGAAACACCGCCAAGAACAATCGCCAGCAAAACAAAGGCGAGGCCAAAGCCACGCGCGTAGCGCAAGGTCGACAATCGTCCGCCCGGGGGATCAAACATCGGACTTGCTGAAACGTCGGGCGCGCTGGTGGGATCGGAAACGGTCATAGTGCGCCAATCCATTGGACCCATGCAGCACGCGTTGCGGTCGGCAATGATCCGTTCGGCATGTCGTTCAATCGGGCCATGCTTAGATTCATCAGGGCGCAGAGGGCCTTTGCGTTGTCAGTGGTTGCGACTATGCAACGCTTTGTGGCGAAAATGCAACAAAACGCCGCAGTTCTGTCGAAAACATGATGTGATGTGAGGTACGGCTTAAGTGAAACTTTCCCCAAGCTGGGGCTACCGCGACGGGGTTGAACTTATCCCAATCCGCGCGTGAAATTGATGTCCAAGTCTTTGATCTTTTTGCGAAGGGTGTTTCGGTTCAAACCCAGTATCTTGGCCGCTTGAATTTGGTTGCCCCGGGTGGACCGTAATGTCAATTGAATCAAAGGCTCTTCCACCTCGTGCAACACGGTCTCGTAAAGCGCTTCCAGTGACCCATTTGACTTCTGCCCTTCCAACAGCGGCGCTACGAAGCGGGCAACAGCATCCTGCAAACCCTGTTCGTCGCCGGCCACCGGCTCAGGCACGGAAGCCATGACACGGCTGCTGGACAGCTCATTTTCGACCAACTCCGCCGTGATCGTTTCTTGTGGGTAGAGCGCGGACAGACGTTGGATCAGGTTTTCGAGTTCCCTCACATTGCCTTGCCAGCGATGCTCTTTCATCCGCTCTAGGGCATCGCGTGTAAGCACTTTTTGCGGCAATCCCAACTCGGTTGCCAGCTTAAGGAAGTGCCGGGCCAGATCGGGAATATCCTGTCCCCGCTCCCGTAACGGCGGCAACCGCAAGGGCACCACGTTGAGACGGTAGTAGAGGTCTTCGCGGAACTGGCCTTTTGCAATCAGTGTGGTGAGGTCTTGGTGTGTGGCCGCAACGATGCGCACGTCCGTGGCGATGGGTGCCCTGCCTCCGACCGTGGTGAACTCGCCTTCTTGCAGTACCCTAAGAAGACGCGTCTGCGCCTCCATGGGCATATCACCGATTTCATCAAGAAACAGCGTGCCGCCATTGGCCTGCTCAAACCGGCCAACCGACCGCGCATTGGCGCCGGTAAAAGCCCCTTTTTCGTGACCGAACAGTTCTGATTCGATGAGTTCGCGCGGGATCGCTGCCATATTGACGGCAACGAATGGGCCAGACTTACGTTTGCCGAACTGGTGCAAGGCTTTGGCGACCAATTCCTTGCCAGTACCCGACTCGCCGTTCACCATTACGGTGAGATCAGTCTGCGTCATGCGGGCGATCACACGGTAAATTTCCTGCATGGCTGGCGAGCGGCCCACGAGGGGCATATTGGCAACGTCATCCTTAGAGGGTGCTTCTGCCACGGCAGGCTGGGACAGAGCCCGCTCCACCACCGCCAACAGTTCCTTTAGGTCAAACGGCTTTGGCAGATAATCATAAGCCCCTTTTTCCGTCGCTGTTATTGCTGTCATGAAGGTGTTCTGGGCGCTCATGACAATGACTGGCAGTTCGGGGCGGCTGCGTTTGATGCGTGGCAGTAAGTCAAAGGCATTTTCGTCTGGCATCACAACGTCGGTCACAACCACATCGCCGTCTCCGGCCCCGATCCAACGCCACAAGGTGCCCGCGTTCGACGTCGCCCGCACTTGGTAGCCTTCACGGGTGAGCGCTTGCGACAGGACCGTGCGGATGGCGGCATCATCGTCGGCAACCAGTATTTCAGCCATTGGAATTCCTTGTTTGATCGTCCGATTGTGCGGCGGCGGTGTCTAGGTCTGGGGCTGTTTGGGCGGAAGCATCCGGCGGTGCATCCTCGCTCCAGCGCGGCAACAGGATTTCAAAGCGGGTCGCACCAGCCTCGCTTTCGCAGGAAATTACCCCCCCATGGTCACCCACCATTTTGGCCACCAGCGCGAGGCCAAGGCCGGAGCCGTTTTGTTTGGAGGAGACAAATGGATCAAACATGTGGGCCCGCAATTCGTCCGGTACGCCGGGGCCGTTGTCTTCAACACAAATTGAAATCGGCAAGGAGACTCGTTTGCGCGACCCGGGAGCAGCAATCCGCATGCCGGGTTTGAAGGCCGTGGTGAGCGTTAACTTGGCTGGCTCGCCGCCACTTGCTCCACGCGTCGACTGCATCGCTTCACAGGCGTTTTTGACTAGGTTGAGAACGATCTGCACCAATTGATCGCGGTTGCCATAGACCATGGGCAGGGACGGATCGTACCGCTCAACGAAATCTGTCTCGTCCGCAAAACCGCTGCGGGCCAACCGTTTGACGTGCTCTAAAACGGAGTGGATGTTGACCGGATCGCGCTCGATGGGTCTTCCGTCGGAAAAGACCTCCATACGGTCTACCAAACGCACAATCCGATCGGCCTCATCCATGATCAAACGGGTGAGAACCTGATCGTCCGGTGTGCCCGAGGTCTCCAGCAGTTGCGCTGCGCCGCGAATACCGGAAAGCGGATTTTTAATCTCGTGGCCCAGCATTTCGGCCAGTCCGGTGACGGTTCTGGCCGCCCCGCGATGCGTTAATTGCCGGTCCAACGCTTCTGCCATTGAGCGGACCTGAAACATCACCGTCACATCTCCGGGATTTTCCGGAACGGGCGAAACGTACACGTCCACCCAGCGCTTTTCAGACAGTCGTGGCGATGAAACGTCAACGCGGTATTCACTGACGGGAGACAAGATCTTGCGAACCTGCTCCACCAGCGCAGTAATGGGGCTGTCCGGCGGGATGAACCAATCCAGCGTGCGGCTTGTAAGGATTTTGGCGCTGGTCTGAAAGAATGTCTCGGCAGACGAGTTGGCGAAGCCGAACGTATTGTCCGCACTGACGGTAAAGACGGGGTGCGGGAGAGCGTTGACGACGTCAAGATGCGTCGTGATTGCGGGTGTGTCTGCTGATGTATTGCCTGTCATGCCGCAACCGCCCGCCGTTGTTCGGGTCGGGTTTCCTGGTCGAAAATGGAACTGATCTGAGCCATCACCCAAGAGGGTTCATCGCTGGTCATCAGCGCTTTTCGCTGCTGCGAAGATAGTGTGTCAGCCGCCAAATGCTGCGCGTACCAATCCAGATGCTTGCGGAAGTTACGAACACCTAATTCGTTGCCATATAGCGAGAGGCAAGCCTCATAGTGCTCGCAGACCAAGGCCGCGAAATCTGCACCCGCAGGATGATTTCGAGTTTGGTCACCGTTCAGAGCCGCTCCGATCTGACCGGGCAACCAAGGCGCGCCGTAGCTTGCGCGCCCCACCATCACTCCATCAGCGCCACTTTGCGCCAAAGCCTCGCGGCCCGACGCTTCGTCGCATATGTCGCCATTCACGATGAGCGGCACAGACACGACATTACGCACGGCGCGTATCGACTTCCAGTCCGCCTCGCCCTTGTAGAATTGATCACGGGTGCGCCCGTGGACCGTGATCATCGCAACGCCAGCACTTTCAGCGCGGGCCGCCAATTGGGGTGCATTGATGGACCGGCGATCCCAACCCAACCGCATTTTCAGGGTCACCGGCACGGTCGCGGTTTCCACAACGGCGTCGATCAGCGTCAGCGCGTTGTCCAAATCACGCATCAGCGCGGACCCGGAATAGCCATTGGTCACCCGCTTGGAGGGACAGCCCATATTGATATCGATCACGCTGGCACCAGCGTCCTGCGCCATGCGGGTGGCCTCGGCCATCCAGCGGGCCTCCCGGCCTGCCAGTTGTACGATGTGTACAGGCAACCCCGCGCTCTCAGCCTTCAGGCGCATTTCGTCGTGGCCGGTTGTCAGCGCCTCACTGGCAACCATCTCCGATACCACCATGCCCGCCCCAAACCGCCACGCCAATTGGCGAAACGGGACGTCTGTCACGCCGGACATTGGTGCCAAAAACGCTGGATTGCGCAATCGGATCGGACCAATATGAATCGACGTTTGCGCGATTTCTGGGCAGTTTTGTACCATGATGAATTTCTAAGCACATGCGGGATCACGTGCAACCTGTAGGTTGGCAATTCCTGTTACAGGATGCGCATTTGGTGATGGCGTTTTCGCATTAGATGCACAGAGAGGCTCGCAGACATGGGGCCTTGCGTTACAGTCAGCCTGCATGTCAAACGCGGCGGATGGAAACAAGCCCTCAAACACCGCCAAAGCACTCAGCAGACGATCGCGGTTTAGCCTGCCACGCGATCATAGTGGCTGCAGGGCGCGGATATCGGGCCACGGCGGGTGCAAGCGACAAGGCATCAGCCAATATTGGCCCAAAACAGTACCAACTGTTAAACGGCAAGGCTGTGTTGACGCATACGGCGCAGGTGTTTTTGGATCATCCGGCCATATCTGGCGTCACAGTGGTGATCCATGATGACGACGGTGATCTTTATGCCCATGCGATGAAGGACGTGCTGAATCATGCGAACCTCCTGCCCACGGTTACGGGTGGAGCAACGCGGCAAGCGTCGGTCTGTAACGGATTGGAAGCCATCGCTGACATGCAGCCGGCCACTGTGCTCATTCATGATGCTGCCCGCCCCTTCATAGATGCCGACACGATCAGCCGTGTGGTGCGCGCGCTCGAACAATCAGCGGCTGCCCTGCCCGCACGGGCTGTGGCTGACACGCTCAAGCGCGGCGATGCAGATGGGCTGGTCAGTGACACGATTGACCGCACCGGGCTTTATGCGGCGCAAACCCCACAAGGCTTTGCATTTGATGCGATCCTGCAAGCTCACAGGGACGCTGCGATCCGATCAGACATCGAATTTACGGACGATTCAGCGCTCGCAGAGTGGGCCGGGCACGCGGTGGCACTTGTAGAAGGCGGTGCCCGGAACTCAAAAATCACTACTGCCGATGATCTCAAAGAGGCAAAGCGCACCATGACACAAAGGATGATCGAAACTTCAATCGCCGCCATACCCGACATCCGTGTTGGCCATGGCTACGACACGCACCAACAGGTTGCCGGAGATCATGTTTGGCTTTGCGGATTGCGCATCGATCACACGCACGGTCTTTCCGGCCACTCTGATGCCGATGTGGGCCTGCACGCGCTTACCGACGCCCTGTTGAGCACGATCGCCGATGGCGATATCGGATCGCACTTTCCGCCCAGCGACCCACGATGGAAAGGCGCGCGGTCGGACGTGTTTTTGCGTCATGCGGTGAGCCGCGTTGCCCAAGCCGGCGGAACGATCACCCATATGGATGTCACGCTGATTTGCGAAGCTCCCAAGATTGGACCTCACCGCGATGCCATGCGTGCGGCTATGTCTGACATAAGCGGCGTAGACGTGGGCCGGATCGCTGTGAAAGCCACTACCAATGAACAGATCGGCTTTGTTGGTCGCGGCGAAGGGATTGTGGCCCTGGCGACCGCAACCGTCGTGCTCGGGGGCGTTGCGTCATGAGCAAGACACAGATCGGGTCAATTGAGGAGTTAGCGCGCGCGGTCATCAGTGCCGCAAGTGACAGAGAGCTGATGGTTGCCACCGCCGAATCCTGCACCGGCGGTTTGATCGGCGCTGCACTTACAGACATTGCCGGATCGTCAGCCGTGGTAGATCGCGGGTTCATCACATATTCCAACGAAGCCAAGCGAGATATGTTGGGCGTGACCGAAGCTGACTTGATGCGGTTTGGAGCCGTGTCTGCGGAAGTGGCGACCGCCATGGCTGTCGGCGCTCTCGAACGGTCGCTCGCTGCGTGCACAGTCAGCGTGACCGGCATTGCCGGACCCGGTGGCGGATCAGCAGAGAAGCCCGTCGGGCTGGTCTACATCGCGACGGCAAATGCGCAGGGCACGCGGGTGGAGAAATGCCTGTTTGCGGAAACGCATCAAGCAAACAGCCGCCAAGCGGTGCGCGAAGTAACCGTTGCCAGCGCGCTGAAGATGCTACTGGAAAGCTTGTCCTCGCCCACAGAGTAACAAGCACGGTAAACACCCTTCATCCTCAAATTCATGCGCTGCCCTTGCTTGAATCAGTGTTCGCCTGCAAACGTAGCGTCCTAAATTGCGAAAAACAGGTTGGGATGGACCTATGGACGTACGTGCGGCAGTTGCTTTTGAGGCTGGAAAACCTCTTTCGATTGAAACGGTGCAGTTGGACGGCCCGCGGGCGGGCTATGTCCTGTTATAAAACAAAGCGACCGGCATCTGCCACACGGATGAGTTCACCCGCTCGGGTGCCGACCCCGAGGGCATATTTCCGGCCATCTTGGGCCACGAGGGTGCCGGGGTTGTTGTGGACGTTGGCCCTGGCGTCACGTCGCTCAAAAAAGGCGATCACGTCATTCCGCTCTACACGCCCGAGTGCAGGGAATGCGAGTATTGCCTGAACCCGAAGACCAATCTTTGCCAAGCGGTGCGCGCCACCCAAGGTCAAGGCCTCATGCCGGACGGTTCCAGCCGCTTCTCGTTCAACGGCGAACCTGTGATGCACTATATGGGCACATCGACCTTCGCCAATTTCACCGTGTTGCCGGAGATTGCGCTCGCCAAAGTGCGGGAGGACGCCCCCTTCGACAAGATTTGTTACATCGGCTGCGGCGTGACCACAGGCATAGGCGCGGTCATCAACACAGCAAAGGCCGAACCCGGCTGCAACGCTGTTGTCTTTGGGCTGGGTGGGATCGGCCTGAACGTCATCCAGGGTTTGCGTTTGATCGGGGCCAACAAGATTGTTGGTGTTGACCTGAACGATGACAAAAAGGCTTGGGGCGAGAAATTCGGGATGACCCATTTCCTCAATCCAACCGGCATGTCCCACGATGAACAGGTCGCCGCACTGGTGGAGATGACAGGCGGCGGTGCCGACTACTCTTTCGAGTGCATCGGCAATACCAAAGTGATGCGCGCGGCGCTGGAATGTTGCCACAAGGGTTGGGGTGAATCGATCATCATCGGCGTTGCAGGTGCCGGACAGGAAATTTCCACACGCCCCTTCCAGCTTGTAACCGGACGCTCGTGGCGCGGCACGGCCTTTGGCGGCGCGCGGGGTCGCACGGACGTTCCCAAAATCGTCGATTGGTACATGGAAGGTAAGATCGAGATCGACGCCATGATCACCCACACCCTGCCGTTGAGTGACATCAACAAAGGCTTCGACCTGATGCATGAGGGTAAGTCCATCCGCGCCGTGGTTGAGTTTTAGGGGCGGATACGCAGTGCGTATTGGGCGGGAAAAATGGCTGGCTTTGTTTTGCAGCCTTATTGCGGCAGCGCCTCTGGCCACACTCGCCACCTTTGCGCAAACCGCAAATTCCGAGGAAACGGAACTGACCGACGACGAAAAGGCGCTCGATGAAGCGCTGTTAGGCGTGTGGTCTTTGGTTAAGGTGCCGAACGGCGCCAGCATTTCCGAATCCGCACTGCGCGATGCTGTGCGCGGCTGCGTAACCGCAGTGCGTCTCGGACAAATCCAGGTGCAAGACGGTGCGGCCACCACCCCGCCCAACCAGGATGTGCTGCGCGGTTCGCTAATATACTGGCGCACCGACGCCGGTGTTCAGAAGCTCGACATTCCAAACCGACAAGTCTTCGTGTTTGGCGAATACGAAAAGCGCGCCCAAACCAACGGAGCCGACATACATGTCCTGCGCGGAAAGAACGTGGCCGTCGCTATCCGGTTTGGCCGGCCAGCAAAAGCGCAATTGATGTTGGAGAACCAACGGGTGTTTCTCAAATGCCCGCCGCTCCCCAAGCCTGCCGGCGCAAGCGAATAGACCGCACCCGATGAGCCTTCGTATCTTCATCGATGCCGATGCCTGCCCGGTGAAAGAAGAAACGCTGAAAGTCGCGGCGCGCTACGGTGTCAAAACACTGATTGTCTCCAATGGAGGGATGCGCCCTTCCCGCGATCCGCTCGTGCAAGTGGTCACCGTGCCCCAAGGTGCCGATGCGGCTGATGATTGGATCGTGGAAGACGCCATGGCCGGAGATGTCGTGATCACGGCAGATATTCCACTGGCGGCACGTATCCTGGACAAGCAAGCCCATGCGCTTGGGCCGACTGGTAGGGCGTTTACAGCAGACACGATTGGCATGGCGCTGGCCATGCGTGATCTCAAACAACAAATCCGCGAAAGCACGCAAACGCAGACCCGAAATCGAAGTTTTGAAAATAGGGACCGATCCAATTTCCTCCAAGCCTTGGACAAGATCGTTGCACAGGGTCTGCGGCCAAACAAACCATAAAGGATGCCCAATATGAGCGCGCTAGAGACCATCTCAGAGGGCTTGTCCCATGGCGGAACGCAGGGTGTGTATCGTCATTCGTCAGAAGTGTGCGGATGCGACATGACGTTTGCGGTGTTCGTTCCCCCACAGGCTATGGAAGGGAACGGTGACCAAAAACACCCCGTGCTTTGGTATTTGTCTGGCCTGACCTGCACCCATGCCAATGTGATGGACAAGGGGGAATACCGCGCCCATGCCGCTGAGCATGGCGTTATCATCGTGTGCCCGGACACCAGCCCGCGTGGCGAGGGCGTGCCGGACGAGGCAGACAATTGGCAGTTTGGCTCAGGCGCTGGCTTTTACCTCGATGCGACCGAGCAACCTTGGTCAAAGAACTACCGGACGCGCAACTACATCTTGGATGAACTCTCGGACCTGATCGCCAATCGCTTCCCGGTCGATATGGACAGCCAAGGCGTGTTTGGTCACTCTATGGGCGGGCACGGCGCGCTCACTTTTGCGCTCAACAACCCGAAACGTTTCAGGAGTTGCTCCGCTTTTGCGCCCATTGTGAACCCTTCAACAGCCGACTGGTCACGCACGGCTTTTCAGCGATATTTGGGTGATGATGAAGCCGATTGGGCGGCGTATGACGCCACACGTCTTGTGGAGGATGGTCACCGATTTTCCGAATTTCTAATCGACCAAGGCGAAGCTGACGGGTTCTTGGATGACGGTTTGCGGCCTTGGTTGTTTGAAGCGGCCTGTAAGACGGCAAATATCCCGCTGACCCTGCGCATGCAGCCGGGCTATGACCACTCATACAATTTCATCTCAACATTCATGGGTGATCATATCGCGTGGCATGCGGAGCGGCTGAAGCGTTAGACATGTCAGGTCGTCCGAGAAGTCATCGCCCTAATCCGTGCCGGTTTTTCGCTCCCGATTGAAGAGATAAATGCCGGACGCGATGATGATGAAAATGCCTACCCAGCGCTGCCCGTCTGGGAACTCTGCAAACAGCCAGTAGCCCAACAGTGTGGCCATGACGATTTCCAAGTATTGGAACGGTGCCAACACCGATGCACTTACCCGCGCGAAAGCCATTACCACCAGAAGGTGGCCAATCGTAGCGATAGCGCCAATGGTGAAAATGAGCCCCCAGCGGATACCGAACTCGGGAACGCTTGTGGAGGCAAAATCGTCTACGCCAGCCGCAGTTGCCAAGACGACCCAAAAGCCCAGTGCAAAGACGCCGCCAATGCCGGAGACAAATTGCATAGCCATAGGATTGTCGTCACCGGCAAAGCGTCGTGTGAGCAACAGGTAAACCGCAAACAAAAAGGCTGTGCCGATGGGCATAAGTGATACCGGGCCGAACACTTCCAACCCCGGCCGCAAGATCAACATTGCACCCGCGAACCCCACGGCACAGGCGGCCCAACGACGCCAACCCACACTCTCCCGCAACACAACTGCGGACAGCACAGTCAAAATGAAAGGTTCCAGAAAAAAGACCGCAAGCGCGTCGGCAATGGGCATGTATTTGAGGGCTGCGAAAAACAACATCACCGCCGTACCCATCAGCGCGCCGCGCAGCAGGTTGATGCCGATATGCTTAGGGATCAGCCCGCGCCAACCGCTCAAAAATATGATGACGGGAAAAAATAAACACGCCTGCACCGCAAACCGCCCAAAAGTGGTCTGTCCGGCGGTGACATCGTATTGGGTGGAAAGGGTCTTTGCGATTGCATCCATCACGGGAAGCAACAGCATCGCGAACGCCATCATGCCCATGCCAATCACCACTGACCGGCGCAGTCCATCCTCTTCCAGCGGCTCGGAAACGCTTTGATCGGCCACGACACCTCCCCCATATCAGCCTCATGGCAGTAGACCCGCGACCGCACCATTGCAACGCATCGGCCGCATCTACGCGAAGGGCACGCCGTTAAAGGCCTATTGAAATGAAATTCGGCAGAGTTCGATGGGAGTGTCTATGCCTTTGATAGGGAATGCACCGATGGATTTAGCCTTCACGCCGTGTGGCAAGTCGAGTTGTTCCAGCAAAGTGGCGGACGCCAAGAAATCCTCTCCCTGCTCTTTGGAGACTGTTTCAATACGGCTGGTGAGGTTTGGCGTATCGCCCAAAAAAGTGACTTGCCGTCTTGTATCACCGCACTCTCCCACAACCACCGGGCCGCCATGCATGGCCGCCCTAAACGCTGGCTTTTCTCCAAACTCTCGCTCAAAAACAGCGCTGTTGCTGTCCAGCTGTTCAGACATGCTGCGCAGAGCCGCGAGACACCGAGCGTTCTTTTTGCGATTTTCCGTCAGTGGCCACGTCACGATCACGGCGTCACCCACGTAAGAGACGATCTCACCACCGTTTTCAAAAATGGCGCTGTCCACCTGGTAGAAAAACTCACTGAGATAATCGTGGAACCGGACATCACCCAATGAGCGGGCCAAGCGGGTGGAGCCAACAATATCTACAAACATGAAAACGCGGTTTTCGCTTACGGGACGGAAATACCGGCCCACTACCAGGTTCACAAAACGGCGAAAGCCGATAATCGACGACAATTGGGTGAGGATCACGAACAGGATCACGATGGCGACCGATAGGACCGTGTCGCGGACCTGTTCGGCTGCGCTGATTCCCAAAAGCGCCTCACCAGGCTCAACACCCAGCAGGTATTGGGTTAGGATGGAGTTGCCGACCAAAACCAGACGGACGGCCACTGTCAGCACCACTACACGGACGAGAAGCCCAGTCAGAAACGGCACCCGTCTGATCCAACTGCGCCGGGACGAGCGGATGTAAAACACTTCAATAGCAGACGAGAACAGGCCCAACATCGCGCCGATGCGGAAGCCCATATAGTAGTCAAATTCCGAGTCTGGGTAAAAAATCCCGCCATAAGCCTCTCCCACAAGGCCGGACAGCACCGTCGACACCAGGACAATGAGCAGTTTGGTCGCAATGCGGGAACTTGAGCCTGCAAACCCCACCGATCGTGCCTCTATCTTTTCAGATTGGCTCATTCGCCTGCGCTCACCACCAGGCTTGCAGCCATCATGTCTTTATGTCGATTGGCACGGCGGGCCTCAGCTTCTTCGTCCGTGCCCCATTGCTCGATGTTCCAGTCTTCGTCGAGATGGGCGAGCGCCCACGCCGCATCGCCGCTGAGTTCACCTTTGTAAACTGCCATTGCCAAGACTGCTGAGCCAGTGAGTGATGTCATGACGTGCAGCGCAGCCAGTTCCATGGCATCTTCAACCGCGTTCACGTGGAAGCCGAAAGCCGCAATACTTTCGGTTGGTTGAGCGACATGCATCACCCCCTCTGCCAGTATCAAACGGACTGACAGCGCAGTTTGCGCCCAATCTAAAACGGGGTCCCAGCGTTCCCTTTGGCGCTGTACCAAAGCGTCTGGGCTGTCTGCACGATAGCACAGCAAATCGGTTCCGGCGTAGCGGATAAGGTCTTCTTTAACGGCCTGCGGGTCTGTTGCCACACCGTCTACCGCCGTGTTGGCCAGACGGGTGAGCGGCATGGTCATTGGGTCGATGCGTGCGCTTTGGGCAGCCCATTCGTCGCTGACGGCTTGCGCAACAATGCCGCTTTGAAACACCAGTTTTGCTTTGCCGGGTGTACGCACGGACCGACCGTCAAGCACGACGGCATAGACGCCCTTCTCTTCCACCACGCCGGCAGTTTCATAGAACCGCTTCGGCAACTGGCTTTCGCGTGAAGGCTCAGCCACCCGCGTGGGACGGTCCGGGATCGCGTCATCGCGTTCGCCCAGTATATCGCGCATATGATCCTCCAAAATTCTGGTCAGCGCCTCGTAAGCGGCGCGTCTTCCTCGTCCGGCAGGCCATCTGCCTCTTCAAAACCCAGCAGGTTCCACGTTTGCTGCATGTGAGCGGGCAAAGGCGCGGATACGTCGATCACCGGCTGCGACGGATCCGGATGAGGAATGCGAATGCGCCTTGCGTGCAAGTGCAGGCGTTTTTGAACACCGCCGGGAATTTCCCAATTCTCAACATCGAAGTATTTCGGATCGCCGATGATCGGGTGTCCAAGATGCATGGCGTGAACGCGCAATTGGTGAGTGCGACCGGTCACAGGCTTCATCTCGACCCAGCTGACCCTACGGGGGCCGCTGTCGATAACACGGTAGTTTGACACCGCATGATCCGCGCCGCGTTCTCCGTGGCGGGCGACCCGCATCTTATCGCCATCCTCCGTCGCCTCTTTGACCAAGTAGGTGGAAATGCGCGCCTCGCGGTGACGGGGCACACCAAACAGCAAAGCCCAGTAGGTCTTGTCCGTATCGCGGTGGCGAAAGCTCTCGGTCAGTGCCGCCGCTGCGCCGCGCGTTCGGGCAACCACGAGTACGCCAGACGTGTCGCGGTCTAGCCGGTGCACCAGACGCGGCTTCTGGCCAGACTTATCGCGTAAGCTTTCCAACATGGAATCGACCGACCGGTTGATACCGGACCCACCTTGCACTGCCAGGCCCGAGGGTTTGTTGAAAACGAAGACTTTACTGTCCTCGTAGAGCAAAATGTCCTTCAAAACGTCCGCATCGTGCCGGTCACGAATGGTGTTTGCCGTCACGTGCAAGGGCCGGTCGGCTTTTTGATTGGCCAAGGGCGGGATGCGCACCACCTGCCCGGTCTCAAGGCGTGACGCACTTTTGACGCGCCCACCGTCCACGCGCACCTGCCCCGACCGCAACAGCTTTTGCAGTTCGCCAAAGCCAATGCCGGGAAAATGGTGTTTGAACCAGCGGTCGAGGCGCATACCACCCTCATCCGCCTCGACGGTTTTTTGTGAAACTGTGGTGAAACTCATGGCTGCGCTTCTAACCCGCAAATAGGGCGCGCGCGATGGCCAATCCGAAAAAAACCGCCAACACGGACAGCGTGACAGAGCCGAGAACATAGATAGCAGTAAGGCTGGTCGCGCCACGTTCCCAAAGCGTAATCGTGTCCAACGAAAAAGCCGAAAAGGTGGTGAAACCGCCCAAAAATCCTGTTGCCAAAAACAGGCGTAGAGACTGGTCACCCAACGCGCGCTGGGCCAACCACCCAATCAAAAGCCCCATCAGCAGAGAACCCACCACGTTTACAGTCAACGTGCCGACGGGAAAGCCATGGCCGAACGAGCGTGCCGTGACGGTCCCCACAAAATGGCGCGCCGCAGCGCCCAAACCGCCGCCCAGAAAAATGATCAAATACGCCTGCATCCAACGGCTGTAGACGAAGACACACGACCGCACCACTCAATATTTGAGGTCAGCGGTTACGGTCTTCCCGAACAGCGGTTGGAAAACATGTTCGTTCAAACCCTGTTGAAGGGTCAGGATTTTTGGAAGTTCAAGCCGCACTTTTTCTGGGTGGAAACGCGCTCGATCGTTTGCATCTCGCCTTTAAGTTTCGCCACTTCGGCTTCGTTCGTGCCGCCACCTTTCACGAAAAACAAAGCGGGCCAAAACACTACGACTGCGACACCGGTTGCGACTGCATCCCGTGTTGCAGCCTTCTTCTGGATACCGACAGCCTCGGAAGCACGACCTGACACGCGCTGGGCCTCTTCAGCCAGTTGGTTGCAACTGTAATTCTGGTAGGTCAGCGGTGAAACGTAAGAGGCTTGAATGTTTTCCGGTTTGGCCGCGCAGCCAGCAAGGACAATGGCCGCGCAAGCAGCGGAAACAGTTACTAATTTCATGTTAATTCCCCGAGTTATTCCAATAATTGTTTAAAGCTCAAATGCCTCAAACAACAACCGCAACGGAGCAACACTTAACGCAAAACATGCATGGGTGTGGAAATATAGTTAGTGCGCAAGTCGTGTGATGGGACCCAGCGTTCGGTTTGCGACCCGCGCGCCCTCTCGACCAACCGCTAGCCCTCCCCGCGCTCGTTGCGAAGCTTGCTCCAGTAGTCCATGCGTTTGCGGATGTCGCGCTCAAAACCCCGGTCAACCGGCTCATAGTAGGACTGTCTGCCCATGCGATCCGGAAAATAGTTTTGCCCGGAAAACCCGTCGGGCTGGTCGTGGTCATAGGCGTATCCGGCGCCGTATCCCTCGTCCTTCATCAACTGGGTCGGCGCATTGAGTATATGAGACGGCGGCGGGAGTGAACCGTGTTCCTTTGCAGCGCGCATGGAGGCCTTAAAGGCGTTGTAGACCGCATTGGATTTGGGTGCGGTGGCCAGATACACGCAGGCTTGCGCCAGCGCCAATTCTCCTTCCGGCGACCCCAGGTAATCGTAGGCATCTTTCGCGGCATTCGCGATGACAAGCCCTTGAGGATCGGCCATCCCAATATCTTCGCTGGCCATGCGCACCAAACGCCGACCCAAAAACAGCGGATCTTCACCGGCATCAAACATGCGCGCCAGATAGTAAAGCGCCGCATCCGGGTCCGATCCGCGCACAGCCTTATGAAGCGCGGAGATCAAGTTGTAGTGGCCGTCTTGAGACTTGTCGTAAATAGGTGCGCGGCGTTGCAGGACCGACAGCATAGTCTTGGCTGACAGGATTTCATCAGGCTTGGCTGTGCGCCACACTTCTTCAGCCAGGGTCAAGATGGCCCGGCCATCCCCGTCCGCCATGCGCACCAGTAACTCTCGCGCTTGGGCATCCAGTGGCAGTGGTTTCTCCATCCGCCCTTCCGCACGGCCCAAAAGCAGTTCCAAGCTTGCCGCATCATGGCTTTTGAATGTGAGCACCCGAGCACGGGACAACAGTGCCGAATTCAGTTCAAAGGACGGATTTTCCGTCGTTGCACCGATCAAAACGATTGTGCCATCTTCCATGACGGGTAGAAACGAGTCTTGCTGGGCGCGGTTGAAGCGATGGATCTCGTCCACAAACAAAAGGGTTTGCCGTCCGTTAGAGGCTCGCAACCGCGCAGCCTCGAACACTTTTTTTAAGTCCGCGACGCCGGAGAAAATGGCCGATAACTGATCGAAGTGCTGATCAACTTCGTTGGCTAGGAGGCGGGCGACTGTGGTTTTACCAGTGCCGGGCGGTCCCCAAAACACCAAACTCCCCAGACCGCCTGAGGCCACCATGCGCGACAGAGCACCGTCTTCCCCCACCAGATGGTCCTGCCCCACGACTTCGGCGAGTGTCGAAGGACGCAGGAGGTCGGCCAACGGGCGGTTTTTTGAATCCAATTGCGTCCCGCCCGCGCCGGTTTCCGCTTGCGCATCGCCAAAAAGATCGCTCACGCGGCGAGCCTAACGGACAACACGCCGGAACTGCCGCTCACCACGCTGCATGACGTATTGCCAACGCCCTGCCCCACGCCGAACCATCCGGTCCAAGCGGCGCGTGCTGTCCACCGACCGTCCGTTGATCGAGACGATGATATCCTTGGGACGGAACCCAAGCCGGGCCGCAGGACTGCCGGGACGAACGGCGGTGACCACAACGCCTTGCGACGACATAGGCATGGACAGCTCTTGCGCCACGCGGGGTGACAGATTGGCCACTTCAGCACCGGAAAACGGGGCCCGACCCCGGATAACACGAACGTCTCGCGCCGGCTCCTCCGGGGCTTGCTCCAGCCGCAGGCTCACCGTCTTGCGCCGATTGCGCGACAAGAGAGCAACCTCCACCGTGCGGCCGATACCAGCGGTTGCAAGACGATACCCTAGAGCGCTGACATGAGGCACACGCTTGCCGTCCAAACGCAATATGACATCACCCGCACGCAAGCCTGCGCGCTCCGCCGGGCTGCCGTCCACCACGCCAGCCACCAAGGCACCACGCGGACGGTTCATGCCCAGCGATTCTGCAATCTCAGCCGTGACTCCTTGAAATGTTGCACCCACCCATGGACGCAACAACTTATCGCTGCCGCTGCGCACGCTTTGCAACACCACATTGACCATGTTGGACGGGACAGCGAAGCCAATGCCGTTGGACCCGCCGGAGCGTGAAAAGATGGCGGTGTTTATGCCAATAAGTTCACCGTTCATGGAAACGAGCGCACCGCCTGAGTTGCCCGGATTGATCGCCGCATCCGTTTGGATGAAAAAGCCGAAATCCTTGACGCCCCGCTGGCTGCGCGCCAGAGCGGATACGATGCCGCTGGTGACGGTTTGGCCAACGCCAAACGGATTGCCGATTGCCAAGACGATGTCGCCCACTTCCAGACTTTCGGAATCACCCAACGGCACGATTTTCAAGCGGTCTTCGGGCTCGAACTTGAGCATGGCAAGATCGCTTTTTTCGTCGATGAGAACGATTTCGGCTGCGTATTCGCGGCCGTCGTTCAGTGCGACTTTCACCTCATCAGCGTCTTTGATGACGTGATGGTTTGTGACCACCAGTCCATCTGCCGCGATGATAACGCCAGACCCAAGCGAATTTGATTGTCGCTGACGACGCGGGCCGTTGTTTCCGAAAAAACGCTCGAAGAATGGGTCACCGGCAAAGGGGGTGCGACGCTGCTGCGTCATGCGCTCCGCGTAAACGTTCACAACTGACGGCGCGAGACGCTTCACCAGAGGCGCAAACGACATCTGCATTGCCTGTTGGGACTGGGGCACCAGCCTTTGCGCTTGCGCCGCATGGCCGACCACAACAAAGGGTGCGAACATCATGAAGGCCGCCCAGAGGCGTGCAGTTTTACAAGCGAACATTGTCATACATCCCTAGACTAATCCGTGAACGCAGTATGGCGCACACAAGCGATGATGCGAAGCGCCTAACGCTGGCAATTGTTCATCAAAAACGGATGGATTTGGGGCCGGATCTATCCAGACCAGCTGAAAAAGGCCGCAAAGCTTTTTCTTAGAATTCCCAGCCCAGCTTCACCGCCAAATCGGTTTGGCCTGCGTTTGCCTCACCAGCCAAGCCAGCGTGGGACATGTGGGACATCTGTACGATGACATTCAGATTTTCTGTAATCGAAGCGCCGATTGCGATCGATTCGCGGAATAACACGGGTGAGCCGAGGCCGCGGTAAACTTTGCCGGGCTGACCGGGGATCGGTTCATATTCGTCCATTTTACCGTTGTGAATGGCGGCGCCGAATGATCCTTCGATAAAGAAGATCGAGCCCAGTTCCTGATGCCAGGTCAAACCGCCATAAATCGAACTTGTGCCCTCTGAGTCGAGGCTGACGGTGGTGCCGAAATGGGGGCGCGGTGTTAGCAGGCTGTGAAAGAAAGAGCCGGGTTCATAGTCGGCAGCAGGGCCGAAGCTGATCTCGTTGAACAGCACTTCCGCGTTCAGGCCATCGCGGTGGTAAACGTAGTAGTCAAAGGACTTTTCAAACGCGAAATCGAGAGACGTACCGCCAAAGCGCAACTCGTCAATATACCCGGTCGCGCTTTCCGCCATCGCCGATACGCTCACGACGGGCCATAGCAGTGCAGCAAGTGCTAAACGGGCAAGTTTCATGGCGTTTTGGTTCCTGCGCTTGACGGATCAATTTTCGTCAGGCGCAAGCAATACCACCGGCAACCTCAGCTTGCAAAAGCAAACGGGCGCAAATGTTGCCATCTGCGCCCGTTTCAATGTCATTTCAGTGTCGATGTGTGGCGGATAAGCCGCCATTTTCATACCGATTAAGCGGCTACTTCCGCAGGTGTGGTTTCCGTATCGGCTTCTTCCGCTTCCATGCGCTCACGGTCTGCTTTGCCCTTCGCGTCCACATCACGGTCCACGAGCTCAATCACGGCCATGGGCGCGTTGTCGCCATAGCGGAAACCGGCCTTCATGACACGGGTGTAGCCGCCAGCGCGTTCCGCATAGCGTTGAGCAAGTGTCGAAAACAATTTCTTGGTGGTCTCGTTGCATTGGAGCTGAGAGACAGCTTGACGGCGAGCGTGAAGATCGCCGCGTTTGCCCAAAGTGATCAGTTTATCGACGATAGAACGCAGTTCTTTTGCCTTTGGCAGTGTCGTCACGATCTGTTCGTGGGTCAGCAGCGAAACCGACATGTTCATGAACATGGCTTTGCGGTGGCTCTGCGTGCGGTTGAGCTTACGCCCTTGTTTGCGGTGTCTCATATGCCTTCTCCTGTTTGGATAAGCGCGGCCTAGGTCTTAAGCCCGCGCGTCTTTGATATGTTTTGTCAGTCCACTCTGCCGACTGTTACCCCAGATCGCTCTGGGCGTCCGGGGTAATCGGCTTCGCCGATTAATACTGGTCTTCGTAGCGCTTGGCCAAATCGTCGATGTTTTCAGGCGGCCAAGCCGGGATCTCCATTCCCAGATGCAGCCCCATTGTGGCCAGCACTTCCTTGATTTCATTCAAAGACTTGCGACCGAAGTTTGGTGTGCGGAGCATCTCACCTTCAGTCTTCTGGATCAGATCACCGATGTATACGATGTTATCGTTCTTCAGGCAGTTGGCGGAACGCACAGAGAGCTCAAGCTCATCAACCTTCTTGAGCAGTGCAGGGTTGAACGCAAGCTCTGTTACCTGCTCCTGAACAACCTCTTTTTGGGGCTCTTCAAAGTTCACGAAGATGGACAACTGATCCTGCAGGATGCGCGCCGCGTAGGCCACAGCATCTTCCGGGGTCACGGACCCATCGGTTTCAACGGTCAGTGTAAGCTTGTCATAGTCGAGCACTTGGCCTTCGCGGGTGTTCTCTGTCTTGTAGGAACACTTGCGCACCGGCGAGTAGAGGCTGTCTACAGGGATAAGGCCGATAGGAGCATCTTCGGGACGATTGCGCTCTGCGGCGACATAGCCCTTGCCCGTATTGACCGTAAATTCCATGCGGATTTCAGCGTCTTCGTCCAATGTGCACAGCACGAGGTCCGGGTTCAGAATTTCGATATCACCAACGGTTTGAATATCACCGGCTTTGACGACGCCAGCACCCTCTTTACGCACAACCATGCGCTTGGGTCCCTCACCTTCCATGCGGATGGCCAGCTCTTTAACGTTCAAAATGATGTCGGTTACGTCTTCACGCACGCCCGGGATGGACGAAAACTCGTGCAGCACGCCGTCGATCTGCACAGCCGTAACCGCAGCACCCTGTAGAGAAGATAACAAAACGCGACGCAGAGCGTTGCCCAGAGTAAGACCAAAACCACGCTCGAGCGGCTCAGCAATCAATGTCCCTTTGACACCGGTTGCTGTCACTTCAAGCTTGTTGGGCTTAATGAGCTCCTGCCAATTTCTATGGATCATTGGGAAATCCTTCTGAATGAATTGTCGCCATCCAATCGCAACAATTGTTGTCCAAAACTGCCTCTGGATGGTTTAGGGGCAGTTCCGGCCAGACGGATTACACGCGGCGCTGTTTACGCGCGCGGCAGCCGTTGTGAGGAACAGAGGTGACATCGCGAATAGACGTGATGACGAAACCAATGCTCTGAAGTGCACGCAATGCGGATTCGCGACCAGAACCAGGACCACGCACTTCGACTTCGAGTGTTTTCATGCCGTGATCCTGAGCTTTTTTGCCTGCATCTTCCGCAGCCACCTGTGCCGCAAACGGCGTGGACTTGCGGGAGCCTTTGAAGCCCTGCGCACCGGCAGACGACCAAGAGATCGTGTTGCCCTGGGCGTCTGTGATGGTGATCATGGTGTTGTTGAATGTAGAATTTACATGGGCCACGCCCGAAGCAATATTCTTTCGCTCGCGCCGTTTCACGCGACCGGCATCTTTTGCCATTTTGGATATCCTTGTTTGATATGATCGCCGCCGTAATACCAGCGGCTACACCAGGCTCGTCACAAATGGTGCCCGAAAAAGAGCCCCAACCTGCCTGAACCTATTTCTTTTTGCCTGCGATCGCCTTTGCCGGGCCCTTGCGGGTGCGGGCATTGGTGTGGGTGCGCTGACCGCGCACAGGCAGGCTGCGACGATGACGCAGACCGCGATAGCA
>JBCBYZ010000154.1:0-6921 GCA_039815595.1 Pseudomonadota bacterium | reverse complement strand
GCGGCAAACACGAAACCGGGTTTCACCTCACGCGAATCGGACGTTAGTCCAGCGATCTCCGGATTGTCGGACAGGTCCATTTGAAACAAGTCATTCAAGCGCATGGGATCACCAATCGCGAAGTGAGCGCCACCAACAAAAAGTCAAAAAGCGCTACCGCCCTGTGGACGATGTGTAAGACGACAGAATTGCGGTATCGCGAACCCGAAAGTCTGGCGCAACCCCCAAAACCGGAGCGGATCGCTTGACGATCTCTGCAACTGTGGGCGCAGCGTTCATACCGGCGGTGGCGTAGCGCTTACCCTCTTCGGGTTTTGGCTCATCAATGATCACCAAAACAACATAGCGCGGATCGCTGATCGGGAAGGCTGACAGGAACGCGTTGAAGCGATGATCGCTGGAATAGCGCTTGTTCACCACCTTTTCCGCCGTGCCGGTTTTTCCACCCACCATGAAGCCTGGAACGTCCGACCGCTTGCCGGACCCTTTCAGCACATTGAGGCGCATGAGGTAGCGCATCGTATCCGACGTGGATGGCTGCAAAACCTGTTTGGCCAGCGCGTTGGCTTCCGTTTCAGTGCGAGGCAACAGTGTGGGCGGTATCAGACGCCCACCATTCACCAGAGCCGCTGCGGCGACCGCCGTTTGTAAAGGAGTGGTCGAGATGCCATGGCCATAAGAAATGGTGATGGAATTGACTTGCTTCCAAACCTCAGGGCCCGTCGGCGCTTTGATCTCCGGCAGTTCCAGCCCGGACATGGGAGACAACAAACCCAGTTTCTCAACGAAAGCGCGGTGACCCGGAATACCAACGGTCTCGGCCATTTTTGCGGTGCCGATGTTAGAGGAATAGATAAAGACTTCCGGCACGGAGAGCACCCGTTTTTTGCCGTGAAAATCGTTGATCCGAAACCGGCCAATCCGGATCGGTTTGCGGGCGTCAAACCGGCTGTTGAGGTTCACCAATCCGGAATCCAGCGCCATAGCGGTGGTGAACATCTTGAACGTAGACCCCATCTCAAACACACCGGCCGTCATCCGGTTGAATGCGCCCTCCTCTGTGGAGGTCTTTGGCTTGTTGGGATTGTAGTCCGGCAACGACGACAGGGCGACGATTTCTCCCGTGCGCACGTCCAAGACAACACCAGCAGCCGCGATGGCACGATACCGTTGCATCGCTTTGGACAGCGCTTCCCGCACATAGTGTTGAACCCGAAGATCAATCGACGTGCTGACCGGCGGCAGGTCTTCGCGCAGTGCAAACCCGGCCCGGTGCAAATCGCGCAGACCGGTGCGGTCCAGATGGCTTTCCAGACCTGCAATGCCTTTGTTATCAAGATCCGTGTGGCCGATAATGTGGGACGCCGTCGGCCCTGCAGGATAAAACCGCTTGGTCTCAGGTTTAAAGCCAACGCCCGGCAGACCCAGTGCCAAAACCTCTGCCTGTTGGCGCGGCGTGATTTCGCGCTGCAGCCATTCAAAACCGCGACCGCTCTTCAGCTTTTTCAGTGTGCGTTTTTCATCCAGTTGAGGAAAAACCGTCTGAAGAGCCGTAAAAATCTCCTCGGGCCGTTCGATCTTTTTCGGCTCTGAATAAAGCGATTGAACTTCAATATCGAGCGCCATCGTGCGCCCGTCACGGTCCACGATCTTCGGGCGCGAGGCGGCCAATGCAAGGTCCTGCTGGGCCAGTCGTGCGGGGCCGTTATCGTCGTTGAATCCAATAGCGATCAAGCGCGCCTGAACGATGGCAAACACCACCGCAATACCACACATGATGACGATGATGCGGTCACGGGTCTGTCCAGCCTGATGCTCCAGCGAAACGCTGGGACCGTTGAGACCGCGAAACAGGTGACGCACAGACTGATATACTGACTGATAGACAGGGCCGATCATTGAGACTGCTCCCGCTCGATGAGGTCGGAAATACCGCCGGTTAAAATGGAGTCGATACCCTTTGTGCGTCCGCCACCCGAGGATGATCCAAGGCTGTTCGCGTTCGCAGTATCCAGACTGTCGTCACGCTCTTGACGCATGGCGGGAAGCTCTTCGACCGTCGAAATCTGCGTGGATTCCAGCGGTGCAAGACCCAATTGGTCGGCATAGCGCTTGGCCAATACTTCCAGCCGACCCGGCGCGGTTTCAATCGCCCAATCCGCTTGCAGCAGCAATATCTTGCGTTCCTGAGCCGCGATTTGCGCCTTCAAACTGCTGCGTTTTTTCGACAGCATCTCGGCTTCATGTTTGATCTGGTAAGTCCAGATGGCGCCCACCAATACGGCTGCGAGCAAGGCGAGATCGAGCATCCGCTTCATCGCGCACCCTCCCCGATGACATCCAGACTGGCAAGACGTGGCAAGCCAAACAAAGACCGGTCAGCCGATCGCGCAGGCGCAGCAGTGCGCACACCGAAACGCAACTTGGCAGACCGTGACCGCGCATTGACCGCGATCTCCGCATCGGAAGCCGCAAGGGCACCGCGTTTGTGCAGATGAAAAGTAGCCGCTTCCTGCGCTTGCGGCGGCAGATGACGTGACCCGCTGGCCTGCATCGCGCGGTCCTGGAAGAAGCGTTTCACCAACCGGTCTTCCAGCGAGTGAAACGTGACCAATACCAACCGACCACCCTCCACCAGCAACCGTTCGGCAGCCAGCAAGAGATCGGCCAGTTCTTCGAGCTCACGGTTCACAAAAATACGCAGAGCCTGAAAGGTCCTGGTTGCTGGATGAATCTTATCCTTTGGACCGCGCCCCAACACTTTTTCCACGCAAGAGGCCAGCGCTCCGGTGGTTTCAAAAGGGTGACGCTCCCGTTGCGCGGCAATCTCCGCGGCGACCCGTGAGGCCTGCCGTTCTTCGCCCAAAATGCCGATGATCCGCGTGAGGTCAGACCGGGCAAATGTGTTGACGACCTGCGCCGCGCTCGGCCCTTTTTGCGACATGCGCATGTCCAAAGGCCCGTCCCGTAGGAAGGAAAACCCCCGCGCGGCCTGGTCAATCTGCATGGAAGATACCCCAATATCAGCCACAAGTCCGTCGATTTGGCCTACATCATGCCCGTTTAGCAGGGGTTCTACCTGTGAAAACGCACCGTCCAACAGGGTCAAACGCCCTCCGGACGCCTCCACCAGAGCCTGCCCTGCCGACAACGCATCGGGATCACGGTCGATGGCAAACACCCTCGCACCCGTCTCCAAGAATGCCCGCGTGTAACCGCCCGCGCCAAATGTGGCGTCCACCAGCGTGTCATCTTTGGTGGGTTGAAGCGCTTCCAAGACTTGCGGGAGCATGACCGGAATGTGCGGCGCAGTGCCTTGCCCGGCCCCGGTTTCGGGCGCCCGAAAACATCCGCCAAAATGGGCAGACCGCAAGCCAAACCTCTCGGGCGTCGTGTTCAGCACAAGTTCCCGCTTCCAACCGCATGAAATGTTCGCGTCACGCGCAAGCCGCCACGGACTGTTCAAGGACCGGAGGGCGCAATACGAACTGTTAACCGATCATGAATCGAGAACCTTAAGGGTTGGTTATGATTTGGGATCGAAACCCGGTTCCAACTGAATTATCTGCAAGAGCAGCAAAGCAGCGCAGTCCAATCGGGCCACCATGGACAGCGAAAATCTGTACGGCGCTTATGCACTGCGCTCACCCAACAAAGAACGCAGTTCGACAGTATGAGTGCAAAAAAAGTGCCAGCTGGCCTGTAAGCCGGGTTCTGTTCACGCAAGCCCAAGGGCGCGCGCTTGACGACCATTCATCTGGGACGCCCATTGCTGGAACGCCTCGGTGCGACCAACCCGAACACGCGGCCTGAAAACCGGCTGCCTGGCGCGGGCGAACCCGAGCCGGGCGTGGTGTTCCTATTCGGTCTTGCTCCCGGTGGGGTTTTCCATGCCAGCCCCGTTGCCGACGCCGCGGTGGGCTCTTACCCCACCCTTTCACCCTCACCCGCACACGCTCGGGAGCGTGGCGGGCGGACTTCTCTCTGTTGCACTTTCCCTGGGGTCGCCCCCGCCGGGCGTTACCCGGCACCGTGTTTCCTTGGAGCCCGGACTTTCCTCCCCCGCGCGTCTTTCGACATTGCCGGGAGCGGCCGTCCAGCCAACTGGCCGTGCCATGTTGCGCTAAATCGTAGGAAGGTCAAAGAAAAACCCGATCCGAGCGATCTCGAACCGGGTTGGATGACGTGTAACGGTGGGGCCGCGCTTTATCCCCGACGCAAAATCTTGGCGACCCGCTTGCAGTAATCCGCGCTCATCGGGTTCATGCGCGTGGCGTGGTGGCCGGCATTGTATTTCAGGATTGTGCGGCAGGTCTTACCGCCGGCGCGCTTATGGGCACCGCCAAGATATTTCATGCCGTAGCGAATGTTCATATCCGGATCGTAGAGGTTTTTCAGATCGCCCTTTACGCCGATGTAACGGGCGGTGCGGGGCAGCAATTGCATCAGGCCGATCTCGCCCACACGACCGGTCGCGTTGGCGCGGAAGCTGGATTCGACTTCCACCACCGCCATGGCCAAGCGCACAGGAACGCCGTGCTTACGGGCATATTTCGCGATGATCGGCTTATATTTTGCACGGCGCTGCTTGAAGGTCAGCTTCTTGCCGGATGTCTTTTTCGACGCCTTTTTCTTCGCAACCTTTTTGTTGCTCTTCGCGTTTGCGTCCGCCTTGGCGGGCTTCAGCTTTTTCTCAACAGCCTTCGGTTCATCCGCAGCCGCGACAGCCGCGCTGGAGGTCACCGGCGCCGCGTCCAACCGGTCGCCGGAAAAGCTGGAAATACCTTGGCTATTAAACTGGGCCGACTGGCAAGCCGACAAAACAACCGGCACCACAACGGCCACAAGCAAGGTACGAAGCGAAATCATGAAAACCCTTTAAATCAAAACCGGCAGCCAAAAAACCCAAAAACCGCGCGTCACAAACGCCCAAACGCCGACCCAAAAAGCCAACAAACCGCCGCTGGAGTGCGAGACAGTAAAATATGAGCGGAATTAAGGCAGGAGGTGCTTGGTGCGGCTTTTGGGGGGAAGCGGACTTTCACGGAACCAACAGAGGCAGTTCAGAGTGTTCAAAAGCGGACAATTAAGTCCGAATGTTCGTGTCCATTAGAAGAGTTCGAGCGATCTAGGTCATGTTGACAAACTCTTGACCCATAGCCGGCCTGCTACGATCTGTACGAAGCCAAGATAGCTTGCTGCGGTTTTGTCGTAGCCTGTGTTGATCAAACGATGATTGACTGCCAACATTAATTTGGAGGCACGACGAAATTCAAGAACCAAACTGTCATCAATCAAGCAAAGACCAAAAGGTAGCAGCTATGAAAGTACTCATAACCAAATCCAGCAAATTCCTAGCAGTCATGGCCCTTTTGGGTGGATTTTTCGCCGCATCAGGGAGCCATGCACAAAGTCTATACGGTCAAAACTGTCCAAACTACCAAGCGCGGTCACCCAGCAGCAATCAAGCGGTTACTATGCGAATTACAAACGACTCGCCCGAAGCTGCTGATTTGTATTGGGTGGACTTCAACGGTCAGCTAAAATTTTACAAACGAGTTTTCCAGCGAGACGTTTATGTCCAGCAGACATTTGCCGGCCATATTTGGATCGCTTGGCAAGGAAACAGATGTGAGTTTTGGTGGACTGCGAATCCAGGTCAACCCAATATCATTCTGCGATAGTTGCCAGCCGGTTTGACTGCTGCGGCCAAGCTGCGTCACCCGCATTTGCGTGGTTTGATTGAGAGAATCGAAATGCTGCAAGATAAGAAAACTTGGACTAGGCCGGTTGTGATTTCGCGTGATGCGCTTTCGCAGGTCACGCGTAAACAGGACGTAAAAAGGCCTGTCAGTCAAAATGACGAGCTTGAATAAAGCGCACCTGACAATTCGTCTTAGGGCAATTTTCAAATCAATCCCGGTTTACTCAGACACCAGTAAACCGGGGTTGATCGTTTTTGGGTCAACTTCAATTCATTCCAACGGCATCGCACGGGGTATTGTTCATAGGTCTTGGCTAGCAGACAAAGGAGGCCAAAGTCCGCTCGGAGCCCAAAGCGGACGAAAACGATAGGCTTTGTGTCTCAGCCATAGTCCGGCACGAGAAGATCTTCAAAAAACCACGCAGCCAACTCATTGCGACTGCTCACATCAGCTTTTCGATATACCGTGGAGGCCTGCTGACGAACCGTCTTTTCGCGAGTTTCACGTAATGTGGCAATTTCGCGAAACGAAAGGCCTTTCAGCATCAAAATAACGACGTCCTGCTCGCTTTCAGTTAACCGCCACGCATCAAACTGACGTTGCATTACCGCTCTGTATTGATTGGCAATTTCGTTGGTTCTCGGATCCAACCGAGATAACCCGCCTTTGAACTCGTCCAATTGTATTCGCAATTCGCCAAGTGCCCTTTGTTGGGCCCAATATTCACAGGCAAACACTGAGAGAACAGTCGCGCTCAAACCGAAGCGAACCAAATCATCGGCCATCTCGGATAGTGTTTCGCCAGCTGCAAATTCGGAGGCAATCTCGAATGCGCTTGTACCAAAAACAATGAGCACGGAGATTGTGAAGATCGTTTGCCGCTTGGGCAATCGAGTAAGTGAATCCAACATGGCAGTGTTCCAGGGTTGTCGGCAATCAACAGAGTTCTAGGTCAATCATTGACCTTATGCCGGATGAGCTGATTTCGGTCATCCGGCATCTGTCCGACAGACCCTTCAGTGGCGCTTAACTAAGTCGTTTGTGTCTGCAACTTCAGTTGCCATCAGGATCGAAACGCAAAACAGGATATCCGAAATGCGCCAGAGGATTACTCGTCGACAAGTGTTAGCAGGCGGAAGCGCCTTCCTTTCAACCGGCCTGATCTTCCCCGTGCTGGCAAAAGCGCCGCCCAACAGATTGCCGATTCCCACGCTTG
>JBCBYZ010000177.1:0-4681 GCA_039815595.1 Pseudomonadota bacterium | reverse complement strand
GCATCGACTTCGACCCACTCGGGGAAGCCGATCTGACCGGCGATCTCGAGCGACGACTTGATGCGCAGCTGCTGAAAGGAATGCCGCTGAAACACTAGAAATCACTAGCCCATAACCGTCCACGAAACCGGGGGAACTCCAGTCCACTATGGGGTGATGGTATCAAAAGAACCGGCCAACTGAAATCTGGTCGAAAAAAATGGAAATTGATTTCGAATGTCATCATCGCTGAAAGACGCCACTCTTCTGCCCGTGAGACTTGAAATCGCATCTTCCAAACTCGATAGAAAAGCGACCAGCATCGACCTTTTGAATGCGATCTCATTGAAAAGGACTCTAGAGCAACAGGGACACGCTTAGAACAAGATGGGCGCTTTATTGGCAACTTTCCCAACCGCAAAGGACCAACACATCTTATGTGGTCTCCCCGCCTCACTGCTTGAGATGAACCACACGCTGCGGGAACGGGATTTCGATTTCGTTCTCTTTCAGCGCGTTCCAGATCAGGAACATGACGTCTGAGCGGAACTTGTTTTTACCGTCGTCTATGCCGTTGACCCAAAACTCGACGATGAATTCCACGCCGCTGTCTCCGAAGGCTTGGAGTTCGCAGTCCGGTGGGTCAGGCGCGTCGAGTACTTGGGGGTGGCTGGCTGCGGCAGCTTCCACAATGGCGGGGATGCGGTTAATGTCCGTATCATATGAGACTGAAAAAGTGACATCGTACCGGTTGGCCGAGCCCGAATCAGAGTAGTTTGTAACGCGACCAACGATGAAGTCTTCATTGGGCACCACAACCCAGCGCCCGTCGAACATTTCCAAAATCGTAGCACGTGCGTTCATTTGGATAATTTTACCCGGCCCCTCACCGTCCAACGAAACGTAGTCACCAACACTCGCCTGACCTTCCAACAAAAGGATGATGCCGGAGATGAAGTTGGAGGCGATCTTTTGCAGGCCGAAACCAAGACCAACACCGATCGCGCCACCCAACACTGCCAGCGCCGAGAGGTTGATCCCCATAATGCTCATGAGCAAAAGGAAGGCACCGCCAAAAATCGCCACTTCGATGGACTTGGCTGCCAATTCACGCGTTGCCGGGCGCATCTCCTCTTGTTTGCGAATGTAGTCGCCGGAGTGGGTGTTGGACCAACGGCCAAGCCAAAACAGCAGGCTCCCCGCCACCACGCCGCGCACCAGCGCCATCGCGGAAAACGAGATATTGCCCAGCGTCACCGTCATCGCTTCCAGGTAGCCGATGACCGGATTTAAAAGACCGAACAGATAAAGCACCGCCACAGGGATGAGCAGGTACTTCCCCAGCAGCTTCAAAAACGGATCGGTGATGATCTGCTGCACAAAAATGCGAGCGGCCAAGAACAGGAAGAAACGCTTGCCGAAGGCAATGACATCCCCCGCATCCAACGCGGCCCGGGCGGCCTGTTCTCCAATCGCCGTAAAGGCGTAAGCCAACAAAGGCAAAAGCAGGGGCAAGAAGCGCAGCGCAAACCGAAGGGCCTGCGACAGATAGGTTTCAGACGCTTCCGCTGGTGTGAGCAGGCGCACCAGAATTGGCGTGAGAAGACGGCGCGCAAACCACGCCGCACCAAACGCAACCACCAGCAGAATAAACTGCACCCAAGCGGCAGGACTGGTCAGCCAGTTTATCGCAAGGGCAGACCCTTGCTCCAAAAACGCCAAAGCCTGGGGCGGGATGAGACTTTGAAATTGGGTAAGGTCCATGGTTTTTAGCTCTGGGCCGGGGCGCTGATTCCCACCCTCTACAGGGACTGCAACAAGATTGAAACGGCAAGTTTACGTAACGTAATATCCGGTTTGGGGATAAGACTTCGTCAGTCATCCTTATCAGGAAGAGTGAGCCCCGCATTGCGGGCATAGACTTTTGCGACTGCTGCATCATCCTCCTGCCCCAGCCCTGACCCGGCTGCGGCCATGAACTGCTGCAAAGCGGTGGCCGTCAGCGGCGCTGAGAATTTCGCCTCGCGTGCCACGTCCATCACAATGCCCAGATCCTTTGGCCAAATGTTCACCGCCGAATGGGGAGTGTAGTCCCCTTCAGCAATGTGCGGCCCGCGATTATCAAACATCCAGGATTGTCCCGCGCATTGGGAAATCACTTCCAGCACTTGCGCCGGAGCAATGCCTTGGGTCATTGCAAATGTCATGGCTTCTGCCGTGGCCGCAATGTGCACACCTGCGAGCAATTGGTTGACCGCCTTCATGGCGGAGCCCGCCCCGGCTTCAGCACCGACGGTGAACACACGTTCAGCCATGGCATCCAACGCCGGCTGCGCAGCGGCAAAAGCGGCATCCGTACCAGCCGCCATGATGGTCAGCTCACCCTTGGCAGCTTTGGCCGCCCCGCCGGAAATCGGAGCGTCAAGATAGTGAACGCCTTTTGCTTCGCACCGCGACGCCATCTCCCGTGCAAACGCGGGTGGCACGGTTGCACAAGCGATCACAACCGCACCCGATTTCATCTTCGGCACCACACCATTGTCGCCAAACAACACATCTTCGGTCTGAGCTGCGTTCAACACCACCACCACCGCACAATCGAGCCTGCCAGCAACTTCCTCCAGTGGTGATAAGCAGCCACCGGCCTCCACAAAACGCTCCCGCGATGCCGATATCGGATCAAAGCCATAGGTTTCGCAACCCGATTTCACGAGAGATACTGCCGAGCCAAGCCCCATGGAGCCGAGACCAAAAATTGCGCAAGTCGTCATAAAAACTCCAATGGGAATCGAGGGGCTAAAAGGATTGGCTTATCCTGTTTAAACAGCCTCAAGCATCTCGCGAAGCCGGTTGCGGATAATTTTGCCCGTGGTTGTCATGGGCAGGGTATCCACAAAAACCACACGGCGAGGATATTCGTGCGCTGCCAAACGGGCTTTCACATGGGCACTGATCTCGGTGGCAAGCGCGTCGCTCGGTTGATGACCGACATTCAAAACAACGAACGCGCACACACTTTGGCCACGCAGTGGATCAGGTGCGCCCACCACCCCCGCCATTTGAACGGCCTCATGGGTGAGCAAACAATCCTCAACCTCCCCCGGCCCGATACGGTAACCACCCGAATTGATGATATCGTCATCACGCCCGACAAAGCGCAATCCGCCGCTTGGCGTCTCAATGCCACGGTCGCCCGTCAGCAACCAGCGTCCTTGGGATCCGGCGACATATTTCTGCTCGGTTGCGTCCGGTTTGCCGAGATATTCCAGAAACATCACCGGGTCTGGCGAGAGAACACCAATGGCGCCCTCCATGCCCTGCGTCAGCCGCTCACCACTTTCTGCATCTAACACAGCAACGGTATGACCTGGAACTGGGAAGCCCATAACACCCGGTTCCGGCGGTTCCAGCGCAGCACAAGACGAGACGATCATGTTGCACTCTGTTTGCCCGTAGAATTCGTTGATCGGCGTGCCAAAAACAGCCTTTCCCCATTCCAGCAATTCCGCACCCAGCGTCTCACCACCACTGGCAACGGAGCGCAGCTTGAGACCAAACCCCGCCGCATCAGGATGCTGGCGCATGATTTTTAAGGCGGTGGGCGGCAAAAACGCGTTTCGCACCTTGTGGTCCCGCATCAACGCAAAGGCAGAGTCGGCGGTGAACTTTTCAAACCGGCAGGCGACAACGCAAATACCGTGATGCAAGCCCGGCATCAAAACATCCAACAGCCCGCCAATCCACGCCCAATCGGCAGGCGTCCAAAGGCGGTCGCCGTCGCGGGGGAGAAAATTATGGCTCATCTCAACTCCCGGCAAATGGCCGAGCAGCACACGGTGGGGCAACAAGGCGCCTTTGGGATTGCCTGTTGTTCCGGATGTGTAGATCAGAATTGCCGGGTCATCAGAGCGCGTGTTGACCGGTGCAAAATGGCTGGACTGACCTGCACACAAAACGTCAAACCCGTGCACGTCATCGTCACTCTGGGACGCATCGACGCTGATCACCATGTCTAGGTTGGGAAGCTCTGCACGCAACGGTTTCAGCAAAGCCGCACCGTCAGCATCCGTGATGACGATCCGGGCTTGAGAGTCCTTTAATCGGTGCAACAGCGCATCGGGTCCAAACAGCTTAAACAACGGCAACGAAACCGCCCCAAGTTTCAAAACCGCTATGTGGGCCAGCGCGGTTTCCACCCGTTGCGGCAACAATATACCAACCCGGTCACTCCGGTTCAGGTGCGCGGAAAGCGCGTTCGCCAGTCGGTTGGACTGGTCTCGTAAAACGCCAAAGCGCACTTCGCGAACACAAGCGGAATCCGAGACGTCCAACAGGGCCAGCCGATCCGGATCAGTGGCAGCCCAACGGTCGCAGACATCGACACCGATGTTGTAATAGTCAGGAATGTCCCACCGAAAACGTTCGTAAAGCTCATCCAGACTGTCAGCCTTTGGTAACATAATTCCGCGCCTCCCCATCCGCTTGCCCCATCGACCATAGAGGAGCGACGCGCGATCCTCCAACAAATGACGATCATCGCTCTGGTCTGCGCACCCGTTTGTGCCTAGGGATGCGGTCCGACTGACCACACTCACCAGCGCTCAAACATCATGCTTTCTTTTACGCCCGGCGGTCCGGACCTACTCACAATTGAAGCTGCCGCACAGGCCTTAGCGGGGCGTATCGTGGCTACGCCGACGCT
>JBCBYZ010000116.1:0-10621 GCA_039815595.1 Pseudomonadota bacterium | reverse complement strand
CAACAAATTGCGCCGCATTGTCCGGTGGTTTGCCGTTATAGGATGCGCAAGTGATGGCCACCAACCCGGTTTTGGGAAGTTTGGAGACGTAGTCATCCAGCGGCGCAAACTTGGTGTCGAAGCCGTTGGCGTCCGCCAGCCGTGCCATTTCGCGGGCGAAGTCCTCGGTGGTTCCTAGGTTTGATCCGTAAAGTATGAGGGCATCCGTGCCGTGGCTCGGGCGTTTTGCGGCCTCGGCTAAGGCATCAGGTTTGGTGGTTTCCGCATTGATGCCGCCGGGCACCAGTTTGGAGCGGATGATCTCAGGCCGTGGCCGCACCTTAATGTGGAACCCGTCCGGCTTGATCGACAGGCTTTCCTTGATTTTCAGTTTGTAATTCTGGTGATCAAACAGCTGGAACCGCTGTAAAATCATCCCGATGACCAGCACGGCCTCCTGCATAGCAAATTGCCGTCCGATGCAGGCGCGCTGCCCGTTGCCGAAGGGTTTGTATGCGTTGATGGGCCGTCCGGCGATGGCATCTTTGCTAAACTGTTCTGGGTCAAACTCTTCAGCGTTGTCGCCCCACACAGACTTATCGCGGTGCAGCATGAGCGCGAGCACGGTGACGAAGCTGCCTTTCTTGAGGCTGTATTTGCCTCCGACAATTTCATCTTCATAGGGCGCGAGACCAAAGGCCGGGGCAGTGGGGTAAAGGCGGAGTGCCTCGTAGAGGATCTGCTGAATGTAGGTAAGTTGGTTCACGTCCTTGATGGTGGGCTGCACGGACACATCGCGACCCAGCACGCGGTCCACCTCTTCATAGGCCTTTTCCAGCACGTCGGGATGGTTGAGCAGGAAGTAAAGGGTGAAGGACATGAGGCCGGATGTCGTCTCGTGGCCGGCAATCAAAAACGTGTTGATTTGGTAGCGGATGTTTTCATCAGACAGGCTTTCGCCCGTCACCTTGTCGACGCCCTGCAACATGTAGTTGAGCAGATCGTTGTTTTCGCTGTCGACGCCACCGCCGCGCCTGCGCTCGCGGATGATGTCATCCACCAGCTTGGTCATAAAGCCCACGTCTTCCTGCATTTGGTTGAGACGGCCGCGCAGCAACTGGCCTTCAAACGGCAGGCCGCGCTGCATCATGCATGTTTCCAAGGTGCGGGTGAGGGCGTCGATGAAAGGGTGGTAATCCTGCCGGTAAAACGAATTGAACCGGTAGTTGAATCCGCAAATGCCAATCGTATCCAAGGCTACGGCGGTCATGTCGTGGACGACATCAATGTGGTCGTCTGCGTTCAGCCGTTCCCATTTCGTGACCAGTTGGGTCGCCACATCCAGCATCATGGGCATGTAATTGTTCATGGCCTGACGGCTGAACGTGGGCAGAAGGATGTTATGCGCTTTTGACCAGTTCGGCTCTTCCGTATCGCCTGTAAACAGCCCGTCTCCGCCGATGGCCCGCACCCGCCGCAGCGAACCGCGTACCGCCTTGTCGAAGCGGGTTTCGTCGCAAAGCTCTTCAACGATTTTTACGCCGGAGGCTATGTAGAGTGGCTTGCCCATCATATCGAGCTTGAACAGTGGTCCATGCTCTCGGCACAATTCCATCAAGCTTTGAAGCGGGTTGTCCTTGTCGACGGAAAACATGTTGCCCACGAGTGCTGTCTTGGGCGGTGTTGGAACAGGTTCCAATTTGGTCTTATCGAGCACTGAATTCTCCCCCGCACGGCGTGCGCAATCAGTAGAAATTGCTAGTGTTGCCATGGGAAAGAGAAAGTCAAACTTTTGATGCGCTTGGCTGTTCGCTTACGCCACCGGTTTTGCAACTTGTTAACCGCGCAAACGAAATTCGGCGGCTAATCGGTCACACGATTTCAACCGTGTAGGATTTGGTAAGACTGGCGGGTTGATAGCGGTGGGGCGCATTCGAAAGGCCTGTTATGATTATTTCAACCTTCCTGTCCTGGACGGGCTTGCTGCTGGCAGTGGCTGTGACTGTTGGTGGGTTGCAGGTTGAGGTGGCTGATCGCTCCATCGTCACCGGTGCGACCCCGACCACGTTCGTTCTCGATCAAGGGGCGTTCTCGATCAAGGGGCGTTATCCGTTAAGCATGCTTTGACCCGTGCACATGGCGGGCGTATCTCCTTTCTAAGCGGACACTGACTGTTCGCATCTGTGGAGGAACAGCGGCATGGCCAATTCGGCATCACTTAAAGATAGAACCATTTTCATGTCCGGTGGATCACGGGGCATTGGCCTGGCCATCGCGCTTCGGGCTGCGCGGGACGGTGCAAATGTTGTCATCGCCGCCAAAACCGCTGAACCCCATCCCAAACTGCCGGGCACAATTTACACGGCTGCCGAAGAGATTGAGGCTGCTGGCGGCAAAGCTTTGCCGGTTCTTTGCGATATTCGTCACGAGGAGCAGGTGGCCGATGCGGTGGATAGGGCGGTCGAGCGGTTCGGCGGGATCGATATTTGCGTCAACAATGCCTCGGCCATTCAACTGACGCCGACCGAGATGACCGATATGAAGCGCTTTGATCTGATGCACCAGATCAACACGCGAGGCACTTTTTTGGTGTCCAAAACGTGCGTACCGCATCTGAAGAAGTCGGATAACGCGCACATTCTCAACCTCGCTCCCCCCTTGGACATGTCTCCAAAATGGTTTGCGCCGCACGTTGCTTACACGATGGCAAAATACGGCATGTCCATGTGCACACTGGGCATGGCGCAGGAATTTGCCAAACAGAAGATCGCCGTGAACTCGCTTTGGCCGCTTACAGCCATCGATACAGCTGCGGTTCGCAATCTGCTTGGCGGTGACGCCATGGCGAAGATGAGCCGCAAACCCGAGATCATGGCGGATGCCGCCCACGCTGTTCTCACAAAACCATCGGCGGAGTGTACCGGCGAGTTCTTTATTGACGAGTTGGTGTTGCGGGACGAGGGGGTGACAGATTTTGCTCAATACGCCCACGACCCCGATGGCCAACTGGCGGCAGACTTTTTCGTGCCGGATTGGGTGTTTGAAGAGTGCCCCACAAAGGTGTTGCGCAGCATCGGTTAGAGCGGCCGTTGAGGCTCAAATAGGCGCATAGAGGTTCAACTTTCTCCTGAACGATGAATGAACAGCCCGTTCCGTCTGCGTTCAAACCCGTTTGTTTATTCCTTGGTCATGGCTGGCAAAGCGCTCCCCCACTTTGTCCCACTCCCAAGGGCCTTGCGGCCCGCCAGCCCCAAGGAGAAGAACCATGACCATTCAGTTTAACACGATCGCAAAATCCGCCTTTCTTGCAGCCGCCATCGCCATTGGCGGTGTTGCCGGTCTGGGTGCCACGTCCACCAGCGCTGAAGCCCGTTCCGGCGTCAACATTCAGATCGGTGGCCCCGGCTTTTCCGTCGACTTCGGACGGGGATTTGATCGCCATTACGGTCGCCCTCACCGTGGCTACCGTCGTTGCACACCGCGCCGCGCCTTACGCAAGGCCCGTCGCATGGGTCTTTATAGAACATACGTTCGTCGCGCCGGACATCGCGGTGTCATTGTTGCCGGTAAGCGTGGTCACCGTGGCCACGTGATTGTGGGCTTTGGCAAGCACCGCTCATGCCCAGTGCGTTTCGTGCGCCCACGCTACCGTTAAGCGTATCGCACACAGCCCAATTCCCCGCGCTATTGATGGCGTGGGGATGGTGCAGGCCGCTCCGGATTGGATGATCCGGGGCGGTTTTTGTTTGAACGTCAGGCGTAATCAGGCTGTTGCGCTACTGCTGCAGTTCCCAGCGTACTGTGACGGTGATGTTGTAGGCGTTTTCCCCTGCGGCTATCGGCACAACGCCAGCTTCCGCAGATGCAGCGGTCATACGGGCCATGGGTCGGGGGCTGGGCGGCCGCCCGCCGGACTCTGATATTTCCAAGATGCGCCCAAGGGTAACGCCAGCCGCCTGCGTCAGCGTTGTTGCTTTTGCGATCGCTTCCCTCATGGCGTTGCTGCGCGCCTCCGTGATCAGGGGCTTTGGATCGCTGGAACCGAAACTGATATTGCCACCATCGTTCACGCCCATGGTGACAGACCGGTCGAGTATCTCACCCAGCCTGCTTAAGTCGCGAACGCGGACTGTCAGGCCGTTGATTACGGTGTACCCCACAATTCGGGGCGGTTCCTGTGCACCGTCTTTGGTTTGCTTGGGATAGAAGTAGCGTGGCTGGATGTTGAAGCCGGATGTCTGCAAATCCCGATCTTCAATGCCTGTCTCGCGAAAGGATGCCAAAACAAAACCCATGGCTTCGTTGTTTTGGTCCAGCGCTGCGCGGGCGGTTTCGGCCTCGCGTCGGACGGTGACGGACAGAGTTGCCATGTCTGGCACGCCAGTGGCGGTTCCTGTCGCTGATACTGTAATCGTTCCCGGCTTAGCGTCCGCCGCAGCGGCTGGCACGGCGGCGGCGGCGCCAATCATAATGGTTGCGATGGCGAGTGATGGCAGCAAGGGCTGACCCAATAGAAATGAAATCATGAATGCGTTTCCTAAAAACAGTTTGCGGCGTCTATCACCCTGTCTTGGCTGCTCAAATCACGTCTTCATGTCAGCAAAACGGCAGGTGGATGCTTATGAAAATGCTCAGCGTTTCCTACTGGCCGTTGCTGACCAAGGCGGGTGCGCGAAAATGCGACAGGCCATGCTTGTGACCCCATCCAAATCACGGTATCTCCCGCATGCCGGGTCTGTAGCTCAATGGTTAGAGCCAGCGGCTCATAACCGCTTGGTTGGGGGTTCGAGTCCCTCCAGACCCACCACATTTTTTGTTTGCACAAAATTTATACAGAAACTGTTTTTCGCTTAATTTTTGTGCAATTATGGGTGCGTCGGTGGAAGCCTGTGTCAAATTTTGGCGATTTTAGTGGCAAAGTGCGGGTTAAAAACCCTTAAAAACAGCGCATTGCAGATTTCATTCGAGGCAGACCCGAGACTGGCACGGAGCTTGATTATGAGTATTCGTGTATAACAGTCGTACGGAATAGCTTCATGACAACACTCACACGCCGCAACATGCTGCTCGCGTCTGCCGCCACGCTTGGCGCAGCCGCAATGCCCGCCTTTCCCGTTTTTGCCGATGGCCACGGCACCATTAAGGTTGGTGTTCTTCATTCGCTGTCCGGCACGATGGCGATTTCTGAAACAACGCTCAAAGACGTCATGTTGATGCTCATCGAAGAGCAGAACAAAAAAGGTGGCCTTCTGGGCAAGCAGCTTGAGGCTGTAGTTGTTGACCCTGCTTCCGATTGGCCTCTGTTTGCTGAAAAAGCGCGTGAACTGATTTCCGCTTCCAACTGCGATGCTGTGTTTGGTTGCTGGACGTCGGTGTCCCGCAAATCGGTGCTGCCGGTCTTCAAAGAGCTCAACAACATCCTCTTCTATCCCGTCCAGTACGAAGGCGAAGAGAGTGAGCGCAATGTGTTCTACACCGGTGCTGCGCCGAACCAACAGGCCATCCCTGCTGTTGACTACCTGCTCGAAGAAGAAGAAGTGACCCGCTGGGTGCTGGCCGGTACCGACTATGTGTATCCGCGCACGACCAACAAAATCTTGGAAGCCTATCTCAAGTCCAAGGGCGTTGCCGATGAGGATATCCTTATCAACTACACGCCGTTCGGCCATTCCGATTGGCAAACCATCGTCTCGGACATCAAGTCCTTCGGTTCAGCAGGCAAGAAAACCGCTGTGGTCTCCACCATCAACGGTGATGCCAACGTTCCGTTTTATAAGGAACTGGGCAACCAAGGCGTGAAAGCTTCTGACATTCCAGTGGTCGCGTTTTCCGTGGGTGAAGAAGAGCTTGCCGGTTTCGACACAGCGCCTCTGGTCGGTCACTTGGCCGCTTGGAACTACTTCCAGTCCGTTGACACGCCGGAAAATGCGGAATTCATCGCCAAGTGGAAAGCGTTCACCAAGAACCCAGACCGCGTAACCAATGACCCGATGGAAGCGCACTACATCGGTTTCAACATGTGGGTGAAAGCGGTTGAAAAAGCGGGTACAACCGATCCGGACAAAGTGATCGACGCAATCGTGGGCATTGAGACGCCAAACCTGACCGGTGGCATCTCCAAAATGCTTCCGAACCACCACATCACAAAGCCTGTGTTGATTGGTGAAATTCAGGCCGATGGCCAGTTTGAAGTCGTGTCTCAGACCGATGGACTGGTGCCTGGCGATGCTTGGTCCGATCACCTGCCAGAATCAGCGGTGCTGATTTCCGACTGGGTCGATCTCAAATGCGGCAACTACAACACGGTCACCAAGGCCTGCGTGGGTGCCTAGCGCTTCCTCGGGCGGTGTTTTCATCACCCGATAACGCCTTACTGCCCTGCCGGGTTCCATCGCTTGTCTTGCGATGTTCCGGCAGGTCCTCCACGGAATTCATCTAAAACGTCGGGAACAGCCATGCTGCGGACTTTTGGCTCTACCACCATTTCCTTCTGTCTCCTTTGGATCAGCCTCTTCATCAGCAGTCTTTCGGCCCACGCGCAAAGTAGCGGCTTGGCCGCGATTGTTAGCGAGTTTGCTTCTGCCAAGAGCTTCAAACAGGTTGAGGCGGTTATCGAAAAACTGGGTGCCACGGGTGACCCCGCTGTCGCGCCCGTTTTGCGGTCTTTGTCATCCGGCGACCTTCGTTTTAACCAAACAAATGGTCGCGTATTCATCGTTGAAGGGTCTGGCGATCCACCAACGTTGCGGGATCCGCTGACGGGCGATGCGGTTGATGCGACAGGTATTTCGAGTTCTGATCTCAAGAAAGTTCGCGTCAAAAATTCCATCCGCCGCAAGATTTCAGCTGTTCTATCCGGCCTCACACTGAAAGCGGCTTCCGCTGAAACGCGTCTGAGAAGTGCCCAAACGATCTTTGACCGTTCCGACGCATCGGCACTCGACGCGCTGGAGTCGGCGCTGGAAACGGAAACGGATGAGCGGGTTCGCGATGCTTTTCTAGATGCCCGGGCGTCCGCCGTCCTCAGCAGTGGCCGGGACTTGGCCGCCAAGAAGGAGGCCATCGCCCGCATTGCGGACCGTGGCGGCCAAGCTTCGCTGGGCCTGCTATCCAAAAGTCTTGCGGCTGCAGACGATACTTTGAAGCCGGATATTTCTGCCGGGATCGCCAAGATTGAAGCCAATTTGGCCGTGTGGGCCAATGCGCAAAATATCTGGTACGGAATCTCGCTTGGTTCGGTCTTGCTTCTGGCCGCCATCGGATTGGCCATCACCTTTGGCGTGATGGGGGTCATCAACATGGCCCATGGCGAAATGGTCATGTTGGGGGCCTACACCACGTTTGCCGTGCAAGAGTTGATCCGGGCATCCGCACCGGACCTGTTTGCCTATTCACTCGCAATCGCCTTGCCGCTCGCGTTTTTGGTCAGCGGGACGGTGGGACTTGTTATGGAACGCGGTCTTATCCGGTTTCTCTACGGCAGGCCGTTGGAAACTTTGCTGGCTACTTGGGGTGTGTCTTTGATTTTGCAGCAGACTGTGCGCACCATCTTTGGCCCCACCAACCGCGAAGTGGGTAATCCCGAATGGATGTCCGGCGCGTTTATGATCGGCGAAATGTCGATCACCTGGAACCGGCTTTGGATCGTGCTGTTTGCGCTCTTCGTATTCTTCGCGCTCTATCTGATCATCAATCGCACTGCGATGGGTTTGGAGATGCGGGCTGTCACGCAAAACCGCCGAATGGCGGGGGCGATGGGAATAAAAACCTCCTGGGTGGATGCGATGACGTTTGCGCTTGGGTCCGGCATTGCGGGCATTGCTGGCGTTGCCTTGAGCCAGATCGGCAATGTGTCACCCAATCTCGGGCAAAGCTACATCATCGATTCCTTCCTCGTGGTTGTGTTTGGTGGTGTGGGCAATCTTTGGGGCGTGCTTGTCGGCGCTATGTCACTTGGCATCGCCAACAAATTTCTGGAGCCCTATGCCGGTGCGGTTTTGGCCAAGGTCATCATCTTGGTGCTGATCATCCTCTTCATCCAAAAGCGTCCGCGCGGCTTGTTTGCTCTTAAAGGCCGGGCGGTGGAATCGTGAGCGTCCTGTCGTCAGGTTTTCAGCCCAAATACGGTTTGGGCGTTGGTACGATGTTTGCGCTGGCTGTCATCCTGCTGTCAGCGGTGCTGATCCCTGTTTTGAATTTGACCGTCTCGCCCGAAAGCGCGCTTCATGTGCCGGACTACATTGTGGCGCTGCTGGGCAAATTTCTCTGCTATGCCATGCTCGCGGTCTCGCTCAACCTCGTGTGGGGCTATTGTGGCATTCTATCGTTGGGACACGCCGCTTTCTTCGCCATCGGCGGCTACGCCATGGGCATGTATCTCATGCGCCAGATTGGTACGCGCGGCGTCTACGGAAACCCGATCCTGCCGGACTTCATGGTGTTTTTGAACTGGCAGGAACTGCCATGGTTTTGGTGGGGTTTCGACCAGTTTTGGTTCGCAGCCCTCATGATCGTTGTTGCGCCGGGTTTGCTCGCCTTTGTGTTCGGTTGGTTTGCGTTCCGCTCCCGCGTCTCAGGCGTTTATTTGTCCATCATCACGCAAGCGATGACCTACGCGCTGCTGCTGGCGTTTTTCCGTAATGATATGGGATTTGGCGGCAACAACGGCTTGACCGACTTTAAAGACATTTTGGGTTTTAACATTCAAACCCGTGAAACCCGCGCGTCGCTCTTCGCCATAAGTGCGGTGTTTTTGGCCGGATTTTTGATCCTGACCGCGTATATCACGGCCTCTCGCTTCGGAAAATTGTTGGTCGCCACGCGCGATGCGGAAAGTCGGACCCGGTTCTTGGGCTACCGGCCGGAAGGTGTGAAACTGTTCGTGTGGACACTGTCGGCCGTAATGGCAGGTATCGCGGGTGCGCTCTATGTGCCGCAAGTGGGCATCATCAATCCTGGTGAGTTCTCTCCGGCCAACTCCATTGAGGTGGTGATTTGGACCGCTGTCGGCGGGCGCGGAACCATTGTTGGGCCGGTCATTGGTGCTTTTTTGGTGAACGGTGGCAAGAGTTGGTTCACCGGGCTGTTTCCGGAGTTTTGGCTCTTTGTGCTTGGCGCCCTGTTCGTCTTTACCACGCTCTTCTTGCCCAAGGGCATTGTGGGTGCACTGAGTGATGGTTTGGCCAGAGTGAAGCGCAAACCAAAAGTGAGCGATGGTCCCTCCGGCGCGTCCGAAACCAAAGCTGATAGCGCGACGCCTACCCAACCTCAGGCGGCGGAATAGACCATGACCGAACCCGTCACCAACGCCATGTTGTATCTCGACAATGTCTCCGTGTCGTTTGATGGATTTAAGGCCATCAACGGTCTTTCCATGACACTGGAGCGCGGTGAAATGCGCGCGATCATCGGACCAAACGGGGCAGGCAAAACCACGATGATGGACATCATCACGGGCAAGACACGTCCTGATGAAGGAGATGTTTTGTTCGACGGCCGGGTGGACCTGACCAAGCACGACGAG
Source organism: Pseudomonadota bacterium (assembly GCA_039815595.1). Lineage (GTDB taxonomy): Bacteria > Pseudomonadota > Alphaproteobacteria > Rhizobiales > Rhizobiaceae > Pseudahrensia. The sequence goes on along the minus strand of JBCBYZ010000116.1, from coordinate 1,119 downwards.
TCTGCCATCGCCACCATGGGCATCGGGCGCAAATTCCAAAAGCCGACTGTGTTTGAAAGCCATACGGTGGAAGACAACATTTTGCTGGCCATGTCCGGCACTCAGTCTTTGGCCTCGATGTTGTTTGGGGCTCGCAAACAAAATGAGACTGACCGTATTGCCGAAATCTTGGACATTATTCGTCTCGTAGACCGGAAAACGGAGCTGGCGGAAAACCTTTCCCATGGCCAAAAGCAGTGGCTTGAGATTGGGATGTTACTGGCTCAGGACCCAAAGCTGTTGCTCGTCGATGAGCCCGTGGCGGGCATGACGGATGCGGAGACGATGGAGACGTCACGCCTGCTGCGTGAGATCGCCCAAGACCACACCGTGGTTGTGGTGGAGCACGATATGGAATTCATCCGCGATTTGGACGTGAAGGTGACCTGCCTGCATGAAGGGTCGGTGCTTGCCGAAGGCACGCTCGATCACGTGAGCAACAACAAGGATGTCGTCGATGTCTATCTGGGGCGCTGATCATGTTGCGTATTGAAAAAGCCGATCTGCATTACGGCCAAGCGCAAGCTCTGCGCGGTGTGACGCTGGACGTTGCCCCCGAAAAAATCACGTGCATTTTGGGCCGCAATGGCGTGGGCAAAACCAGCCTCTTGCGGTCTTTGATCGGTCAGCACCCGCTTTCGCACGGTGATTTCACCTTCAACAGCACGCTGTTCACGCGCAAAAAGGTTCATGAGCGGGCGCGGGCCGGCATTGGCTTCGTGCCGCAGGGCCGCGAGATATTTCCGCTTCTGTCCGTGAAGGAAAATCTACAGACTGGTTTTTCCGCGTTGCTCCGCAACCAAAGATCGATTCCCGATGAAGTGTTTGAAGTGTTTCCTGTGCTCAAGGAAATGCTGAACCGACGCGGAGGCGATCTGTCCGGCGGTCAACAGCAACAATTGGCGATTGGCCGTGCGCTGGTCATCCGGCCAAAACTGCTGGTGTTGGATGAGCCGACTGAGGGTATTCAACCGTCCATCATCAAGGACATTGGCCGGGTGCTGCAGAAGCTGCGGGACCAAGGTATATCAATCCTGCTGGTGGAGCAGTATTTGGATTTTTGTCGTGAGATTGCGGATT
>JBCBYZ010000170.1:0-5155 GCA_039815595.1 Pseudomonadota bacterium | reverse complement strand
TTGGGCTGGCACAGGAAAGCCATCACTCCCACGTGGAAGGTATAGGGGGTGGGCTGGAAAATTGCCCCCTGTAATGGCGATTGCGATGCATCGTGCCGCGACGAAGCGTTTTGCAAACAGCACGACCTGCCTTGGACGCCGCTGCACAGCCATGCCCCGCACGATCATGAGCACGGGCATAGTCACGATCATGATCATACCGCCGATCATGCGCATGATCACCATCATCACCCATACCCCCATGCGGATCATCCGCACGGGCCGGAATCGATGAAGAAGAGCTGATTGTTTCTTGCCGCTGTTTGATCATCATATGATCGTGGATTGGTCTGCAAACAGTGCGCCCAAGCTGGGTCCGGATTCGATTTGGCTTTGCGACGCGTTCGGCCCTGCGTCCAATGCAGCAACCCGGGCTACCGCAATGGAGACAGTCTGTGCCGCTATTCGCAGGGTGATCGCCCAAGGCAAACGTTTGTTCATCGGCTTTGACTTTGGCTTCGGCTATCCGCGCGGCTTTGCCGAGGCATTAACGGGCGTGGCTGAATGGACGAGTCTTTGGGCGCGGATCGCACACGATGTGAGCGACAATGCCACCAACGCTAACAACCGCTTTCATGTGGGATCGAGTTACAACAAGGCGCTGGGTGGGGATGCGGCTTCCGGCCCATTTTGGGGGCACCCGCATCAGCACAAGGGCCGTTATTCCCATCTGGGCGCGACAAAGCCTGAATATCGGGCGTTGCCGGAAAAACGCCATGTCGAGGAACTGGTTGGCGGTGCCCAACCCGTTTGGAAATTGGCCTACACCGGGTCCGTTGGCGGGCAGACCTTGCTGGGAGTGCGCTGGCTGGAACAGTTGCGCCGTGTGTTTGGCAAGGTGCTCGCGATTTGGCCGTTCGATACAGATTTTGCAGCCCATTTGGATGCGCCGGTGACGGTTGCGGAAGTCTATCCTTCGCTGTTTCCTGTCCAAGTGCGTGCGGGTGAGATCAAAGATGCGGCCCAGGTTCGGGCGGTCTCGCACGGTTTTGCTGTGCTAGACCATGCCGGTTTTCTTGGCGAACTTCTCGCGCGTCCGCCTTGTTTGAACGATGCCCAGGCCCGCGATGTTGTCCGTGAAGAGGGCTGGATCGTTGGCGCGGGGCAAGCGATAGACGGACGTGTTTTTGCATGACCGGTTTCACCTATATCCGCGATCCGGCAGAAATTTATCGTCAGTCCTTTGCCACGGTCTCCCACGAGGCCGCTTTGGACGCGCTACCGGCTGCCATGCGACCGGTGGCGATGCGGTTGATTCATTCTTGCGGCATGGTGGATGTGTTGGAGGATCTGGCGTTTTCGTCCGGTGCGGCAGAAGCGGGTGTTGCCGCGTTACAGTCCGGCGCTTCGATTTTCTGCGATGTGGAGATGGTTCGCTCCGGTGTGATTGCGCGGCTCTTGCCTTCCAGTAATGATGTGGTCTGCACGCTCAATGACAAACGGGTTGCCGACCACGCCAATGCTTTTGGCAACACACGCTCGGCGGCGGCAGTGGATTTTTGGGATGATCGCTTGGATGGTGCGGTGGTGGCTGTGGGCAATGCGCCAACAGCGTTGTTTCGCCTTTTGGAGCGCATCTTGGAGGGTTCTCCCAAACCAGCGTTGGTAATCGGCATTCCGGTGGGATTTGTGGGGGCGGTTGAGTCAAAACAAGCGCTTGCTGCGTTCGGCTCTGACTTGAATTTTATGACGGTCCACGGACGACGGGGTGGGTCTGCCATGGCAAGCGCCGTTGTGAACGCGCTGGCTGGAGGTTTGTCTTAATGTATGCTGCGTATGGGCTGGTATTTGGTCTGGTCGTTGGTGGCATCATGCGCCTGCCGGGCATGGATGCCGTCGTTCCCGCCTTCGGTATCAACCTTAGTGTCATGGCCGCGCTGTGGCTCGGCATCGCCATTGGCGCTGCGCCGCCGCGCAAGGTGGCACTTGTTGAAGTGTTGGTTGGCGTTTTCACATTCGTTTTGGTGGCCGCTGCCATGCGCACGTCACCCGCTTGGCTTTACGTTGGCTTTGGCATTCAGGTTGTTTGGAGCTTGGCGCACAACCGAACCGCACTTGCTGCGCCGTCGCCGCGCTGGTTTGCGCCTTTTTCAGCCGCCGCCAATCTGGGCTTTTTCATTGCGCTCTCCATTTTGGTGGGTCTGTGATGAGTGAACCCTGGCTTGATATCGTCGGTATTGGTGAAGACGGCATGGACGGTCTTTCTGTGGAAGCCCGTGCGCGGGTGGAAGCTGCAGAAGTGATCATAGGTGGGGACCGACACCAAAAACTTGCTCCCAATGTGACAGCCAAGCGTTTGAAGTGGCCCTCTCCGTTTGACGCCATGATCGATGATATTCGGTCGCACAAAGGCAAGCGGTTGGTGATCTTAGTGACGGGGGACCCGCTTTGGTATTCCGTTGGTGCGCGGATCAGCCGTGCCATCCCGAGCGGTGAAATCCGGTTTCACCCGCAGCTGTCCGCCTTTCAATGGGCCGCGGCCCGGCTGGGGTGGAGCCTTGCCGACTGTGACACGGTCACGGTCCATGGGCGGGCGGTCACGCAGGTGGTGCCGCATCTCGCTCCCGGCGTGAAACTGCTTATACTAACACAGGATGCCAGCAGTCCTGCCGCTGTTGCCAGCCTGTTGGTGGAGCGCGGTTTTGGGGAAAGCCAAATGGTGGCATTAGCGGCGCTGGGCGGCCCGCACGAGACGCGTTTTGAAGGGGTGGCCCATGGCTGGGATCATGCCGTGCCGGACTTTCACACACTGGCGATTGATTGCGTGGCTGGTCCTAACGCGCGCTGGCACCCGCGCACGGGTGGCTTGCCGGACGATGCGTTTGAGCACGATGGGCAGATTACAAAACAGGAAATCCGTGCGCTTACGCTGGCCAAGCTTGCGCCCTATCCCGATGCGGTTTTGTGGGACGTGGGTGCGGGTTGCGGATCGGTCGGCATTGAATGGATGCGTGCGGCACGGGGTGCGATGTCCGTTGCAGTGGAACCCAAGCCTGAAAGGTGCGCCCGGATTGAGCGTAACTGCATCGCGCTAGGCACTGAAAAACTGACCATCCTTCAGGGCGATGCGCCCGCTGCGCTGGAAGGCCTTGCTCAGCCGGATGCGATTTTTATTGGTGGCGGATTGACGGATGAAGGTGTGTTCGACGCTTGCTGGTCCAATTTAAGGCAAATGGGCAGGCTGGTCGCGAATGCTGTGACGCTGGAAAGCGAAGCCATTCTGCAAGACTTGCACGCAAAACTCGGTGGAGACCTCGTTCGCCTTCAAACCGTACGGGCAGACGCAATCGGTCCCTATCGCGGTTGGCGGTCCGCCATGCCGGTGACGCAGTGGTGCGTTATCAAACCTGCCCCGGACAAGGGGGTATCGGCATGAGCGGTACACTTTACGGCCTGGGCGTAGGACCGGGCGATCCGGAACTCATCACTTTGAAGGCGCACCGTCTGTTGCAGGCGTGCCCTGTGATTGCCTATCCCGCGCCGGATACCGGGCCCAGTTTTGCCCGCTCGATCGTAGCAGCCAGCGTGCCCCAAGGCGTGGAGGAAGTACCCATTGTTGTGCCGATGCGGGTTGAACGTTTTCCTGCTCAGTCGGTCTATGATGAGGCCTGCGCAGTGTTGGCTAAGCATCTGGAAGCCGGGCGCGATGTGGCTGTGCTGTGTGAAGGCGATCCGTTTTTCTACGGCTCCTTTATGTATGTTTACGAGCGACTGGGCGGCCGATTTGCATGTGAAATTGTACCTGGAATCTCGTCCATGATGGCGGGAGGCTCTGCGATTCAGCGTCCGTTAGCCGCCCGCAACGATGTACTGTCCATCGTACCGGCACCATTGGACGATGCGGCCTTAGAGGCTCAGATCCAAGCGGCTGACGCGGTCTGTTTCATCAAGGTTGGACGGCACTTACCGCGCTTGCGGTCACTGCTGGAAAGGTTGGGCTTGTTGGGCAAAGCCAGTTATCTGGAGCGGATCAGCCTCACTAACCAACGTTTGTTTCCGCTCGCCGAAGTGCCTGCCGATCCCGCACCGTATTTTTCCATGGTGCTCTTGTACAAGGGCGCGGAAGATTGGATCGAAGATCTGCCGCTCGCGCCCAGCGGTTTTGCACAGCTTCACCAAACCCTTCCACCAAAGCAGCCAATTTAGAAAGTCTTGCTCTTGACCGATCAGACGTCATCGAAACCGGGCAGCGAACCGCCCGCCATCATCGTCATCTCGCCGTCCGGCATGGCGGTGGCCGAAGAGATCAAGGCGCTCTCCGATGGTAAAATTCACGGCCTGAAAGGGCGGGTGGACGCATGCGACGTACCTTTCGACGATGTTGGCGAGCATCTGGCTGCGCTATTCGTTGGCGGCACAACCATTGTTGGCGTGATGGCGTCGGGTGCCTTGGTGCGCATGGTAGCACCCCATTTGCGTGACAAGCATTCCGACCCCGCTGTAATCGCGGTGGCCGATGATGGGTCATCCGTTGTGCCACTGGTCGGCGGGCATCACGGGGGCAACCAGATAGCCCGTGTAATCGCGGCTCATCTGGGGGGGCATGCTGCTGTGACCACCGCGGGGGATGTACGGTTTGGCGTTGCTTTGGACGAGCCGCCTCAAGGCTGGCGTTTGGCGAACCCAAAGGATGCAAAGCCGGTTATGGCCGCGATGCTAGCCGGGAAGCCTGTTGCGATACAGGGACCTCTCGACGACCCAAAGCTTTGGCTGCGTCGTGCTGATTTGCCTGTGAATGAAAGTGCAGAGCACCGTCTGACGGTGACGCACACGGCAACAGAACCGAGTGCGAGCGAGTTGGTTTACTACCGTGCCGACACGGTTTTGGGCGTTGGCTGTGAGCGCGGAGCGGAACCGGAAGAACTGATTACGCTGGCGCAAGATGCTTTGCGCAGTGCCAATGTCAGTCACCACTCGCTGGCCTGCGTTGCGTCAATCGATGTGAAGGCTGACGAGGCCGCGGTGCATGCGGTGGCGGCGCACTTTGGTGTGCCGGCACGGTTCTTCACAGCGCAACAATTGGAAGCGGAGACGCCGCGCTTGGCAACTCCGTCCGACATTGTGTTTGCCGAAGTGGGATGCCACGGCGTCTGCGAAGGCGCTGCACTTGCAGCGG
>JBCBYZ010000029.1:0-28408 GCA_039815595.1 Pseudomonadota bacterium | reverse complement strand
GCCCGCCATTCAAGGTGCTTTGAGCGCCAAGCCCATCAACGGTCGCATTACACTGTCGGGCTATGAAGGTTCGGAGCTCTTGGTGGCGCGTTTGTTGATCGAGAGTGGGGCGGACGTGCGTTACGTTGGAACGGCTTGTCCCAAGACGCCTTGGTCTGCTGATGATTGCGCGTGGCTCGAAGCCCACGGCGTTCACGTCCAGTACCGCGCTTCTCTTGAGCAGGACTTGGCTGCCATGGAGGCGTTTGAGCCTGATCTTGCTATCGGCACGACGCCTGTGGTGCAGGCGGCGAAAGAGAAGTCTATCCCGGCGCTCTACTTCACAAACTTGATTTCGGCGCGGCCTCTGATGGGGCCTGCCGGTGCTGGGTCGTTGGCGGAAGTGATCAACTCGGCCATGGCCAACAAGGCTCGGTTCGAGGCGATGACGGAGTTTTTTGAAGGTGTTGGTACAGGTCACGCAGCCGGTGTGTGGGAAACCACGCCGGAAGATCGTCCGGCCTTCAAAAAGAAATTCGCAGCGCGGGCGGCCATGTCCGCAAACGCTGTCGATGGCGGGGAGGCGATAGGCACATGATGTATCAGGCATCTATCGCTCGCCTTTTTGTCTCTTCTGCTGCGCATGAAGGGGTTGGCACATGACCCTCATTCTCGACCATGATCGCGCCGGTGGCTATTGGGGTTCTGTTTACGCGTTCACCGCCATCAAAGGCTTGCAGGTGATCATTGACGGCCCTGTGGGGTGTGAAAACCTGCCGGTGACGTCCGTTCTTCACTACACCGATGGCCTACCGCCGCACGAATTGCCGATTGTTGTTACCGGTCTTGGCGAAGAAGAGCTGGGTCAAACCGGTACGGAACAGGCCATGCGCCGATCCCGTTCGACGCTAGATCCTGATCTGCCCGCCGTTGTTGTCACCGGTTCCATCGCCGAAATGATTGGCGGCGGCGTGACCCCTGAAGGCGCAAACGTTGTGCGGTTTTTGCCTCGCACGATTGACGAAGATCAGTGGCAAAGCGCCGACCGCGCCCTCAAGTGGCTCTGGACCGAATATGGCCCAAAGAAGGGCAAGGTGCTGCCGCCGCGCGCACGAAAAGATGGCGACAAGCCGCGCGTGAACATCATTGGCCCCATGTACGGCACGTTCAACATGCCGTCGGATTTGGCGGAGATCCGCCGCCTGATTGAGGGCATCGGTGCCGAGGTCAACATGACCTTCCCACTGGGGTCGCATTTGGCGGATGTGTCCAAGCTGTCTAATGCGGAAGCAAACGTCTGCATGTATCGCGAGTTTGGCCGCCTATTGTGCGAAGCGCTGGACCGTCCGTATTTGCAGGCCCCCATGGGTATGCATTCCACCACAGCCTTCTTGCGCAAGCTGGGCGACATGCTCGGTCTTGACCCCGAGCCGTTCATCGAGCGCGAAAAGCACACCACGCTGAAACCCATGTGGGACTTGTGGCGGTCTGTAACGCAGGACTTTTTCGGCACAGCCAGTTTCGCCGTCGTTGCTAATGAGACCTACACACGCGGTCTTCGCAATTTCTTGGAAGAGGAAATGGGTCTGCCTTGCACGTTTGCGGTGTCGCGGTGTGCGGGCCAAAAAACCGATAACGGTGAAGTGCAGCGTCTCATCGCGGAGAAGCCACCGATGGTGCTGTTCGGCTCGTACAACGAGCGCATGTACATCGCTGACCAAGGTGCGCGGACTATGTATGTGCCGGCGTCCTTCCCCGGTGCCGCCATCCGCCGCCACACCGGCACGCCTTTCATGGGCTATGCGGGCGCGTCTTATCTGATCCAGGAAATCTGCAACAGCCTGTTCGATGCGCTGTTCCATATTCTGCCCTTGCAAAGCCAGATGGACGCAACAGCGCCAGCGGCTCCCGCACGGGTTCAAAACTCATTGCCTTGGGACAGCGACGCGCGCCGTCGTCTCGATGAGGTGGTGGACAAGGAACCCATTCTCATTCGCATCTCGGCTGCCAAGACCCTTCGGGACCAGACAGAACGCGACGCCCTCGACGCCGGTGAAGACCGTGTGACCGTGGACCGCGTGATGGCGTCCAGCCGAACCATTTCAAGGACGGCGGCATGAGGGTTTTCTCCCCCATTGCCGGTTTCGTTCGCAACAGGAGGACATGAAGATGTCTGACGCAACCTACAGCCGCCCCGCTGCGGCCAACCACTCTGATCTTGGCGGCGCTGTCGTGTACCGCGCGCTATTCGGTGTTGTTTTCAGTTTTTCCCTGCTTGCCCACTCTGCGGCGCGGCTTACCGGTCACGGGTCTGATGGCTCCGTGTGGCTGGAAGCCAAGCGCAGTGCCCATGCGGCAGCAGGTTACGCGCTCATGCACTGACGTTTTGTCGGTGTTGAATGCCTGATTTCGATGCGGTTCCCTTCGGTCAAACGACACAGTTTGAAGGGAACGGCTCAAACGCAATTTCCTCGCTTGGTTTTGAGGAGATACGTGGTTCGTCCGAACCAAACCCGGCCGCGGGGGTATTCTGCGGTAATGGCCGAAAGGCAAGAGACTAGGAGGTCTTTATGGCTAGTCCCGAAAACGGGTCCCTGACTGGTTTGTCCAGTGCAGAGGCTCGGGAGTTCCACAGCATCTTCATGAAAAGCACGATTGCTTTCACAGGCTGGGCATTCGCAGCGCACGTTCTCGTGTTCATGTGGCGCCCGTGGACTCTCGCTACTGAAACGCAGACATCTTCATTGATGGACGGCGCTTCTTCCTTGGCAGCTCTGCTGCCTGCGTTCGTCTAAGGAGAGCTCAGATATGTATAAAATTTGGCTCATCTTTGATCCTCGCCGCGTGTTGGCAGCCCTGGCTGTCTTCCTGTTCACACTGGCAATTTTGATTCACTTCATCTTGCTGAGCACAGACCGTTACAACTGGTTTGAGCGCGGTCAGGCAACGGCATTCACGTCCACGGCACCGGTTGAAAGACTCATATCCTAGCAACCTGTGCTGCTCCGGCAGGCGAGGGCTCTCTCCCTTCGCCTGCCGGTTTCATCTTCCTTCGAATGTCCGCGTTTTTTGCCAAATGCTGACGGACAAAGGGTCACTGATCTAACGCGGTTCCCGATGCTCATGCCCATTTGCATGACCGGAACGGCTCTAGACGAATTGGAGCTTCAGCCATGGCGTTGCTGAGTTTTGAAAGAAAATATCGTGTTCGCGGGGGAACACTGCTCGGCGGGGATCTGTTCGACTTCTGGGTCGGGCCCTTCTATGTCGGCCTTTTTGGCGTCTCCTCTGCATTTTTTGCTGTGCTTGGCACATTGCTGATTATCTACGGCGCCTCATTGGGCGACACGTGGAACATCTGGCAGATTTCCATCAATCCACCGGACGAAAGCGTGGGCCTTGGCCTTGCGCCGATGCGTGAAGGCGGCCTTTGGCAGATCATTACACTGTGCGCGAGCGGAGCGTTTATTTCCTGGGTGCTGCGCGAAGTAGAAATCTCCCGCAAATTGGGCATGGGCTACCATGTGCCATTTGCCTTCTCGATTGCCGTGTCAGCCTATCTGTCGCTCGTTTTGGTCCGGCCCCTGCTGCTGGGTTCCTGGAGCCACGGCTTTCCATACGGCATCTATTCGCACCTGGAGTGGGTGAACAACGTTGGCTACGCCTACGGCAACTTCCACTACAACCCCGCGCATATGATTGCGATCACCTTCTTCTTCACCACCACGCTGGCGCTGGCGCTACACGGTGGTCTGGTTCTCTCCTCCACCAACCCCGGCAAGGGCCAGGTGGTGAAGACGCCGGAGCATGAAGACACTTATTTCCGTGACTTCATCGGTTATTCCGTTGGCACACTGGGCATTCACCGCGTTGGCCTGTTCCTCGCCCTCAATGCCGGTATCTGGAGCGCGATCTGTATCGTTATCTCCGGTCCGTTCTGGGAAGGTCCATGGGCTGAGTGGTGGGACTGGTGGCTTGAACTTCCGATCTTCCCCCAGGATGACCTGGTGCGTGAGATCGGTGATCTTCCCTATCTCGACGAATAAGGAGTGAAGTGATCATGGCTATGTATCAAAACCTCTTCACCACCACGCAAGTGACAACCACGCCCGGCATGGGCGTGCCACTGCCAGCCGGCGAAGAAGAGCGCCTTGGCAAAGGCTCACTGAATTACTGGATCGGTAAGATCGGCAACGCGCAATTGGGTCCCATCTATCTTGGGACCCTGGGTGTGATCTCGCTGATTTCCTTTGCCATCGGGTTCAACATCATTGGTCTGAACTTTTGGGCTCAGGTGGACTACGATCCGGTGCAGTTCATCCGTCAGCTGTTCTGGCTGTCTCTTGATCCGCCACCGGAAAGCTACGGCCTGTCCATCCTGCCGCCGCTCAAAGAGGGTGGCTGGTTCCTGATCGCCGGTTTCTTCATCACAGTGTCTGTGATGACATGGTGGCTGCGAACCTACCGCCGCGCAAAAGCCTTGGGTCTTGGAATGCATATTCCAATCGCCTTTGGTGCAGCTATCTGGTTGTTCCTCGTGCTGGGCTTCATCCGCCCGGTGCTGATGGGCTCCTGGTCGCACGCGGTGCCCTACGGCATCTTCTCCCACCTGGACTGGACGAATAATTTCTCGCTGATTTACGGGAACCTGTTCTACAACCCGTTCCATGCCCTTTCGATTGTATTCCTCTACGGTTCGGCTCTTTTGTTTGCCATGCACGGCGCAACGATCTTGGCGGTCAGCCGCTATGGCGGTGAGCGCGAGATTGAGCAGATCACGGATCGCGGCACGGCCTCCGAACGGGCCGCCTTGTTCTGGCGCTGGACCATGGGCTTCAACGCGACGATGGAATCCATCCACCGTTGGGCTTGGTGGTTTGCAATGCTCACCACGCTAACCGGCGGTATCGGTATCTTGATCACCGGTACGTTGGTGGACGATTGGTCCGCATGGGCAATCAAGCACGGCGTGCTGCACGAGAGCGGTACGAACTGGCGCTAACACTGTTGACTGGCGGGCTAGAAAACTTCTGATCCGCCGGTGAAAAGCCTAAGATTGAGCACGGATGCGCAAGCGTCCGTGCTTTTTTTGTTTAAATCCCGTTTGGTTTTTGGATAGTCTCTCCACGTCGTGATTTGGGAGGATATGCGGCCATGGGGGATATGCTGGAACCGTTTGACATCGGCCAGTTGGACGTCGGTGACGGCCACTCCATTTATTACGAGCAGTTTGGGTATCCGATGGGTGTCCCGGTTGTTTACTTGCACGGTGGCCCGGGCAGTGGATGCAGCGATGGTCATCGCCCGCTCTTTGCCGGTATGCCGGTGAGGGCGATCTTGTTTGACCAGCGGGGTTGCGGTCGCAGCACGCCCAATGCGGGTGAAGACCTTGCCGGACTGCATGCAAATTCGTTGGATCATTTGATCTCGGATATGGAGCGGCTGAGGCTGCATCTGGGCATCAAGAAGTGGGGCATTTGCGGCGGATCGTGGGGGACGACGCTTGGTCTCAACTACGCCCTTCGCCACAAAAGCGTTGTACAGTTTTTGTTACTGGCCGGGGTCGCACTCACCCGGCGCGGCGAGTTGGAGTGGTTGTACCACCACGTTGGCAATCTTTTGCCGAAGCCCTTCGAAGCGTTCTGCGCATTTGCGCCGGAGGCTGATACCGGACTCGATCGCATTAGGGCTTACCGTGCGGCGTTGAGCGGAGATGATCCCGAGCTGGCCGCGAAGGCTGCTCGGCATTGGTGCGATTGGGAGGCGTCTGTTGCCCATGCCGATGGACGATCTAAGAGGTCCATTCGCTGGGATAATCCAGCGTTTTGCATGACATTTGCCAGGCTGGTGACGCATTATTTTGGCCAAAACAATACGGGCTATGATGAGGAAATTTTGATGCGATTGGGCAATCTGGGCCGGTTACCAACCACTTTGATCAACAGTCGTCTTGACCTGGATACGCCGCTCAAAACTGCCCATGAAGTCCACCTGGCAATTGCCGGTTCAAAGCTTGTCTTGCTGGATGGAGCGTTGCACGGAATAACCGAAAAGCCGGTTGCAGAGGCCATACGTGCGGAGCTTAGCCTTTTGCTCGACCGCACAAATTCATAAGCAGGATACCTCTCACGTCTGTTCCAACCATATGACTTATGCCGGTGTCAGGACGGCCGTGGACTGGAAGAACCGGTGCAGTCGAATGGCCAGTGTTATGGGGCCTTCGTAGCGGAGTTTGCGGGTGAAGAAGGCTTGCTGACCGGTCAGACGACACATGACCATATCCACATAGGTTTCGTCCGACATCTTCATGGTGCACGTGGGTGAAGGATGGATGCCGTCAAAAACTTCGCACGCCCGGTCGGCAATCGCCGCGTAGAAATCGCATCCCTGCGGCCCGGACAGATGGAATTGCAGCACCACATCGACATCGCCAGCCGCCTCCGCATGGAAGCGCGAAGGCATGCCGTCAATAATCTGACGTATGGTTGGATCCTGCATCGAGATGTGCCCGGCTGTGCCGTTGGTTTTGATGGGCACAAGGTACTCTTTCTGAGAGCCAAGACAAAGAAATTATTGGAAAAAATGCAACCGATGGCGCAGTTTGAGGTTGAGCGCAGCACGCATTTTTCAAAGGGTGAAATGGATACGTTACGCATGATCCTTGGTGTGGGCGTGGTGGTCATTTTGCCCGTCGTATTGGCCTTCTGGATCACGATCCACGGCGGGTCCCGCTTCTGGCGCAGTCAAAAACCGGTCTACGCCTACAGCGCCGCCCTGCTGGCGATGTTGTTGGCCGGGGGACTTGCGGCTGCGTATCGCGCCACACTCGTTGGAGTTGATCTGGGTGGTAACATCGTCCTGTTTGGTCTTGGCGCCATCGTTTACGGCCTGTCGTTCTTGCTGTGGCGACCGATCAAAAAAGCGCTGGATTTCTCTACTTTCGCAGGGGTGCCAGAAGTGTCGGGGAAAGATATAGCTCTCATTCAAACCGGACCGTTCAAGCTCGTGCGTCATCCGCGCTATTTGATGGTGGCCATCGGTTTGATCGGCTGGGCGCTGATGGCAAACTATGCGGGGGTGTATTTCGTGGGGCTGCTGTCTCTGGCAGGACTGGCCTTCGTTGTCCGGTTGGAAGAGCGTGATTTGACGGACCGCTTTGGCAGTGCCTATCGCGATTACCAAAAACAGGTGCCGCAACTGGTTCCGACTTTGGCCAGTTGGAAAGCCTATCGCGACGGCTGACCAAGGTAGTTGACTGTTTTTGTTTTCTGGACCCGCGTCTGAAGGAAACGGCGCAGTCTAAAAATCCAGCTCCGGATAGCGGTTCACATAGATGCGGAACCACGGCGTGTAGTCGCTTGGATTGGCTGCAATGTCTTGGCGCAACTCTTTCGGCGTGACCCATCTCACGTCGCAAACTTCATCCTCATTGAACGGGATGATCAGTTCGTTTCGCTGTGCTTCCGCGCGAAACATGTCGACACGCTCGCGTTCCCACAGTCCATTGCCCACGTCGGCGGAATATTCCACCGTGCGCCGGTGGGAGATGGGCAGTGTGAAACCGAGTTCTTCATTGAGCCTGCGTGAAGCCGCATCTTCCGCCGTTTCGCCCCAATGGGGGTGGGTGCAACAGGTGTTCGCCCATTGGCCGCCGCAATGATATTTGTCCATCGCGCGGCGTTGGATCAGCAGGCGTTCCCCGTCAAACACGAAGACCGAGATTGCCAAGTGGTGCTGGCCGACCTTATGGGCTTCGATCTTTTCAATCGGAAACAAGGTTCCATCGGCGCGGATGGCCGGGATCATGATCGCCGGATTGGATGCGGGCAGGTCGCAAGTGTCCTGTGCGTCCGCATCGGGGCCGTGCGGCGCATCCGGCGTCAAATCATAAATCGTGTCCAGCATACTAGGCCTATGCGACGGCGCGAGCCAAAGCGCATTGCGACCAAAGCTCTGAAAGGCTGCCTACGAGATGGTCAATGTCGTCCATCGTGTGCATGGGGGATGGTGTGATCCGCAGCCGTTCAGTGCCTTCCGGCACGGTTGGATAGTTGATCGGCTGAACGTAGATGCCGTAATTGTCCAAGAGCAGATCTGAGATGAATTTACACTTCTTTGGATCGCCCACCATGACCGGTACAATGTGGCTTTCGTTCTTCATGTAGGGAATGCCGATAGCGTCCAGACGTTCGCGCAGAATGCGGACGTTGCGGCGTTGGCGCTGACGCTCAAAATCGCTCTGCTTGAGGTGCTGAATTGAAGCGCGTGCCCCGGCTGCGAGCGCCGGAGGCAGGGCTGTTGAAAAGATAAAGCCCGAAGCAAACGAGCGGACGAAGTCCACCATATTTGCGGAACCGGCGATGTAACCGCCCATCACGCCATAGGCTTTGCCCAGCGTGCCTTGAATGATTGTCACACGGTCCATAAGACCTTCGCGCTCCGCGATGCCGCCACCGCGCGGCCCGTAGAGGCCAACAGCGTGAACTTCGTCGAGATAGGACATGGCGCCATGCTTTTCGCAAACGGACAAGATTTCATCCATCGGGCAGATGTCGCCGTCCATTGAGTAGACCGATTCAAAAGCCACCAGCTTCGGAGTAGACGGGTCAGCGGCGGACAGTTTGCGATCCAGATCTTCGGGATCGTTGTGCTTCCAAATGTTCTTAGGCGCCCGTGAGTGACGGATGCCTTCAATCATGGATGCGTGATTGTCCGCGTCCGAATAGATTTCGCAACCGGGGATGCGGGACGCCAGCGTACCGAGCGCGGCCCAGTTGGCCACGTATCCGGAGGTGAGCATGAGAGCCGCTTCCTTGTTGTGCAGGTCGGCAAGCTCTTGCTCCAGCAGCACGTGATAGTGGTTGGTGCCAGAGATGTTGCGCGTGCCGCCCGCGCCTGCGCCGCATTTGTCGATGGCCTGTTTCATCGCTTCCAGCGTGTCTGGATGCTGGCCCATGCCCAGATAGTCGTTGGAGCACCACACTGTTACGTCGCGCGCGCCGCCCTCGGCGTGTTGTACAGCCTTGGGAAATTGGCCTTTTTTGCGTTCGAGATCAGCAAAGACGCGGTAGTTGCCGTTGTCTTTCAGATTGGCCAGTTCGCTGGCGAAAAACTCTTCAAAATTCACGTCTTCACTCCGTCTTCCGTGTCGCTGTTATAGCGGTTTTGCGCCAGTGGCGCGTACTATTTTCGTCGGTTGAACCGATCTTGATGTCGTTTTTTGCGCCACTGGGGTGCGCGGTGTTACGGCCAGTTTTTGTCCGTCGTCTTTTGGTTTCACCCAGGTCCACAGAGCCGTGTCCGTTATGGGAAGAATCATCATCCAATGCTCAAGCGCCGCCAGAGCAAACAGACTTAACAACATGGCCGCGCCCACACGTTGATCTGGGTCAACCAAACCCATTTGAAAAGCTGCGACGCCCGCGACAAGAACGCCGGTGGAGACCGCCGTCGAGACCCAAAAAACCGGGCCGATGCGGTCACTGCGAAAATAGCTTTTCATGTGCGCGATCGGGGCGGGCATCATCTCTAGACCGAAACTGGGCGCACCGCTAAAAATCGTGAGTTTTGCGCTGATGCGCATGAGCCAGAGCACACCGAAGAATGCCACCGCCCAAAGAGTAGTTTCGGCAGTGCTGGCCAGCCAATCGCACAAACCGATCACAATCAGCGCCGCTACCAACGTATATTCGTGGTGGTTGATGGTGCGGAAGGCCAGGCGAAACCGGGTCCACTCACTGATGTTGGCGGGGCAGGGTTCCGTCCGTGAGCCGGTCAAAAGGCCTGTGAGGAAGGTAAATTCCACCCAAGCCCAAACCGCCAATGCGCCGGCAAACGAGACGAGGGGATGATACCAGCCCTCGAACGAAGGGGCTGCTATGACGGCGGCAAACCCGGCGGCTGCCAAGAGTGTTGCGATCATCAAACGGCCCGGGATGCTGTCGGCCGATCCTGCGGAAAACCACAGTACGGCTGCGGTGGAGGCCCACCACACAAAAACCACCAGCAGTATTGGGACGATGAAATCGTACATCTGGTTGGGTCTTAAGCCTTATCTTGCATCGAACGGTTCGGTCTGATGATTGAGAGATGTTGGGCCGAACGAATGTCCGGCCCAAACGGATGCGTTACCAAGTGGGTTGAAGACGGCTCAAAGCCGGGATTTCGTTTTTCTTGGTGGGCATGGTGTAGAGGCGCACGAAGTTGCCAAAGGCAGCAGCCCCCAGCCACGCCTTGCGGACCGGCTTTAGCATGCCGCCCTTACGATCAGCCGCGGCCATTTTCTCTGAAATGACGTTTAGCTTGCGCAAGACTGTCAAGAAGGTCGGGTTGTCGATGTCCAACACGATCGGGAAGCACTGCTTGGAAATCTCGTTACAGGTTGCAAACACCTTCATATCGTATTCTTCGATATTGATGCCCATGGCTTTGTGGAATTCCGGCCGCGCATGGTCCCGCACATACATGGTGGCGTAGACTGCGCACAGGAAGAAGCGAATCCACAGTTTGTTGTGGCCCTTCAGCAGCTTGGGATCAGCCCTCATGAGAAGCGAGAAAGCTTCGCCATGACTGAACTCGTCATTGCACCATTCCTGGAACCACTTGAAAATCGGGTGGAAGCGTTTCTCTGGGTGCTTCTCGAAGTGGCGGAAAATCTGGATGTAGCGTGAGTAGCCAATTTTCTCAGACAGGTAGGTCGCGTAGAAAATGAATTTGGGCCGGAAGTAGGTGTACTTTTTCGCCTTGGTCAAAAAGCCAAGGTTCACACCGATGCCGAAGTCCCGCAGCGCATCGTTGATGAAACCGGCATGGCGGGCTTCATCGCGGCTCATGAGAGCGAAGAGTTCTTTGATGTCCGGGTTGGTGCCCCGACGCTTCATCTCTTTGTAAAGTACGCAACCGGAAAACTCGGCGGTGAGGGAAGAGACGAGAAAGTCCACCAGTTCTTTGCGCAGCGGTTCGTCATAGGATTCAAGATCGATCTCATCCCAATCGGCATTGCGTTTGAAGTGGCCCTTGTTTGGGTCGTCGCGCATTTGCTGCAACAGCACGTCCCATTCTTCACGCACGCTGGAGACGTCTACTTTGTCCAATTCATCAAAATCGGTGGTGTAGAACCTCGGCTGCAAGAGCGTGGTTTCGTGCGCCATCTTGGTGGTTTGGTTTTGTTCGTCCAGCGTGACGGGACGGGCGGCGCGGGGCGGTTTGGTGTGGGCGTTCATAGCCGATCCTCCGAAAAGCTGAATTCGCACAGTTCCATGAATTCGAAATCGCCGGTGGCTCGGGTCCACAAACGTTCGATGGTGCTGGCGCGGGTCACAGTGACGCGACGCTTTTCACTGTGGGTTTCGCCGTAGGGCACTTCGATGGGCTTGCCGTGGACGAGCACTTCATCGCCCGGATCAACTGTGGTGCCGTCATCGAAACGCACGTGTGCGTGCAGGCTTTCGAATGTGTTTTCAATCTCGACGGTGCAGTCCAATTCGAACTTGCGACGGGTTACAAGTCCTCCGCGTCGGTCTGGTGTTTTTGAATCTCTCATCGGCTTTTGGCTCCCTTTTGCCGTTAAGTCGTGGGTTTGGTTGTCTGGTCTCCCGCTTCGCTGAGTTTCATGTCCAGCAGAGGGGCATAGTCTTCATTCGCCACCTTTCCGAACGCGTTGAGCGAGATGGAAGTGTCTGTCAGCGGGTCATAAATCGACAGCATGCCTTTGGTGCTGCGCTGGACCCTATAGGGCGCAAACCGGTCAACGCCCTTGCGGCGGCGAGTGGTCACCAATGCGCGCATGGATTGGCGCAGGAAAGCACCTTTGCCCGGTTTAAACGTGCGCAGCGTTGTGCCGGTTGCCGCATCAATCACTTCCACTATGCCGCCAGGATGGTCTTTGAAGGCCAGATCGCGAGAGGCTTCGATCATCACCTGTTGCGCTGCCACTTCCGGCTTTGTGGCCTGCGAGTAAGCCACGACGCCCAAGGTGAGCAGAGGCAGGCAGGCTGCCGCGATCAAGGGCCAGCGATGGATGCCCGTGATCCGGTCTGTGCGTTGGTCTTCTGGAATGGGCGTTTCGTGGTTCATAATCGTGTATGAACAGGGCAAGCGCTGACCTGTTCAAGCTCCCTCAGGTTGGAGTGTGCCAAGGTCGGATAGCTTGCTTGCCGCTGTTGTGCGGTTGGCAGCAGGACTGGTCTTTTTGGCGCTCGTGGTCGCGGCGGTCTCGTTTTCGGTTGCCTGTGCAACGCCATGGGCTTCGCGCAGGTGGTCGGCCAGAAGATTGGCGACCGGCACGACGTCTGCAACCGCGCGCAGCGCGGGCTGCGGTTTGGCCAGTTTCCAAGGGCGGGCATGGGGCCACAGGATGGCCCAAGAAATCTTGGTGTGTTCTTTTAACGTCAGTGCGATCGTGCCCGTGCCATCGGATCCCCGTGAGAGATCGGCGGACAGGATCTGCGAGTAGGGCAGGTTGAACGTAACCGGCAAAGCGACACCGATCCGCATGACGACGCGTTTGTTGGTGATCGTATAAACCGTGGTTCTGGCAACGGCCTGCGCGATCACGGTGAGGATCAGCAGCGCTGCGGCGCCCAGCGCGACGGTGAGGGCCACATTGCCCAAAATGTCCACGATAGAGCGTCCGTCATACAGACCCACTAGAACGCGCCAACCGACCAACGCCGCAAAGTAAATTGCAACCTTGTTGCGGTGCATCACCGAGCGGGCGATGGCGGCAGGGTCTGGACGACCCTGCCAAGAGATTGATTCCCCTTCCGGCAAACGCGCCGGAAGGCCCGGAATCGGTTCCGATTGGAAATCGTCGTGATGGCTCACAGCATTGGCTCCGCGCGATCAGGTGTTGCGTAGAGCATGCCACCACCGAAATAGCCCATGATCTTCTCTTCTTCGAGCATTGTGATCTGGTTTTTTTCTTTGGTTTTGGGGATATCGCGGAACTGTTCAGCCGTCAGTGCATGGACATAGTACTCCGGTGCACCACCGCGGAACGCTTTGCGCGGCTTGGCAAAGTGCAGCGGGATCAAACGGGTGTTGCGTCCGAATTTCACTTCGAGGAAGCGAATATAGTTTTCCATTGTGTCGACCCAAACGTCCGAGATCTGACCGACGATTTCGCTGTCGGCTGACATGACGTTCTGGCCGCGTGGGTCCGCATCGCCAGATGCGATGGCCACGTCTTCCAAAACGCTCATGGGGCGGATCTTGGGTTCGCCGTGGAGGCCGGCATCCGGGTAGTCAGGACGCTCTGCCCACGCTGCCGGGCCAACACCGTCCTTCATTGGATTGCCGGTGGGCACCAGGGGGGAGCCAGCCGTCCTGTGCGCCCGCTTCGCTGCGATTTTGCGCGTGTCACGGTTTTCCGGGTGCGGATAGACGCGCTCACCGTGGCCGTTTGGCAGGATGAAGGTTTTGGGGGAGGGCAATTGAATAAAGGGATCACGGTTGTAGTTGCCCGTGACATCATCTTCCAAAGGATAGCCTTCGCGGCGGCTTTCCGCCTGCAGGTACCAAATCAGGAAAGCGAAAAAGACCCAGAAAGCGTACAGAACGATTTGCGCTCCATCTATGTATCCAAGAACTTCAGCCATGGTGTTTCTCCAGTTTTAGACAGTCTTAGCCCGGCAGTTGTGCCAGACCAATCTTTTCATGTTTCGTTGGTGTGGGGGGTGAAATGGTGCGCACCAGCGGGCCAATGGCCACTAGCGCGACAAACAAAAATGCGACTTCGAGGTGGTAGACCACGCTGTATCCAAAGGCCGGGTCAGCAAGGGCTGAGTTCGGGCCGAAGGACGCGGCAAGGCCTGAAAAAATGTCTCTGATTGCGCCGCCGCCTGCTAGCCCGATACCAACTGCGGAGGCTTGAACCGCGCCCCATGCGCCCAAGGCAAGGCCGGAGCCCGCGCCGGTTTCATCGGCTTTCGCCAAGGCCATGCAGGCGGTCAGTGTGCCCACGGCGAACAGGCCACCGCCTGTGCCGATCAATGCGGTCCCCAGTCTAAACAGGTTGGCGGATTCGAGCGGGGAGGCGAAAATTACGCAGGTGAAGGCGGCCACGCCCACCAATGTGCCATAGGCGGCTACGCGGTGAGGGTCCTTGCCACGCCCCATCAAACGGGCGGCGATGGCAAAACCGATCAAGGTGCCAATAGCAAATAGGGCGGTGAGCATGGTGGTTTGCGAAACGGAAAGGCCCAAGACCTCTCCGCCATAAGGCTCCAACAAAACGTCCTGCATGGAAAAGCCGATTGTGCCCAAGGCAACGGCAATCAACAGGCGGCCGGAGCGGTTGTCTTCGCGATATGCGCGCCACGCCTGGCGAAAGGGCATGCGCGGGGTTTTGACATCGGTCAAAGCGCGGTGGCGAGGCTCCTGCTTCCATAGTGCGATGACGTTGAGCACCATGGTGACGGCGGCGGCACCCTGAATGACTTCAATGAGGCGTTTGGCGCTGAAATCCATCAGCAATTGTGAAAACACGACGGCGGCCACAAACATGCCAACCAGCAACATCACGTAGACCAATGCCACTACGCGGGGGCGCGTCTCTTCCGGTGCCAAATCGGTGGCCAGCGCAAGGCCTGCGGTTTGTACGGTGTGGATGCCAAGGCCGGTGAAGAAGAACGCGAAGGCAGCGGCGACGGGACCGGCCCAGGTTGGGCCCAGTGTTTGAGACTGCAGCAGCAGAAGTGCGAATGGCATGATCGCCAATCCGCCAAACTGCATCATCGTTCCAAACCAAATATAAGGCACGCGCCGCCAGCCAAGCACAGAACGATGCGTATCGCTCTTGTGGCCAATCAGCGCCCGAAACGGGGCAATCAAAAACGGCAGGGCGATCATGGTCGCAACTAACGTGCTGGACACGCCGAGTTCGAGGATCATCACCCGGTTGAGTGTGCCGGTGAGTAGGACGGCTGCCATGCCGACCGCAACTTGAAACAAAGACAAGCGCAACAAACGACCCAAAGGCAGTTCATCGCTGGCCGCATCCGCAAAAGGCAGGAAGCGTGCGCCAACGGTCATCCACATTTGCGCCATGGACTGGCGTTGTTGTGGTGTGCCGTTTTGAATGTCTTTGGTCGGCTGGGTCATGCGTCCGGCCCGCCTTTGCAGATCAGTTCCAGCGCCTGCGATTTGTAGAATGTCGTGGAGACGCGGTGCGTCCGGCCAATGCGGTGAGTGTCGCCAATGCAATCTTCCAAGGACTTGATCAGCCGTTTGGGTGCGTGGGGCTCGATGGCGGGCGATCGGTCATCGCGCGGAAAGGCTTTGCCCGCCATCCACATGGCGGCCAGCAGCGGTGTGCGCGGTGCGAAGGTGAAGAGTATGCTTTCGCGCACGCGCGGTGCGATTTGTTCAATCGCGGAGCACACGTCGCTCATGCGGTAGTGGATCAGCGAGTCCATAGCGACGATATAGTCGAACGATCCGTATTCTGCGCTCATCATATCGCCGGTGTGGAAGGACACAGAGCCGCTGCCGAGATCAGCGGGTGTGCGGTGGTTGGCAACGTCGATCAGCGATTGGGATACGTCTACGCCTATGACATCCGCACCGCGTCTCGCAGCTTCCACGGCTAAAGCTCCGGTGCCGCAACCCGCGTCCAGAATGCGAGCACCGTTGAGATCGCCAGGCAACCATTCCAGCAACGTGTTGCGCATGGATTCACGGCCTGCACGTACGGTTTCGCGAATGCCGCTCACCGGAGCGTCGGTGGTTAGTACGGTCCATTTTTCAGCAGCGGTGCGGTTGAAATAGGTTTCCAACCGGCCTTTGCGCTCTTGATATGTATTGGACAGGCTCATGGTCGTCGCTCTCCCGTGTGCCCTAGTCGAACCCGAGGAAATCAAAGATTTCCCGGTCTTTCATGGGGGTGGGGGTGAAGGGGTCCTGTCCGTCCCACAAGGTCTGGGCGAGGCGCAGATACTCTTCTTTCACCGCAGCCAGTGCCGGTGTGTCGTCCATCTCGAAGAGAACAGACTTTTTGAGACGCGAGCGACGGATTTCATCCAGATCTTGGAAATGCGCAATGCGGCCAAGACCAACGGAATCGCAGAAACGGTCGATTTCATCAGTGTCTTTGGAACGGTTGGCGATAACGCCGCCCACGCGCACCTCGTAGTTTTTGGATTTCGCGCCGATGGCTGCCGCGATGCGGTTCATCGCGAAGATGGAATCGAAATCATTGGCTGTGACGATCAACGCCCGCTCGGCATGTTGAAGCGGGGAGGCGAAACCGCCGCACACAACATCGCCCAAAACGTCGAAAATGACGACGTCCGTGTCTTCTAAAAGGTGATGCTCTTTTAGAAGTTTGACGGTTTGACCCACCACATAGCCGCCGCAACCCGTGCCAGCAGGCGGGCCACCAGCCTCAACGCACATCACCCCATTGTAGCCTTCGTAGACGAAGTCCTCGGTGCGCAGTTCTTCCGAATGGAAGTTCACCTGCTCCAGCGCGTCGATGACGGTTGGAACCAGCTTTTTGGTCAGAGTAAATGTTGAATCGTGCTTAGGGTCACAGCCGATCTGCAAAACCCGTTTGCCAAGTTTAGAGAATGCGGCGGACAGGTTGGAGGAGGTGGTGGATTTGCCGATGCCGCCCTTTCCGTAAACGGCGAAGACCTTCGCATTTCCAGCATCCATCTGCGCGTCGAGCTTTACTTGCACCGAGCCTTCGCCATCCATGCCTGCGGGCAGCGGGCGGCTCTTGTCTTTGAAGTGGGAATTGGGGCCGATAATGTTCATCTCTTATCCTTCCACGCCTTCCAGCGCGTCCTCCATTTCGTCGCTGGCCTGTTGCAAGGCTTCGAGTGTCTCGGCGTCTGGCTGCCAATAGTCGCGCTCACTCGCCTCGATGAGGCGGTTGATCATGCGCGAAGAGGCTGCGGGGTTGAGCGCGGCCAAACGGGCGCGCATGTCGTCGTCGAGAACAAATGTCTCCGACAGTTTTTGGTAGACCCACGGTTTCACCTGTCCCGATGTGGTGGCGGACCAGCCCATCGTGTTGGTGATTTGGGCTTCGATTTCGCGCACGCCCTCGTAACCGTGGGCCAACATGCCTTCGAACCATTTGGGGTTCAGCGAACGGGTGCGGGTTTCCAGGCTGACTTGTTCGCCCAAGGAACGGACTTTCCCTTGACCTTGGGTCTGGTCGGAAATGAAAATTTTCAGGTCTTCGGGTTTGCCTGCCACTTTTTTGGCGCGCTCGACTGTCTTGGCGATACCGCCCAGAGTGTCGAAGTAATGGTCAATTGTTGTGACGCCCAACTCCACCGAGTCGAGGTTTTGATAGGCTAGATCGACTTGGCCCATCACCGTGTCAAAGGCTTTGGATTGGTTGGCGGTCTTGCCCTTGCGGTCAATCGCGAAGCACTTGCGGCTGGAATATTGGTTGGCGATTTCCTCGTCATCGGTCCATGCGGAGGAACCGATTAGGAAGTTGACGTTTGCACCATACGCACCTTCGGCATTGGAGAAGACGCGATAGGCGGATTCTTCCAGTGTGCAATCGTTTTCAGTCGCATAGGCAAGAGCGTGTTTGCGCACGAAGTTGCGCTCCGCCGGCTCGTCTGCGGTGGCGGCCAGGTAACAAGCTTCTGCCATCATCTGCGCTTGCAGGGGCAGGAGGTCGCGGAAGATGCCTGAGAGCGTGATGACCACATCGATGCGCGGGCGCATCAACTCGTCCAGCGGGATCAGTTCCGCACCGACAACCCGTCCATAAGAATCGAGCCTAGGTCGCGCGCCGAGCAAGGCAAGCGCCTGTGCCATGGGCGAGCCCTCGGTTTTGAGGTTATCCGTACCCCACAGCACGACCGCGATAGTTTCCGGTAGGGTGTTGTCGGCCTCCATGTAGCGCTCAAGCACTTTGGCTGCTTGCATCGCGCCGTCTTTGACTGCGAAGGCTGATGGGATCTTGAAGGGATCAAAGCCGTGAATGTTCCGACCGGTCGGCAACATGCCCGGTGTGCGAATCAAGTCGCCGGAAGGAGACGGGCGCACGAAGCGGGCGTCCAACGCGGTGACGATGCCATCCAGCTCTTCATTGCGGGACAGGTTGCTGTTGGCTTCCACCAATTTGTCAATCAGCAGTCCGTCTTCAGGCGTTGCCACGTTTTCGCGCGCTGCAGCGACTTCATCGCCTTTGCCGTGGACAATCGCCTCGATTGTCTCCGTCGCGGGGGATGGTGTTTCATCGGCTTCGGCGATCAAGGTCAGCATTTCCAACCGCTGATCTTCGTCCATCGCCTCGCCCACCACGTGCAGGCCTTGTGGGATCAGGGAGTATTCCAGTTCGAGCAATTTTCCCGTCAACGCGACGATGAACGCATCGCGATTGTCTGTTGGCAAACCGTCGAGCAAGTCCAACTGCTCGGCCTGCGCCACGATCAGTTGGTGCGTCGCATCGATATCGTCAGCCTGTTCCGGCGGCAGGGTGCGCAGGCGGTCGAGGGCTGACTTGAGATCGTTGAGGCCTTTATAGAGCCCGGCCTGTGTCACAGGCGGTGTGAGGTGAGACACAAGCGTCGCCGCAGACCGACGTTTGGCAATGGTGCCCTCTGACGGATTGTTGGCTGCATAGAGATAGAAGTTCGGCAGGTCTTTGATCAGACGATCCGGCCAGCATTCCGCGCTCATGCCGACTTGTTTGCCGGGCATGAATTCCAATGCGCCGTGGGTGCCGTAGTGAAGCACGGCATCGGCGGCGTAGTCTTCGCGCAGATAACGGTAGAACGCGGAAAAGGCGTGTGTGGGGGTGAAGCCTTTTTCAAACAGCAGGCGCATCGGATCGCCTTCATAGCCGAAGCCCGGCTGAACCGCGATGAACACGTTACCGAACTGTTTCCCGAGGATGAAGATCGCGCCGCCATTGGTGTTGTCGCGACCTGGCGCTGGGCCCCATTGCGCCTCGATTTCTGTAAGGTACGGCTCGCGACGAACATGGTCTTCCACGTCGATGGTGGCGTGGACATTGGCGAGCGCTCCGTACTCTTCGCTGTTGCCCTTCAAGACGGCGTCTCGCAGAGCATTAGCGTCAACGGGTACGTCACCCACGTCGTAGCCTTCGGCCTTGAGTTTCAACAGGGTGGCATGGACGGAACTGAACACGTCCAAAAAGGCTGCGCTGCCCATATTGCCGGAGTTAGGCGGGAAGTTGAAAACTGTCAGTGCGATCTTGCGTTTGGCGCGTTTGGTGCGTCGTAGAGAGACGAGTTTCTCGGTGCGGGCGACCAGTGTTGCGACGCGCTCCTCATGCGGGTGCATACAGCTTTGGCCGGTTGGACACGTGCCCAGATTGCGCGAACAGCCGCACGTGCGGGGTGCGTCTTCTGTGCCAACGGAGCGACCACCGAAAACCTGACTTGCTATGGAGCCATCGAGTTCCGGGATAGCCACCATGATGGTGGTTTCGATGGGCATAAGGCCGGTGGCCGATGCTTCCCAAGTCTCCAGTGTCTGAAACTCGGTCACATGGGCTGCGATGTAGGGCACGTCCAGCGCTTGTAGCGCATCGGACGCGGCGCGCGCGTCGGAATAGGCGGGGCCACCCACCAAAGAAAAACCGGTCAAAGAGACGACGGCATCAACGGCTAAGCCGGTATCCCCGCCGCTCAAAAAGGCGTCGATGGCTGGGCGGTTGTCCAAGCCGTTGCAATAGCAAGGCACCACGTTGAGGCCGCGAGCGTTAAAGGCACGGATTACACCGTCATAGTGTGCGGTGTCTCCTGACAAAATGTAGGATCGCAAGAGCAGCAAACCGACCGTGCCCTTGGCGTTTGGCAACATCGGCAGGTCAGCGGTGTTGGCCGACACTTTGTCCTTCATCAGCGGGTGGTAGACGCCGGTGTCCGGGTATTCGATCGGATCAGCCGCAGGTGTTTTGCCCCGCAGAGCGATGCGGTCTCCATCGGCATATTTGTCCACCAACATGCGCACCATATTGGCTACGTTTTCCTGACTGGCGGAAAGGCGATATTGCAGCGTTAGGAAATAAGTGCGCACGTCCTGGGCCGTGCCCGGAATGTATTTCAGCAGTTTTGGCAGGCGCTTGAGCATCTTCATCTGGCGCTCGCCAGCCGTTTTGCTCAGGTCTTTGTGCTTGCCGGGCTCCGATTTTCCGCTGCTGCCGCGCAGTTTTTTCAAGAGGGCAAGCGGGCCTTTTTGCTCGCCGTCCATTTTGAACTTGCCCATGGAGGTGTTCTTCATCACCTCGCCTGCGGACATGCAGCACACCATCGCATCGCACTGGTCGCGGCGCGCCGTCAGATCGTCGATCACAGCTTTGACGTGTTCTTCGACGAACAGCATGGAGGCAACGATGATGTCGCCTTTTGCAATATCGTCCTTGCAGGCGCGCAATTTGGCATCGTTTTCGTGCCAGTCAGTTGCTGCGTGGACGGATAGGTTCAGGCCTGGCAAATCCTTGGCCAAACTGATCTTGGCCTCGCTGACAGCGCCCGACAAATTGTGGTCGAGCGTGATCAACACGACGTTGACTTCGGTGTTTTTGGTCGCCTTGTCTTTAACGACTGAAGTGCGATTTCGCTTCATAAAGCGTCTCCGTCGTTATTGTTATGACGCCGTTTGCGGCAGCGAATTTTTCGGTGTTGCGTTTGGCCTTTCCGCGCACGAAAAATGGAATCTTGCGCAATTCTTTTTCGGCATCCTGAGCCCAAGACGGCGCGCCATCGGTTGGTGCAGAATTTGCCGTAGATTCGGTGGGCGCTGATGTATCTGCGGACGTTGCCGCACGTTTCGTGCTGTGGCCGAGATGGGACGGCCCTGCCTCATCGTTGAACTCAAAATCGTCACGGAACATCTGTAAAAGATGCTCTTCCAAACCCATCGTCAGTGGATGCACCAGCGTGTCGAATAGGACGTTGGCACCCTCAAACCCCATCTGAGGTGAGTAACGAGCCGGATAGTCCTGCACGTGGACTGGAGCGGAGATCACAGCGCATGGCAGGCCCAAGCGCTTTGCGATGTGGCGCTCCATCTGCGTGCCCAAGACAAGTTCCGGTTGCAACGCCTGAACCTGCTCTTCGACTTCGAGATAATCGTCTGTGATCAGCGCTTCGACACCGTACTGGGCTGCCGCTTCACGCACATCGCGGGCGAACTCGCGGCTGTAGGTGCCCATGCCGACGACTTCAAAACCCATCTCCGTCTGGGCAATGCGGGCCATGGCGATGACATGGCTGGCATCACCAAACAGATAGACCCGTTTGGCTGTCAGATAGGTCGAATCGATGGAGCGCGAATACCACGGCAGACGGCTCTCATTTTCCAGGCAGAAGGCTTCGCATTGTGATTCATCAATCCCCGCCAAAGCGGCGATTTCATGCAGGAATTCGCGGGTGGCTTGAACGCCGATGGGGACGGTTTTGACATAGGGCTGCTTGAACGTGCGCTTCATCCATTGGCAGGTGACGTCGCCAATTTCCGGATAAAGACAGATGTTGAAATCGGCTTGTTTCAGCAGCAACAGATCATGCACGGAAGCGTCCAGCGGGGCGACCACGTTGACGTGGATGCCCATGGCTTCGATCAGGCCCACGATCTCGCGCACATCGTCGCGGTGGCGGAAGCCCAGCGCCGTCGGCCCAATGATGTTGCAGGACGGCCCATCGCTGTCCGCGCTCTTATCCGGGCCGGATGGAGCGATGGATCGGACGAGTTGGTAGAGTGTCTCTGATGCGCCCCAGTTTTCCTTCTTGGAATAAGAGGGCAGTTCCACGGGGATGACGGGAACGGGCAGACCCAGTGTTTTGGCAAGGCCGCCGGGATCGTCCTGGATCAGTTCACCGGTGCAAGACGCACCGACGATCATGGCGGCGGGCTTGTGATGGGCGTAAGCGCCGCGGGCTGAGTCCATAAACAGTTCTGACGTGTCGCCGCCCAGATCGCGGGCTTGAAACGTCGTGTAAGTGACGGGTGGGCGCTTCTTGCGCCGCTCGATCATCGTGAACAGAAGGTCGGCATAGGTGTCGCCCTGGGGAGCATGCAGCACGTAATGCAGATCCGTCATGCCAGTTGCGATGCGCATGGCACCCACATGGGGCGGGCCTTCATATGTCCAGACGGTGAGTTGCATCGCTTAGACCCTCAAACGTGTTTTGCGGTTGAGGGGACGGGCGAAGAGTTCGGCCAGATCACCGGCCTGCTCGTAGCCTTGGATCGGCGTGAAGACGAGTTCGATAGACCACTTGGTGGTCATGCCCTCGACTTCCAGCGGATTGGCCAGGCCCAGACCGCACACCGTGATGTCCGGGCGCTCCTCACGGCAGCGCACCAGTTGCATGTCCACATCCTGGCCTTCGCTGATGCGCACGCTATCGTCCAACGCGTTCAGTTCCGGGGCCATGATGGTGCGGTTGAGGTAGGGCGTGCCAACCTCGCCGGGCACCATACCCAACTCTGTGGCGAGGAAACGGGCCAGCGGGATTTCTAACTGGCTGTCAGGAAAGAAGAAGACAGACTTTCCTTCGAGGTTCTCGCGATGACGTGACACTGCTCGAAGGGCGCGCTCCCGTGCGGGCGCGGTGACGGCCTCAAAGGTTTCATCGTCGACACCAAATGCGTCAGCAGCCGTTTTCAACCAAGCGGTGGTGCCTTGCGCGCCAAGCGGGAAGGGGGCTTGCAGGATCGTCGCCCCGCGCTCTTGCAGCGCGCGTGCTGTGTCGGTGAGGAAGGGCTGCGCCAGAAGGCAAAACGTATTGGGCCCAACCGGTGGCATGTCTTCAGCCAAACGCGCAGGCAAAAAGCGCACTGGGCCGATGCCCAACTGTTCAAAGATGCGCGCAAACTGATCTTCCACCACATCGGCGAGGGCACCGGCGACCATCAATGTGGCGGGCGCGTTGTCGGGCTCTGCGGGCAGGCTGGGCACGAGAGATGCAAGGCAGGCATCTTCACCCTGCGTGAACGTCGTCTCGATGCCGCTGCCGGAATAGCTGAGAATGCGCACGTCGGGATTGTGCTGAACTGCCAACCTTTGAGCAGCTCGGTCTAAGTCTAGTTTGATCACTTCTGATGGGCAGGACCCCACCAGAAACAGCAGGCGGATTTCCGGGCGACGTTCCAACAACCGGGCCACAACCCCGTCCAGTTCGTCGTTCATATCGGCGATGCCGGCCAGATCCCGCTCTTCCATGATGGCGGTGCCGAAGCGGGGTTCAGCAAATATCATCACACCGGCAGCGGATTGCATGAGATGTGCACAGGTGCGTGATCCGACAATCAAGAAGAATGCGTCTTGGATTTTGCGGTGCAGCCACATGATGCCGGTCAGGCCGCAAAACACCTCGTGCGGCCCGCGTTCGTGGAGAATCGGACGTTCGACACATCCCACATTTGGCACCACATTTATGCTGTCCACGGATTTGGACAGGGCGGCTTTTCCATCAAAAAGCGTGGTTTTTTGCACAGGAGCGCTCATGCCGCCGCTCCGATCTGTGCTTTTGTTTCACTCTGGGAGCTGAAATTAACCCCCGAATCCGGCTGTTTGACCGTCTGGCCAACCGCATGCATTTGAAGCCGTGCAGCGCGCAATTTCAGCACGAATTGGATCGCGTTGATGACGTAGGTTCCGTAGGCCGCCAAGGCGAGCCACAGGAGCGCTGTTGCAGACAATGCGCCGGTAAACAGGGCGACGAGATATGCAGTGTGGAGCGCCAGGACCAGCATGGAAAAGACGTCTTCCCAAAAGAAGGCTGGAGCGAACAGATAACGGCCGAATACGACCTTCTCCCAGATCGCGCCCGTGATCATAATCACGTATAAAATCAACGTTTTGAAGACGATTGACGCGGTGGTCAGGGCGTACAATTCGCCGGTCCGCAGTGTGTAAAAAACGAGACCAAGCGACACCAAGAAAACGAGGAATTGGAACGGTGCCAGAAGCCCCTGAACCAAGGTCCAAACCGTCTCATCACGACGAACCCGCTCCTCGGCCGTGTAGAGCCCTGCAGGCACACGCGGCGGGGCGCTGACAGCAGCGTTTTCCCTGATGATGGTGGCGTCTGGCACGTCTTCCCTCCTAGCCGAAATCCGGTCGTTTTTCGGATACCGGTGGCGAAAAGATACGGGCTGGTGAGCAGATGTGTCAAGCAAACTTGACGTAAAATAGACTGGACATTCACATGGCGTCAGCGCATGGTGATGTACAGCGAGCGGCAGCCCTCATTGAGGGGTGTCCTACACGTTCCCATAAAGGCCTGGAGGGGCCTGTGAGGAGGATGTTTGGAATATGACGGGGTCGCACAATCAGGACGACGCGATCACTCCTGACCCGGAACGGCTGGAGGTCGTCTCGGCCCTGTTGGCGCATATTGAGTTCACTGAGATGCAAAAGGCTTTGCTTCCAAAGCCTGCTGCGGGCACATTGAACGCGCAATGCAGTGATTTCGGTTTAGACCAAGACAACGAGCTTGGATTACGACGGAGGCGTGAAACCAAAACGATGAAGCCCAAAAAGGCTCCAGCGCTGTTGGAAGATGATGTGACGAACTTCGTCGCTTTGATCTTGGACGGCTCGTTTGAAGCGGTTTGTGCGCAGGTTGATGAGTATATTGCGTTTGGTCACCAAGTTGGTGATCTGATCCTGTCTTTGTTTAGCCCGGCTGCAGTCACGCTGGGTCAACGTTGGGACGATGATGATCTTTCGTTTTCCGAGGTCACATTGGGCATGGCGACGCTACACTCTGTGTTGCATCGTTTTTCCGATCGTTTGAACGCGGAGATCAAGCCGAAGATTGCCGGCGGCACGATGATGATTGCCCCTTATCCGGGTGAGAATCATTTGTTTGGCGCTGCCATCGTTGAAGAGTTTATGCGGGCCGACGGGTGGGATGTGGGCATTGTGATGGCCGAAAGCGGCGCTTCGCTGGTTCGAAAGGTTCGGGAGCGTCACTACGATATCGTTGGTCTCTCACTGGCCCACGAATCGCAATTGTCCGCGATGCGGCAGCTGATCGTGTCCATACGGGCCGGCAGTATGAATAAGAGATTGGCCGTGGTGATCGGTGGTCCTTTGGTGCAATCGAACCCAAAGCTGGTGGAAACGCTGCCGGTAGAGGGGATCGCTCTGGACGCCCGTCAAGCGCTTTCGCTGACTAGAGATTTGTTTGAGCGGATGCCGAGGGATGAAACGCACATTTCGACCAAGCCTGACGAATAGGGCTGGTGTCGAGCAAAAAAGCGGCCCTGATGGGTCAAAGATCGACCGCGGATTATCTGCGGAAACTGGGTTGACGTCGTGCATCCGTCGTTTGAAGTGACGGTTGAAATGTATAAAACTGCGTCCCGCTGAATCGGGCTGGGTCGCCGGAATGTCAAAACTAAACCTCATGCACCGTTTGGGAGCCGGTGTTCAAAAGGGACATGGACCTTTGGACGACCAAATCTCCCAATCCGTCACTGCGCGATTTGCGCATGCTGACACGCATTTCAAAGGCGTCAGTGCTCTTGATGCAGCGGAAGTGTTGGCGCAGGCCAGCGAAATCACATTGATTGTAGACGCCGACGGGGTCATTCGAGACGCTGCCATTGCTTCAGAAAAGCTGTTGTCTGGTGGTGCCAAGAGTTGGACCGGCCGCAAATGGATCGAGATCGTGACCGCCGAAAGCGAGAGCAAGATCGCATCGATCCTGGCTGAGGCGAATGAACAGGTTCCGATCAAGCCGCGCGAAGTGAACCATTCTCTCCCCAAGGGCGATGACGCGCCCATTCGCTACACCTGTGTCCGGCTGGGTGATAGCGGCAAGATTGTTGCCTTTGGCCGCGATCTGTCCCGTTTGGCGGCGATGCAGCAACGGTTGATGAATTCGCAGCTTTCGATGGAGCGTGAGTTTTCGCGTTTGCGTTCGGAAGAGATGCGCTACCGCACGATGTTCCAACTGGCAGATGTTCCGCAAATCCTGGTGGAAGCTGCCTCTTTGAAAGTGATCGACATCAATCCGGCGGCGCAGCGCGTGTTGGGTATGAGCGAGCGCAAGGCTGCAGGCGGTAAGCTGACCCAGCTTTTTGACAGCGAAGAAGCAGAATTGCTGCATAAGCTGCTGCGGGCCTCGTTGGAAGAAAACGGCACTCGGGACATCACGTTGAAAATGCGCGGAGGGCAGCAGATCGCCATTCATGCATCGCGTTTCCATCAGGAGCGCAGTGCCCATCTGCTTTTGCGGTTGGAATCAGATTCCGGCAATGTCGTGCCGCTAACCTATGCGGTTGAGCGGCACACGCTCGATCTGGTGGAAAACATGCCCGACGCGTTTTTGGTCACCAATGATCAACGCATGGTCCTGTCGTGTAACAGCGCCTTTGCCACCCTTTTGGGTCTGTCCAGCAGCCATGCTGCGGAAGGGCAGTTGCTGGACACATGGTTTGAGCGTCCCGGCGTTGATTGCAATGTGCTGATCGCCAATGTGCAGGAGCACGGGTTGGTGCGCCGGTTTGCAACCGTGCTGCGCGGGCCGTTTGGCCGAACGGAAAGCGTTGAAATTTCCGCCACGCTCATCGATCAAAATGGCACGAAACTGTTTGGCTTTCTCGTGCGGCAAGCGTCCGGTCCATCGTTCCAGAAGGATGGTGCGGAGAACGTGGTGGCACGAACCAACGAGCAGATCACCAATCTTGTTGGTCACATGCCGTTGAAGGACATCGTGCGGGAAACCACCGGGCTGATTGAGCAGTTGTGCATAGAGACAGCTTTGGAACTGACCAAGGGCAACCGCGTGTCGGCGGCCCGGATGCTGGGTCTTTCGCGCCAAAGCTTGTATGCGAAGCTCGCCCGTGATGCAGATGGGGAAGAGCTTTGAGCATAGGTCTTTGCGATCACAGGCTGGTCAGTCAAATTGGACAGTCATAAGCGTCAATTTTAATTGACACTTTGCCCGACGGTTTCTATCGTCCGGCATGACTTTGGCACCTGATCCCTTTCCTGAAGGTCCTGCGGACACGTCCGGTGTGCGCGCATCTTCTGCCGGGCCGATCCCCACCTTTTGGGCCGCGCTGGAACTGCTCAAGCCGATTACGTGGTTTCCACCGATGTGGGCTTTCGCCTGTGGCGTGGTCTCCAGCGGTGCTCCCGTTTGGGACCGATGGACACTGGTAGCGGGCGGTGTTGTGTTGGCGGGGCCACTCGTTTGCGCGTCAAGCCAAGCCATGAATGACTGGTGCGACCGCCATGTGGACGCGATCAACGAGCCGGACAGGCCGATCCCTTCCGGACGCTTGCCGGGCAAAACCGGATTTTACATCGCAATCCTGTGGTCTGCCCTTTCGCTTGCCCTAGGCTTTGCGCTTGGGCCGTTGGTGTTGGTAGCGACGGTTGTGGGACTGATTTTGGCTTGGGCCTATAGCGCACCGCCCCTGCGTTTGAAGCTGAACGGTTGGTGGGGCAATGCGGCTTGCGGCATCTCGTATGAAGGCTTGGCGTGGTTTACCGGCGCAGCCGTTATGCTGGGCACCATGCCCGACTGGCGCATACTGGTTTTGGCCGCGCTCTACAGCATCGGTGCCCACGGCATTATGACCCTAAACGACTTCAAGTCTGTCCTGGGTGACAAGCGGATGGGCGTGCGCACACTTCCTGTTCAGTTGGGCGCCGATCGTGCGGCGCGAGTCGCCAGCATCATGATGGCGGTGCCGCAGGTCGTGGTGGTCGCACTTTTGGTTGCTTGGGGGCTTCACTGGTTTGCGCTGGGTGTCGCCGCGGTCTTGGGCATCCAAGTCTGGCTTATGGTGCGTTACCTGCTGGATGACATCTCTTTGCTGCTGAACCCGCGCCGCAACGCCGCGCTCTACAACGGTACGGGCACCGTTTTCTTCGTCTCTGGCATGATGATCAGCGCAGTTGGCGTCTCGCATATGCAAGGCAGTGCTCAAACCGTTGCCGCGCTCACTAAACCCATCATCACTTTGATGAGTGGTGGAGGCTAACACGTGTCGCTTGAGGGAGCCGAAGTGGAACATCAATCAAAGACTAGGCAGACCGATCACTCTGCCAAGACACATGAGGGCAATACTGTTGCACCCCTGTCTTGGATAGGGATCATCCGGCTGGGCCTCGTGCAGACTGCGTTGGGTGCCATTGTGGTTTTGACGACGTCGACGCTCAACCGGATTATGGTTGTGGAATACGCGCTGGCCGCCGTCGTGCCGGGTGCACTGGTGGCGTTGCACTATGCCATTCAAATGACCCGTCCGCGCTGGGGCTACGGCTCGGATGTCGGTGGCCGCCGTACACCATGGATCATTGGCGGCATGGCCGTGTTAGCCATTGGCGGGGCGCTGGCTGCCGTCGGTACGGGCCTTATGGGCACATCCGTTTGGGGTGGTATTGCGCTCAGTGTTGTTGCGTTTGCGCTGATCGGGCTGGGTGTTGGTGCTTCGGGAACGTCCCTGCTCACACTGCTCG
>JBCBYZ010000075.1:0-16259 GCA_039815595.1 Pseudomonadota bacterium | reverse complement strand
TTTGACAAAGTCCCCGTCTGATACACACCGATTTGGACTTCACCAATGGACGATGCAGGGAAACGCATAGACGGGAAGCTGGTTGCAGAGACGGTCGTTCAAACCGTCAAGCAGGGTTGCGAGGCACTCATGGCGTCCCATGCGCTGCAGCCGGGCCTGGCGGTGATCATCGTGGGTGAAGACCCGGCCAGCCAAGTCTACGTGGCGTCCAAGGGTAAGAAAGCGAAGGAGTGCGGGTTTCATTCCGTGCAACACACACTGCCCGCAGACAGCAGCGAAGCAACCGTATTGGACCATGTGCGCGCGCTGAATGATGACCCCGCGATCCACGGCATCTTGGTTCAACTGCCTTTGCCGTCCCACATTGATGATAAAAAAGTCATCCAGACCATTGCACCGCACAAGGACGTGGACGGCTTTCACTACATGAATGTGGGGCGACTGGGCACTGGCGATCTTTCCGAGGCTTTTGTGCCGTGCACACCGGCAGGTTCGATGATCCTGATTCGTCGCGTTTTGGGGGATGACCTTTCAGGCCTCAGCGCTGTTGTGATTGGTCGGTCGAACATTGTGGGCAAGCCCATGGCCAATTTGCTCTTGGGGGCCAACTGCACGGTGACGATTGCCCACAGCCGCACCAAGGACCTGCCAGCGCTTTGCCGCACCGCCGATATCGTGGTGGCCGCCGTGGGTCGACCGGAAATGGTGCAGGCAGACTGGATCAAACCCGGCGCGACCGTAATCGACGTCGGCATCAACCGCGTGCCCGCGCCGGAGCGGGGCGAGGGCAAAACCCGGTTGACCGGAGACGCCCACTATGCCGGAGTTTTGGAAAATGCGGCTCACGCGACCCCCGTGCCGGGTGGCGTTGGCCCCATGACCATCGCCCTTTTGATGGCTAACACGTTGACCGCAGCCTGCCGAACTGCCGGCGCTGACGTGCCCGTTTTCTGACGATCCGTCATATGAACGAGCCCAGCAAACAGGTGGTGATTGAAGGCGAGCAAGAGGGGCGTCACTTCGCTTTTTTGGCCATCGACAAGTTCTCCATGCTGTGTCTTGCCGCCGCCATAGACCCATTGCGCGCGGCCAACCGTCTGGTGGGTCGGCCATTCTACTCCTGGAGCATGGTGTCCATCGACGGGGAACCGGTAACCGCATCCAACGATATGATTGTGGAAGCGGAACACTCGATCGACAGTCTGGGAAAGTGTGACATCCTGTTTGTATGCGCAGGCTACCGGCTGGAAGTGCCCGGCCAACCGCGCTTGCTGGCACGGTTACGGGAGCGGGCCCGGCGTGGTGGCGCCATGGGAGGACTGTCCATTGGAACGCATATTCTAGGACAAGCGGGCCTTTTGAACGGATACGCCTGTACAATCCATTGGGAGAACCGCGCTTCGTTTCAAGAAGCCTATCCCGACGCCAACTGCACCGGCCACGTGTTTGAAGTGGATCGCAACCGCTATACATCTGCGGGCGGGACAACGTCCATCGACTTGATGTTGCACATTATCGATGAGGACTTTGGCGCACGGGTTGCCAATGAAGTGGCCAACCAGTTTCAACATGAACGCATTCGCACCAATACGGACCGCCAGCGTGTGGGACCGGAACGGGACTTGGGCGGGAAATCTGAAAAACTGCAACGGGCCGTTGAACTGATGGCCGAGCACCTTGAGGAGCCCTTATCGGCTCTGGAGATCGCGCGGCGCGTCGGACTTTCTCTGCGACAAGTGGAACGTCTATTCCTGCGGCATCTGTCCTGTACGCCGGGGCGCTATTATATGTCTGTAAGGTTGGAGCGGGCGCGGGAACTGCTGCGCCACACCAATGCTCCCATTTTGGATGTGGCGCTTTCCACCGGCTTTACCTCCCATTCCTACTTTGCCCAAAGCTATCGCAATCACTTCGATTGCTCGCCCTCGGAAGAGCGGCGCGCCAACAACTGACGGACGTATCCATGGCTGAACCGTACTCTTCGCCAACGTTGCCGCTGGCAGGCATTCGCGTGGTCGAACTGGCCTCCATCGGTCCTGGACCCTTCGCGGCGATGATGTTGGCGGATCATGGGGCGGACGTTGTACGCATCGAAAAACCCGGTGGGCGCGACGTGGGCACCGCGCGGTCCGACAGCGATCCCATCTTGCGCGGTCGCCGTAAGGTTGAGCTTGATCTTAAGACTGCCGAAGACCGGGACAAAGCGCTCGCTTTGATCGCAAAAGCGGACGTGCTGATCGAAGGGTTTCGCCCCGGCGTGACCGAGCGCTTGGGGCTGGGACCGCAGGATTGTCACGCACTTAATCCTGCCCTCGTTTATGGCCGAATCACGGGATGGGGACAGGACGGTCCGCTTGCTGCTCGGGCGGGACACGACATCAATTACATCGCGCTGACTGGAGCACTGGATGCTATCGGCACACCGGAAAGCGGGCCGGTGCCGCCCATGAACCTTGTGGGGGATTTTGGCGGCGGTGGGATGCTGATCGCCTACGGTATTTGCGCGGCCCTGTTGCCCGCCAAATTGCACGGCAAGGGCTGCGTCGTGGACGCAGCCATGGTGGAAGGTGCGGCTCTGCTTATGACGATGCCGTTTGCCCTCAAAGCGCAGGGCATGTGGGGCAGCGGGCGCGGCGAGAACTTCCTGGACGGCGGCGCGCCTTACTACGGCACTTATCAAACGGCGGACGGGCAATGGATTGCCATCGGCGCGATTGAAGAACCCTTTTGGCGCGAGTTAATCGAAAAACTGGCTTTGGACGATCCGCTTCTCGCCCGTCGTCATGACCCGAATGCGTGGGCCGGCTTGAAGGCGTTGTTCACCAAAACCTTTGCCTCGAAGACGCGGGCAGAATGGGAGGAAGTGTTTGAAGGGAGCGACGCTTGTTTTGCGCCGGTACTTTCCATGGATGAAGTCACCGGCCACTCCCACAACCAAAAACGCGGTGTTTTCCAGTCGAGTGGCAGCGTGCTGCAACCGGCTCCAGCGCCTCGCTATGACGGACATACTCCAACTGTTCCCGTAACGGATCTAAAACCGCTAGGCTTTGAAGAGGTACTGTCCAGTTGGGCCGGGACTTAGCTTCTAAAGTTTTCCGCGATCTACCCTAAAAGTCAGGACCTTAGCCCGGTGAGAGGCCCCGCAGACGTTCCGAGCGGCGGCGCAGCAATTCCACCGTGGTGAGAAGCGCAATCGACATCATAACGAGAATTGTTGCCACAGCCAAAATGGTTGGGCTGATCTGCTCCCGCAGGCCGGAGAACATCTGACGCGGGATCGTGCGCTGATCCACATCGGCCATAAAGATCACAGCAACAACCTCATCCAGCGATGTGATAAACGCGAACAATGCGCCCGAGATCATGCCCGGCGTAATCAGCGGCATGATGACCTTCACAAACGTCGTCCACCCGTTAGCGCCCAACCCTTGGGACGCGCGGATGAGCGAGCGGTCAAAACCGGACAGCGTTGCGGTGACTGTGATGATCACAAAAGGCACGCCCAGCGTGGCGTGGGCCAACACCAGACCAAGATAGGTCTTGGCCAAACCGCCCTCGTATCCGGGGATGACCCCCTGCATCGTGCCACCGTAAAAGAAAAACATGCCGGTTGCCGTGATAACCAATGGGACGATCATGGGGGAAATCAATAGGCTGGTGATCGCCGACCGGAACGGCATCTCTGGGCGCGATAGGCCCAGCGCGGCAAGCGTGCCCAAGCCGGTGGCCAACAAAGTAGAAACAATGGCCAAAAAGAAGGAATTGCGAAAAGCGCGAATCCATGTGGCGTTGTTCCACATATCCGTCCACCAGCCTTCAACCGCGTCCGGTGCCGTCATCCCAAAGCGGACAATATCCGCATACCAACGCGTAGAATACGCAGCCGGATCGAGGGACATCATGCCCTCTGTGAAGCTGAAATAGGGTTCGGCGTTGAACGAAAGCGGAATGATGACCAAGATTGGCGTGATCAGGAAAATGAAAATGATCGTGCAGGCGGTCAAAAAGACATATTGGCCGATCTTATCCTTGGTGGTGGCGTAAGGCGGCAATTTGCTCATGGCAAACAGGGGAATGCCAAAAATCAGCGCGAAGCCAATCGTGCCCGCCAAAGACTGGGTCATCAGTAAGAACACCACAACGGCGATAGCGAGTGCGATAAAGCCCGGAGTCTTGGTGCGTTCTGCAAGTGTCATCTTTGCGCCCTCATCCGAACTTCAGATTGTCGACACCGACAAGTCGGTTGTAGAGCCAATAGAGCACTAAGACGACCACCAGCAGGATCGTGCCCAGCGCGGCACCGAGAGACCAGTTGAGCGTCCGCTGGATGTGACCCGCGATCAGATTTGAAATCAGCAGACCATCATTGCCGCCCACCAAGGCTGGTGTGATGTAATAGCCAATCGCCAGGATGAACACGAGCAGTGTGCCCGCAGCTATGCCCGGTATGGTCTGCGGGAAATAGACCCGCGTGAACGCGTAGGTGCCGGATGCGCCCATGGATCGTGCCGCACGCATGTAACTGGGCGGGATGGTTTTCATGACGGAGTAGAGCGGCAGGATCATAAACGGCAGCAGGATGTGCACCATGGCAACCACCGTGCCGGTAGCGTTGTAGATCATCTGGATGCGCCCGGCATCGGATATGAAACCGAGATAGACCAGTACATTGTTGATCACGCCTTCTTTCTGCAACATCGCAATCCAGGCGGATGTGCGCACCAGAAGCGACGTCCAAAACGGCAGCAGCACGAGGATCATCAACAGGTTGGACGTCCTCAACGGCAAGGTGGAAAGCAGATAGGCCACCGGATAGGCGATCAAAAAACACAGCGCCGTTATGAGCGCCGATAGCCAGATAGTTTTCCAGAGGATGGGCAGATAAATGCGGTAGAGTTCATCCGCGCGCACGATATTGCCAGCCGCGTCGAATTTGCGGTCCGTGGCCGCTAGATAAAATGAAATCGTGTAGTCTTGCGACACCCGCTTGAGGGTGGTCCAGAGTGCCGGATTATCCCACCGATCATCGATGGCGAAGAGCGCCTCTTTGTAAGGCGGGTCCGGCAGATTTCTTATCCGTCTCGCTGTGCGCGTAAACAGACTGCGGGAGCCGGGAATTTCATAATTCACGCGGGTGGCGAGATTGCCCACAGTCTTGCCCACTTCGCGGTTTCTAGCTGCGGCGGACAGGTCCTTGACAAAAATTTCGATGATTTCTTCTGGCGGCGTTCCTTGTTCATCCCAGTTTTGGATAGCCACAGCAAAGTTGGGAACAACGGCGGAGCCGGTCGGATTGTGGACCGAACGAAACAACATGGAACCGATTGGAAAAACGAAGGAAATCAACAGGAACAACACCAGAGGCAAAGTGAGCAGGAAGGCCTGCATTTTCATGCGGCGGGTTGTGCGTGCGAGCTTGAGTTTGAGGGGAACACCGTCTGCCGTCACCAAAGGTGCTTGGGAGGCTGGAGCCGGTCGGTTGATCGTATCAGGAGCGGAGAGTGTTGCGTCGGTCATGAAGGCCCCTGATGGGCGGCAATTGAGCACCGCCGAAAATTCCGTTGCACCAAATTGGGCATTTGGCAGGTCAGTCTAAAGTCAGTCCGGGTGGAGAGGAAAAAGGCGCGAACCGTATGATCCGCGCCTTTCTCTCAGTACTGCTTAGTTAGCGAGCCAAGCGTTGAAGCGCTCGGTCAACTGGTCGGAATTGTCCGCCCAGAATTCAAAGTTATTTTGCACCGCGTTTGTCAGGTTTGCCGGATCGGTTGGCATCTGAGGACCCATGTCGATGTCTTTGTTGTAATATTTACCAACAAGGGGTGCCGAGGATTTACGGGCAGGACCGTAGGAGATGTAAGAGGCCTGGGCAGCGAGCTGCTCGGTCTGCGTGGAGAATTTCAAAAACTCCAGCGCGGTCTCTTTGTTTTTAGCACCTTTGGGGATCACCCACAGGTCCAAGTCCCAGACGTGACCGTCCCAAACGATCTCAAACGGCTTGTCCTCACCGGCAACGGCGTTGAAGATACGACCGTTATAGGCAGTGGTCATCGCCACTTCACCGTCAGCCAGAAGCTGTGGCGGCTGAGCACCGGCTTCCCACCAGACAACTTCGGACTTGATGGTGTCGAGTTTGGCAAACGCACGGTCCACACCTTCCGGTGTTGCGAGCACGTCATACACGTCCTTCGCGGCCACGCCGTCGGCAATCAAAGCGAATTCGAGGTTGACCTTCGCGCCTTTGCGCAGGCCACGCTTGCCTGGGAATTTCGCGAGGTCGAAGAAGTCGGCCATAGTGGTAGGAACATCGCCCGTGATCTTGGTTTTGTCGTAGGCGTAGATCGTGGTCCAGATAATGTTAGCTACAGCACAATCGTAAAGCGTGCCTTCGATGAAGTCTTCTTTTGCTGGCGTACCATCAGCACCGGCTGGCAGCGCGGAATGGTCAATAGTCTCCAAAAGACCTTCGTCACAGGCGCGGATCGCGTCGGACAATTCAACGTCCACAATGTCCCAAGACACGTTGCCGGCTTCCACCTGAGCTTTGATCTCAGCGATACCACCATTGTAGTCTTCCGACTTGATGTTCACGCCGGTCTTAGCGATGAACGGCTTGTGGTACGCCTCTACCTGAGACTTGGTGTAAGCACCGCCCCAAGACACGATAGTGAGCTCTTTCGTGTCAGAAAGAGATGCCGTCGTGGCACCGAATGCAATCGCTGCGCCGACGGCGGAGGATGCAAGAAGTTTCGATAGTTTCATGTTTAGTCTCCCTTTGGATTGACCCGGCATTTCTGCGGACCGATGTGCTGGCGGGTGGTCCCGCCGGCATTCTTTTTGAATCAGATGGACAACGCGTCGA
Organism: Pseudomonadota bacterium; assembly: GCA_039815595.1. Lineage (GTDB taxonomy): Bacteria > Pseudomonadota > Alphaproteobacteria > Rhizobiales > Rhizobiaceae > Pseudahrensia. The sequence goes on along the minus strand of JBCBYZ010000075.1, from coordinate 9,400 downwards.
GGGCTTTGCAGTCCTGCGCTTTCCAACCGACCTTTACCTTAGCGCCCTCAGCCAACGGTTTATGGCCGGCATTGTTGGGCACTTTGACAATGAATTCTTCATTGCCGGCAATGCTCATCCGCGTACGGATGTGATCGCCAAGATAAATCAATTCCCTGATCTCGCCTTCGAGAATGTTGGGAACCGATCCCGTCTTGGGCGTGATTTCAACCCGTTCAGGGCGCAATGACAAGGTGGTGCGCTCACCCACCGCACCGATGTTGACCGCTTCAGCGGTGACACTGCCGCCACCATCAAGATCAATCGTGGCCACGCCCTTGGCGAGTTTCGTCACCTTGCCCTGCAGTTTGTTGTTCTCGCCGATGAACTGGGCGACGAACGAGTTTTGAGGTCGCTCGTAAAGATCATCCGGCGTGGACAATTGCTGGATAACACCGTCGTTAAACACCGCGATGCGGTCCGACATAGTCAGCGCCTCGGCCTGATCGTGTGTCACGTAGACGACAGTGACACCAAGATTTTCATGAATGTGTTTAATCTCGTATTGCATCTGCTCGCGCAGTTGCTTGTCGAGGGCGCCCAGTGGTTCGTCCATCAAAATGAGCTTGGGATCGAACACGAGGGCACGGGCCACGGCCACACGTTGCTGCTGACCGCCGGACAATTGTGCCGGGCGACGACCACCCATTGCCGGCAGCTCCACCATCTCCAGAGCGCGCTTGACCTTGGCCTCGATGTCAGCGGCGCCCATTTTGCGCACCTTGAGCGGGAAGGCCAGATTTTCAGCCACCGTCATGTGCGGGAAGAGCGCGTAATTTTGGAACACCATGCCGATGCCGCGCTTGTTGGGCGGGACATTGTTTATGGACTCACCGCCGAGATAAATCTCGCCATTGGTGGCCGGTTCAAAACCCGCAAGCATCATCAGTGAGGTAGTTTTGCCGGAGCCGGATGGGCCCAACATCGTGAGGAATTCGCCCTCAGGAATGTCGAGGTTCAAGTCTTTGACGACAAGAATTTCGCCGTCATAGCTTTTTTGCACATTCTCGAACCGAACAAATGCGTCCGCGCCGGTTCCGTTCACTGTGTCAGACGTCATGGCCACCCGTGTATTCTGCCGAGATTATCCAAGAGACCGCTGGCGCGTGCCACCCCTGCCCCAATTTGTGTGAGGCCGCCTGCCTTCGGTCGGTGCAGAAACCCTTGCCCATGAGTGAACAGACATGCACTTGCCCCGTCAACAGGCGAGAGACCTTCGAACAGCTAAAATGGCGGTCTTTCCGCCTAAAAATTGCACAAAATTAGATCAAAGGGTTAATTGGCTCATTTTCAGGCAATCCAACCGTGGTGCAACAGACCACGACTTAGATCTCAACATCCGTCTGCCCAAGCTGTGCACCAGCATGGTCAGTCGACGGGCAGGCGGGCGTGATAAATGAAGCCTAAGAAGTTAAGCAGCACTTGCGCGGCCAGCGTGGCGGTTGACCCGGAATGATCGTAGTCTGGAGCCACCTCCACCAAATCGATGCCGACCACCGGATGGTCCTTTGCCAGTTTTTGCAGAAACTCCAAAATTTCATAATACAAAAACCCACCATGGCTGGGTGTGCCGGTTCCCGCTGCAATCGACGGATCAAACCCATCAATGTCGATTGTGACGTAAACCGGAGCACCTTCAGGAATGCGGTCGGCTGCGCTGAGTGGCCCGATCTTACGAAACTGGCGGACGGACAGAATGTCCGATCCCACCGCGCGAGCAGCGTCATAACCCTCTTTTGCGGTGGACGAGACGTTGCGAACGCCAAATTGGGACAGGCCAGTGACCCACGGTTTTTCCGACGCGCGGCGCATGGGGTTTCCGTGGCCATTTCTCACACCATGGCGTTCGTCCACAAAGTCGAGATGGGCGTCAATCTGAACAAGATGAAACGGCGGGTGGTTTTCAAAAGCATCAATGCAGGGGATGTTGATGGAGTGATCGCCCCCCAGCACGACCGGCAACGCACAGGCCTTCAACGCGCACTCTACAGCATGGCGAATGTTGGCGTGGCTTTGCACCGTGTCCGTGTGGACGATGTCGGCGTCACCCATATCCACGATCTCGATCGAGGCCGGCAGGTAGACCGCATCATCCTCGTGGTCATAGGCGCCAGCATGGCCGAAGGAGAACAGGGTCGACGCTTCACGGATCGCGCGCGGGCCGAAGCGAGCACCAGCCCGAAACTGGGTGCCTGCATCGAAGGGTGCACCAATTACCGCACAGTGGGCAGAAAAGTCGTTCCAATCGGTCACGACAGGGCGTTTTCCAAACGTACTGATGCCGACGAATGGTAGGTTTAACCGTCCGGCTTCGTAACCGTGCTCACTCATTGTTTTTGCCTTCCCTGCCCGTCACGTTTTGGCGGCGCGACTGATTGTATGTTGATCCGGTTCAGCTACGCTTGGGGAAGTGTGTTTGTCCATCATGGTGGGGCGGGGAGAGCGAAGATATGGGTTTTGGGACGACGGAAACTGCCGGACACGCAAAGCGCAGTGGGATCCATCGGCGTCTGGCGCGACCAGTCGTGAGGTTTTGGCTAGCCCGTGGCATATTGGTCAGCATCACCAACGCAGCACTTGCCTTGGATTGGGCGACGTATCGCAACAGCGCCTATGGCTTTTCGGTCGATTATCCGACGCAGCTTTTTGCCAGCCAAACGTTTTCCACGAATGGCGACGGAACCACACTCTACGGCCTGGCCGGGTGGATCGAGTTTCGCGCCTATGCCTTCAATAACGGCGATGAGTTGGCTTTGGAAACCACCGTGGACATCACTCTGGAGGGGGCGACAAACACAGACGCCACCTGTCGACGGGTGAGTGATGATTTCGCCGTTTTGTCCGGCACAGTAACAGATGGGCAAAAAGGCGAGCGGATATTCTACCGTCGCTTTCAGCCTTCTTCCGATCTGTCGCGCGTCGCTGTTTTCGAATTCTTCTATCCGGTGCGAAAGCGCACCCAGATTGACCCGCTCTTGGCGCGTATCGGCACCAGCCTTACCGCTCCCAAAAACCTTAACTAGCGCAAGATCCATTGCGACGGGCGCAATTTCCAGTTGCTGAATTGGACCAGTTTTGTTCGACCGGGTTTGGGCTGAGGGGCGGTACGTTTTTGCTTTGGCAAAGCGTGATGCGGGTCAGGACCAAAGGCCGTGCGGCGGGCGACATCCGCAAACCGCCTGCGATAGTTTTTGGCTTTTTCCGACCCTATGGACTGAGTGGTCATCGTGCCGGTTTGAGGCTTGTAGGATGGCGGCGGGGTGCCGATTGTGCCGACTTTTAGCACCCTTGGCCTGCCGCGTTGGTGTGCCGTGGTGCCCACGGAGGCTGCTCCCAGACCCGCGACTACCTTCAACCTCTGATTGGATTTTGCACCGTGGGCCGCCAATCTGCGGCGCAAATACTGGACCCGTTTGGAAGGCATTTTGAGTTGATCTTCCGCTCTTTTGGCAACGATGACGGGAGTGCGCATGCCCGACCGTTTGGACGGCCTGGCAGCCGCTGGCTCAGCCTGTTGTGCTGCCAATGCGGCATTGGCCATCGCGTCAATCGAGGCCATGTCGATGGTGGTGATCGGTTCGGGGACGTTTTTTCGGGTGCTGCCTGTGTTTGAGGCAATCGGGCTGGACTGCTCTTTATCGGTTGACGCCACCAAGAGCGGTTTTTCTTCGCTCGGTGAGCCGACACTAGGCCGGTTGGTGGGCCTGTTGGCGGGCACCACATGTACGACCTTGTAGCCCCCGGCTTTCAACGAACGCAGCAAACGGGGCAACATTTTTGCGGTTCGGGTCTGGATGTCGTGCATCAAAATGATGCCACGGCCCTCGCGTTTCAGCCTCCGCATAATCCTGTCATGGACCACTGAGGGACTGTCGCGCTTCCAATCCAAACTGTCGATATTGGCGTTGAAATCGATCAGGCCATATTTGCGCAAGACCTTATCCGTCCGTTTGTTGCGGGCGAGATAGGGATAACGAAAGAAAGGCGTTCGTGGCTTGGCGGAAGCCTTACCGTAAGCGATGCGCTCGACGGTTCGGATGCCACGACCGACCAATTTTGAGACCTTAGCCGTTGAGTATTCCGGCAAACGATTGTGAGCTGCAGTGTGGTGGGCCAACGTGTGGCCTTCTCGTACGACACGTCGGACAAGACTTGGATAAGCACGGGCCATTCGCCCGACGTAGAAAAACGTGGCTTTGACGCATTCGTTTTCCAGCGCTTTCAGCACACGGGACGTGTTGCCCGCGATTGGGCCGTCATCGAAGGTTAGGATGACTTCCTTGTTGCGCAGCCCCAGAGCGCGTTCTTTGCCACTGACATAACGGGTCTTTGCGGGATCAAGGGTGATCGTGCGCGCTGTACCAAGCCGATCCGGCCCGCAAGCGGCCATTGCCAAATAAGAGGTCGCTGACACAGACGCAACCGCGCCCAGTGCCACGACGAGACACCGCACAATACGCAAAACACAAAACCCATACGCAAAACAAAAACTGGGTCGCGGGTTGGCGGCCTACAGACGTGAGGCCACAATTCCCGCTCACCGAATATGGTAAACGGGAATGCTTAATGGGCGGTGAATTGGCGGAGTGTGCGCCGCGACGGGTTAGCCGCGGCCCTTCCAAGGCACGAGGCGGTTTTCTGCGATCCGCATCAACACGTCGATACCGTAGCCGATCACACCGATAATGATGATGCCGATAATCACGATATCGGTGAGCTGGAACTTGGAGGCCGCGATGATCATTTTACCGGCGCCCTTCTCAGCGGCCACCAGCTCTGCGGCCACCACAGTGCCCCAACATACGCCCATGGCAACGCGGGCCCCGGTGAAAATCTCCGGCAAGGAATTCGGTAAAATCACCTTGGACAACAATTGAGGTTTGCTAGCTCCCAGCGAGTAGGCCGCATGTACCTTGGATATATTGACCCCGGAGACGCCTGCCCTCGCTGAAATGGTCATAATCCAAAGCGCCGCCAAAAACAGAAGACTGACTTTACCCTGTTCACCGATACCGAACCAGATGATCACAAGCGGGATCAAGGCCAAGGGCGGCACCGGGCGCATGAATTCCACGATGGGATCAAACCAGCCCCGCAGCCAAGAATTCAGGCCCATGGCAAACCCAAGCGGAATGCCAAACAGACAGCCGAGGAAGAAACCAATGATGACCCGGATGAGCGACCACATAACGTTTTCCCACAGACCAACCCCTTGGTAGCCCTCGGCGTTCAACTGCCAAAAGCGGGTCCACACCTGTTCAGGCGGCGGCAGGTAAAGAGCCTCCATGGTCCAGCCGGTGTCCGGGCGGATCGAAAGGCTGCCTTGTCGGGTCATCAGAACGGCCACATCGCCCAAATTGACGAGATCGCCAGGCGCGATGGCTTGACCGTTGACCTCGGTGACTTTGAATTCAGCATTGTCACCACCCTCATCGTTGCGGTGGGCACGAACGATCTTTGAGCGACGCTCCGGAATTAGCGTGCTGTCATCGCGAGCGAAGCCCTGTGAGGATTCCTGGTCGATCTCGGGGGCAGTTGCGCCCTCTTCATCCGTGCCGGACACGCGCACAAACACGGTGGCAATGTCTGTCTCGCCGGATGGTTTGGCGACGGTATATTCAAACTGCGTTTGACCCACAAACGGCTTTGGCAGGCTGAAGGGCAGCAGGGACGAGCCGGTCGCCAAAGCCCAGATCAAGAAAATGGTGACAACCCCGGCAATGGACGCCACGCGGTTGGCAACAACCGAGCTTTCATCGCCAAAGGTCACAGTCTTAAGACTGCCAAACCCTTTCGATTGTTCGCGGGAGCGATTCCAAAGGTTCCATAAGAAAAAGCAGGATCCGCTGACCGCCAGATAAATCGCAAAAATTGCGAGAATACCGACGATCATCCAGAGGCTGGTTGTGAATACACTGATGAGTTCTTGCGCCATGGTGCTGCCCCTTACGCCGTTTCCGTCCGGCCCATGATTTCCTCTTCCATATCCCAAATCATGGAGAGAATTTCATCGCGGGTGGGTCCAAAGTCTTTGTTGCGCTTTACCTCACGCAAGTCGGCTCCAACGCCGAGTTCCGCGAAGGGCAGGTTGTACTCTTTGTGAATGCGGCCGGGTCTCGGTGCCATGACGAGCAAGCGCTCTCCCAAGAGCAGAGCCTCTTCCACGGAGTGAGTGATCAGGATGATTGTCTTGCCGGTCTTTTTCCAAATATCGAGGACGAGGCTTTGCATTTTCTCGCGGGTCAGCGCGTCCAACGCACCCAGCGGTTCATCCATCAAAATGACGTCCGGGTCGTTTGCCAAACAGCGGGCGAGGGCCACACGCTGCTGCATACCGCCCGACAATTCGTAGATCATTTTCTCGCCGAAATCCTGCAGGCCCACAATGCCGAGAAGTTCTGTTACGGTGGCATCGATTTTCGATTGGGCCACACCCGCCATACGGGGGCCAAAACCAATGTTTTTTGAGACGTTCATCCACTCAAACAGCGCGCCTTGCTGGAACACCATACCCCGCTCGGAGCTGGGACCGACGACGCGATCCCCGTTGAGTGTGATAATCCCGGCGGTCGGTGCCAGAAAGCCTGCAAGGATGTTGAGCATAGTCGTCTTGCCACAACCGGACGGTCCCAAGACCGCCATCAACTCACCCTCTTTGATTTCCAGATTAATGCCCTTGAGCGCTTCAACACTGCCGCCTCCGGGCAAATCGAAGGTCATGGAAACGTCGTCAATGATCAATCCGGTCATGCAAGATCCTGGGTTAGAGCACCAAAATGGCGGTGAGGACTTTCAGAAAAGGGAGCAATGAAAAATCTGTAAAATATCGCTTTTTGCGATCTGCGGACCGTTAGACGACATTGGTGTCAGGGCTTCCATTTACCCCTCAGTGATGGCGCGGCCACCGGGTGCCGCGCCATCGTTTTGAGTGCTTTTTGCCGAGAAGGCCTGCTTACATTTTGGAAGCGGCTTCCAGGTAGCTGGCGTTGACCAAGGCGTTGTAGTCTGGAAGCGCTTTGATCTTGCCGCCTTCTTCCAGTGACTTTGCGCTGGCAGTCAGATATTCAGCGACACCGCCGCCCATCCACTCAGCAGACAGTTGTTCTTCCACGGATGGGAAGACGAACGTGCCGATCACCGCTTTTGTGCCGTCAGCATCCATACCGGCAGCCTTAGCGATGGACTCCATCATCGGGGCCGGGTCTTTGGCATACTGCGCGTTCATGTCGGCAGTGACTTTGAGGAACTTGGCCAGAACCTCTGGGTTCTCTTCAGCCCAACCGGTTGGCACGGATGTGACGTCGAACACTTTGCCGACCACGTCCTGCTTCTCCTTGCCGGACAAAAGCACATTGCCGTGCTCTTTCATGGCGCGCAAAGAACCGCCCCAACCGCAAGCCATGGCGAGATCTGTGCTTGGCTGTGCGAAGGCAGCAGCGGAGTCAGATGGTGCCATGTCCACGATCGTCAGGTCAGCTTCGGCAATGCCGAAATGCTTCATTTGGGCCAGGAAGCCGGAATGAGCAGCCGTACCGAGCGGCACAGCGACTTTCTTACCTTTAAGATCAGCAACGTTGTCTTTTGTAATTTCCAGCTCGGAACGCACAACGCAGTTATCGTTATCGGAATAGGACACAGCCACATCAACCACGGTCAAATCTTGACCAGCAGCTGTTGCCACCAAAAATGGCGTCACGCCCTGGGAAAACGAAATCTGCACATCGCCGGAGGCCATAGCGGCGGACATTGCGGTACCGGCATCGAAGGATACCCATTTCACTTTCATGCCCAGCGCTTTTTCGTAAAGGCCGGTGGCTTGAGCAAACTGGTTTGGCGTTGGCCATTCCAGGAAGTAACCGACGGTGAGTTCGCCGTGTCCATCAGCAGATGCGGCTGTCATTGCGCCGGTTAGTGCCGCAGCACCAGCCAAAGCGGCTGCCAGTGTTTTGAGAATTTTCATGTTTAGTCTCCCTAGCGGCTTTGGCCGCTGTTTCAGTTTTGCGACGCCGGACAAGACCAAAAAAATGCGTTTTGCCTTGCGTCAGTAGACGGTATCGCCAGTTTCCGTTGCGGCCTGCGGCATAGCAATGGCCAAAAACGGAGGCGGTGAACCGACCTGAATGGATGCTTACAGAGTTGCCGGGCCTTGCAAAGAGCATTGCTGTCGAATCTATGAGGCCAGAATTGCCTTCGAATTGAATCCACAACGGGATATATGGTCGCGCCTGCACAGCAAACCGGCAGCCTGCATTGTTTTGCGACACCAGCCGCTCCCGATCGTAAAAACGTGTTGCCAGAAAGACCAATCGAGAAGGTTCGTAAGACCGCTGGATAGCTGTGTGATGGAGAGTGCGCTTGCGCGGTGTTCACAACGGGCTTACCAGTGGCCAACACCTTCTTTGCGTCCTTAGCGGCGCCCATGTGCGCAGCCCTCGCGATATGCCGGACCCTCTTAAACTCGCTGCTTTGGATGCCGACGATCTGTCGGTCGTCTCGGCCCACGTTCAAGACGCGGTCTTGCGCAGTGCAGACATTGTCTATGATCCCAAAATCGGTGGCGTGGTTTTACCCCTCAACCGCTTTGCGTGGGAAACGCCCGGCACCCGCCGGTGGCTCTTTAAAACCCATGAGAGACGCCGTGCAGTGCTGCACATAGACCGGGTGCGCGGCGTGCGGGCAAAGGGTGTGGACCGGCGCGATGACAAGCAGGTTTTGTCCCTGTTGTCGGTGACCTTCATCCCCAAGACCGAAGACGATCCTTCCGGCCTCATTGAACTCATTTTTGCAGGCGATGCGTCTATGCATCTGGAGGTGGAATGTGTGGAAGTGCGCATGAGCGACGTGGGGGGAACGTGGGAAACCCGATCAAAACCCAAACACACGCCATAGGGTTTGGGCATGTACCTTGGGCGTGGCAAACATAATGCGCATCCAAACGAACCACTGGCACAACAGGGCATGTCACCATAGGCACGACGGGCAACTGAGATGAACGATCAAACACCAAGCCAGGAAGACGACGGGCGGCCCGCCTCGGCGACGCTTCTGGATGTGATCCTGGACGAAGCTACAATCGGGCGTGCCAATCCCGATATTGAGCACGAACGGGCGGTGGCGATCTTTGATCTGTTGGAGAGCAACTATTTCTGGCCGGTGGGCCATTCCACCAATGCCGCTAGCGAATACCGTTTACGCTTGGGCGTTGTGGAGCAGCGTCTCGTGTTCGACATACAAGACGCGGACGAGCAAGCGGTAGCCACCCACATTTTGTCGCTGACCCCGTTTCGCACCATCGTCAAAGAATACTACCAGATTTGCGAAAGCTACTATGAGGCCATCAAGTCGGCGTCACCCAGCCAGA
>JBCBYZ010000024.1:0-31212 GCA_039815595.1 Pseudomonadota bacterium | reverse complement strand
GGCCGGTTTACATGACCGGATATGCAAAACAGTTTTGTGCCGCGATTGTTCTCCGCACCGAAAGACGCAAACCACTCCGGCCCGCGCCGCAGGATGGTGGGCACAACTGCGACCGATTCCACATTATTAACGGTGGTCGGGCAGCCATACAGACCGACATTGGCGGGAAATGGCGGCTTAAGACGTGGTTGGCCCTTTTTGCCTTCCAGCGACTCCAAAAGAGCGGTTTCTTCGCCACAGATATAAGCGCCCGCACCATGGTGGACGTAGATATCGTAATCCCAGCCGTTCTTGTTGTTTTTGCCGAGCAGACCCGCGTCGTAACACTCGTTGATAGCAGCTTCGAGCGCCTCGCGCTCGCGCATATATTCGCCGCGCACGTAGATGTAGCAGGCATGTGCTTGCATGGCGAAACCGGCAATCAAACATCCTTCAATCAGCGTATGCGGATCGTGCCGCATGATATCACGGTCTTTACAGGTACCAGGCTCTGATTCATCAGCATTGATGACAAGATAGTGCGGTCGGTCCGTGACCTCCTTCGGCATGAAGGACCATTTGAGCCCGGTCGGGAAACCTGCCCCGCCGCGACCGCGCAAACCGGATGCCTTGGTCTGTTCGATCACCCATTCACGGCCTTTCTTGATAAAGCCAGCCGTGCCGGACCAATGGCCGCGCCGCATCGCGCCCTTCAACGACTTGTCGAAAGTGCCGTAAATGTTCGTGAAAATTCGGTCTTCGTCTTTCAACATCGCTTATTCCGCCTGTTCGCCGATGATATCGAGGCGCTTTTCGATCCGTGTGAGACGGCTGTCGATATGACCAAGTGTAAGATAAACGGTGGCGATATCCTGATGTGCAGCCTGGGCGTCACTTCTGACGGCAGCAATTTGTCCGTGCATGGAATGCATTCGCCCGTTCAAGCTCTCCAACTTATCATCAAGATTGGAGACGCGGGCCTGCACCGACTTCAACACTTCGTACAAGAGTTCGTTTGTAACTTCTGCCATCACCGGGGCTCCTTCCCGAACACGCGCACGTATTCATCACGGCCACCCTTGGCCAGCGCCTTGGCTTGTTTCACCCAGTCTTCGCGCTCAATGCGCCCCTTGAACGACAGGTAACCGTTCACCCAGTCACGCTCCGCTTTTTTCCAGGACGCCACTTGCGCCCACGTCCAAATGCCGAGGCTTTGCAAAGTGCTTTCAATCTTCGGGCCGACGCCTGAGATCATCTTCAAATCATCAGGTTTAGCTGGCTTTTCCATACCTTCAGGCTTGGTTCCCACAGCCTTCATTGCAGCATTAGCGGGTTTCGCAGCGGCAGCCGTTGCATTCTTGCCGACATTTCCAGCCACAGCGGCCTTAGCCTTCGCCGCAGCCTTAGGCTTGGCTTTCGTGGCTGAAACAGGTTTCGCAGCAGCGGTAGAGGAGGTTCCAGCCTTGGATGCCGTCGCCTTACGCCCCTTAGCCAGTGGCTCAGTCACAAGCGCGATCCGCCCACCTTCCGGTGCAGAAAATTCACGTTCAATCTGCGGCCCAACTGCAACGCTGTCGCCCTTGCCTGCATCGAACTGGTCGATGATTTCTTCCATGCGTTCAGGCGTCAGATCTTCGTAGCTGTCCTTAAAAATCATCACCATGGGCGCGTTTACACAGGCCCCTTGGCATTCCACTTCTTCCCAAGACAGGTTGCCATCGGATGAAAGCTCAAACGGCTTAGGCGCAATACGCTTTTTGCACACGTCCATGATTTCGCCCGCACCGCGCAACATGCACGGCGTCGTCCCACACACCTGAATGTGCGCCCGCTTGCCCACCGGTGCGAGTTGGAACTGCGTGTAGAACGTCGCAACCTCAAGCACCCGGATCAACGGCATGTCCAGCATCTCGGCGACATGCTCGATGGCGGGCTTGGTCACCCACCCTTCCTGCTCCTGAGCGCGCATCAAAAGAGGGATGACGGCGGACGCCTCACGTCCTTTGGGGTAATCCTTGATTTTGTTCTTGACCCAATTGTCGTTTTCCGCATTGAACGCGAAACCCGATGGCTGGACGTGCTCTTCTGCCAGACGACGAACGGACATCAGCGATCCACCTCACCAAACACGATATCCATGGAACCCAACACCGCGCCAACGTCTGCCAGCATGTGCCCGCGGCACATGAAATCCATGGCTTGCAAATGGGCGAACCCGGGTGCCCGCAACTTGCAGCGATACGGTTTGTTGGACCCGTCAGACACAAGATACACGCCAAACTCCCCCTTGGGCGCTTCAACAGCGGCATAAACCTCACCGGGAGGGACTTTGAACCCTTCAGTGTACAGTTTGAAGTGGTGGATCAGCGCCTCCATGGACTGCTTCATCTCACCCCGTTTCGGCGGCACCGCCTTGCCGTCTGTTGATGCAACAGGACCATGGCCCGCAGGCTCGCGAAGTTTGGTGATGCACTGGCGCATGATTTTCACCGATTCGCGCATCTCCAACATGCGGATGATGTAGCGGTCGTAATTATCGCAGTTCTTGCCGACCGGGATGTCGAAATCCATTTCGTCATAGCACTCATAGGGCTGCGACTTCCGCAAGTCCCAAGCGGCGCCGGAGCCGCGCACCATCACGCCGGAAAAACCCCACGCCCACGCATCTTCAAGCGTCACGATACCGATATCGACATTGCGTTGTTTGAAAATCCGGTTGCCTGTCAGCAGCGTGTCGAGGTCATCGCAAACCTTCAAAAACGGATCGCACCAAGCCTCAATATCGTCGATCAGATCATCCGGCAGGTCCTGATGTACACCACCGGGACGGAAATAAGCTGCATGCATGCGCGAGCCGGAAGCGCGCTCATAAAACACCATCAGCTTTTCACGCTCTTCAAAACCCCAGAGCGGCGGCGTCAGAGCCCCTACATCCATGGCCTGTGTTGTGATGTTGAGAAGGTGGGACAGGATGCGACCGATCTCGCAATACAGAACCCGGATCAGCTGGGCCCGACGGGGCACTTCCAAATCAACCAAGCGCTCAATGCCCAGACAAAACGCGTGCTCCTGGTTCATCGGCGCAACATAGTCGAGCCGGTCAAAATATGGCATCGCTTGGAGATACGTCTTGTGCTCGATCAGCTTCTCGGTACCACGGTGCAGCAACCCGATATGTGGATCAACACGCTCCACCACCTCACCATCCAACTCCAGCACAAGGCGCAAAACGCCGTGAGCAGCAGGGTGCTGAGGGCCAAAATTGATGTTAAAATTGCGGATATCGACTTCTGGCATCAGTTCGGTTTCCCTTCCGCCTTTTCGTCACCCTTCAACTCGTTGGGCAGCACGTAGTCGGTGCCTTCCCACGGTGAGAGAAAATCAAAATTGCGGAACTCTTGGCGCAGGTGCACGGGTTCGTACACAACGCGTTTTTGTTCATCATCGTAGCGCACCTCGCTGAATCCGGTCAGCGGAAAGTCCTTGCGCAATGGATGCCCTTCAAAACCATAATCCGTTAGCAAACGCCGCAGGTCCGGATGGCCGGTAAACAGGATGCCGTACAGATCATACGCTTCGCGCTCGAACCAGTCCGCACCGGGATAGATGTCCACAACAGACGGCACAGGACTGCGCTCATCGGTCTGCAGTTTCACCCGCAGCCGCTGGTTCTGACGGGGGCTCAGCAAGTGATAGACCACATCAAACCGACGCTCCCGCTCGGGGTAATCGACACCAGCAATGTCCACCATGGCGATAAACTGACATTGCGCATCATCCCGCAGGAATTTCAGCAGCGGCACAATCTGTTGGGCAGTGGTGGTGAACGTAATCTCACCAAAAGCCAGCGTCGCGTCGCTCACGCGATCGCCCAGTTTTTCGACGATATAACCCTGAAAGTCGGAGAGTTCCTGAATATCCATATCCGTTCCCAACCGCCCCTATCGCTCGATGGTGCCGGTACGGCGGATTCTCTTTTGCAGCAGCAACACCGCGTAAAGAAGTGCCTCGGCGGTTGGCGGGCATCCCGGCACATAAATGTCCACCGGAACAATGCGGTCGCAACCGCGCACCACAGAATAGGAATAGTGATAATAACCGCCGCCGTTGGCGCACGATCCCATTGAGATCACATAGCGTGGCTCGGGCATTTGATCGTAGACCTTGCGCAGCGCTGGCGCCATCTTGTTGGTAAGGGTTCCAGCCACAATCATGACGTCGGACTGACGCGGTGAGGCACGCGGGGCGAAACCGAACCGCTCGGCATCATAGCGCGGCATGGAAAGCTGCATCATCTCGACAGCGCAGCAAGCCAAACCAAATGTCATCCACATCAGCGAGCCGGTACGCGCCCAATTGATCAGATCATCGGTAGAAGTGACGATAAAACCTTTGTCGGCCAACTCATCGTTCAACTCGCCGAAATAAGGATCATTCGCGCCGACGGGCTTTCCCGTCGCGGGATCCAAAACACCTTTGGGTGTTGGCGCGATCAGTGTCGTTGCACCGGTGTTATGCGTCACAGCCTGTTCACTCATTGCTCAACCGCTCCTTGCGGGGACGCTTCAGTGTTGATCTGACAACCATTTTGATAATCGTTGTGTCCGGTCATAAACGGCTCCGGTTTGAAATTCCTGCCGCCCACTTTCGTGAACGTTGCCGGATGCGGCGCGCACCCGGGCTTGATCGCCTGTTTTTAAAGGGCGTTGAGAAGGGAGATTACACTGCGATAACGCAGCACAGCTTTAATCCCACTCCAGCGCACCCTTTTTCCACTCGTAGATGAACCCGATCGTGAGCACGCCGAGAAACATCATCATGGACCAGAAGCCAAGCCATCCAATCGAACCAAAGCTAACCGCCCACGGAAACAGGAAGGCGACTTCAAGATCGAAAATGATGAACAGGATTGCCACCAGATAAAAACGCACATCAAACTTCATGCGCGCATCGTCGAAAGCGTTGAACCCACATTCGTAGGCCGACAGCTTTTCGTCATTGGGTGCCTGGTGGGCAACCAGGAATGGCGAAATGAGCAACGCCAAACCGATGAGCAGTGACACACCCATAAAGATGAGCACCGGCAGATAGGACAACAGCAATTGTTCCATATAAAGGCTCCCAGAACTTGCTGTTCTGTGACTAGCCGAGCCATCGCCAACGCGCAAGCTGGCAAGTGGCCGCAAATGTATCCTTTTGTCCAACTCGCGAACCGAAGAAGCTGCAAGCGGCACCTGGGTAGTACAGGGGCGGCACCGGGGCGGCACCGGAAATTAGAATCTCAAATGGCCGTGGCCCCGTTTGAAAGCGGCCCTGCCCCGGCTTCAGGCTAAACTAACCGGTTTTTTTGCCAAAATGCCTTTTTGCGCGTTGCGTCGCTTGACTTGCCCGAAGTCCAACCGTAATCACCGGCTCGACCTTGAGAGATGTTTCATTTCTCAGCCCACGCGGGTGTAGCTCAGTTGGTTAGAGTGCCGGCCTGTCACGCCGGAGGTCGCGGGTTCGAGTCCCGTCACTCGCGCCACTTTCTGTTGATCGGTAAAATGTCGGTTCGGACATTTCACATAGAACCCACAGCAAGTGAAAATCTCGCCTCACAACCATGAGGTACCTTGTCTGGCTGCCATGCAGCTTGATCAAACAAGGGCGATTAGCTCAGTTGGTAGAGCGCTTCGTTTACACCGAAGATGTCGGCAGTTCGAGCCTGTCATCGCCCACCATTTTTTATGAATGTAAGCAGACGCTCTCAAAGTTGCGTCCGCGAGATGAACCGCTTTTCGTCGACCGAGCACTGCAGCGTCGCATTCGCTTCACTCTCTCCACCATGCGAGCGGTTCAAAAGCTTTTGGAGCCTGTGTTTTGTGACCGCTCAGAGAGATACAGCAGTATCAATGCAAGACCAGCTGGAACAGTCTGAATTAATCCTGGCCTGATCGCGATGGTG
The DNA here is from genome assembly GCA_039815595.1 of Pseudomonadota bacterium. Lineage (GTDB taxonomy): Bacteria > Pseudomonadota > Alphaproteobacteria > Rhizobiales > Rhizobiaceae > Pseudahrensia. Next base: position 25,289 of record JBCBYZ010000024.1, on the reverse strand, counting down.
AGCATGGCAACGATGCCAGCTATTGCCACGAAAGCCAGAAAGCAGGTTGCCACGTTGCGGCGCCACTGCCCGTTCTTGATCAACAAAGACCACCCCAGCCCTATCGCCAAGAAGGCATTATAAATGCCTTGGTTTGCAGCCATTGCAGTGGTCTGTTCAAAGAGCTCTGGCGGCAGAGTCTTAAAAACCTGCGGTCCGCGCGTGGTCCAAGCAAAGATCTCAAACCACGCTATGTAAAAATGCAGCAGGGATATCAATGCGATGAGACCCAAAGCGACTTTTTTCATGATGTTTCCCACAGTGTTTGTGGCCGAGTTTTCTCATTTCTAACTGAATAACAAACAAGAGACTTGGTTGAGTCTCCTAGCCATGAGGTGGCGCATTCCACGCGGCTCATACGGAACCGGTTCTACCCGCAAAGAGGCGAAAGCAACCAATTAGGTCATGTGTTCAATTGCGGGCGTGTAAGATGAAAAGGCCTAGTCAGTACGGCTCGCCACAACTTCTGGTGTTATGAAAACAAAATGCCGCCGTTAATGTCGAGGCATGTGCCGGTCATGAATGCGGCTTCGTCTGACGCCAAGAAGGCAACCAGTGCAGCAACATCCTCAGATGAGCCTTCGCGTTTCAGCGGCGTTGCACTGGCCACGTTTTTACGAACCTCGTCTTTCGTGAAGATGTTGTGAAAGTCTGTATCAATCATCCCCGGGCAAAGCGCGTTTACGCGAATTTTAGGCCCAAGCTCTTTCGCCATACCACGGGTCATCGTCATCACCGCCCCCTTGGAGGTCGCATAAGCGATTGCGCCAGGGCCGCCACCATCACGCCCAGCCTGCGAGGCGAACGTGACGATGCTGCTTCCGTCCACCATATGGGGAACGGCAGCCTTCGTGATCAAGAAAAGAGAGGTAACATTGAGGTCCATCACTGCGGTCCAGTGATTGATGTCCATTTCATCGAGCTTCTTGCGGGCAACCAACCCGCCCGTAACATGCACCAGCACGTCCAACCCGCCACCAAATTCAGAAACCGTCTTTTCAACGAGGTTTTGCACATGCTGCGCGTCCGTCATGTCACCTTGCATGGCGAAGGCTGAACCTCCCGCTGCCACGATCTCCGATACGGCCGACTCAGCCCCCTCCGAACTGGAATGATAGTTGATGGCCACTTTGGCGCCTTCGCTGGCCAAACGCAGAGCGCAGGCTCGTCCGATGTCGCGACCACCACCCGTGACGATTGCAACTTTACCATCCAAATTCATGAAATTTCCTCCAAGATCAGTGCCCTCACGCATTCATTGAGACGCGTGATCGACCGACGCAAAGCAATCTGGTATGGTAGTATTTCAGGTGTGTCAATTGATTGCGCACCCGCTCTTCGCAATCTGTATCCTCTCCTGATCCTCGCTTTGGTGGGCGAAGCACTACTCCTGAAAAAAGTCCGGGTGGTTCGCTCGTGCCTTGGACAAAGTATCGTCCAAATGCTCCAGATGGTGCCGTGTCAGAGCAACAGCCGCCTCTTCGTCACGGCGCACGATCGCTTCATAAATATCGGTATGATCCTCAAGGACTTCTGCCATGCCAACGGCGTCTGAGAGTTCTAAAGTGCAGACACGATCCGTATGCGCCTTGTTTTCCGCGATGGTTTTGAAAGCCGGCAACCTCTCCGCCGCAACGCAAATGAGACGGTGGAATTCATAGTCGAGTACTTGCAAACCCAATGGGTGGCCCGCCTGCGCCGCATCCCTTTGCGCTTCAAGATTGGAAAGCAGCAGTGCGAGATTGTCTTCCTTCGCCACCCGGCAAGCCACACGCACAACCTCAACTTCAACAGCGGCTCTGATGAACCGCGTGTTGGCCAAATCCTGAAGCGAGATTTTACGAACAATCGTCGCCTTTTGCGGTCTAATTTGCAGCAGGTCGAGATCGCCCAAGCGCATGAATGCTTCCCGCACCGGCTGTCGGGATACATCGTAGCGGCGGGCAATTTCCGCTTCGGACAGTTTACTGCCCGGTGCCATGCGAAGGGAAATGATGTCTGACTTCAGTTGCAGGAAGACTTCGTCAGCAGCAGTCTGCCGCTTGTCGCTAGCAATGGGTTGATGGACATTCATAGTTCAATCCTAACGACATTGGCCTTACAGACCAGAAACCCTGCCCCTCTAAGAAGCTTACGACCGACAAGGTAAAACACCGCCAGCCCTGTCTTCCAAACCGCAAATCCTGTCCAGCTTCTCAAACTCACAACCTCGATACAACGCTCGAACGGACGTCGATACATCCGTTATACCCACATCGTGCGCACAAAACGCCGCCCCCTCCGTTCCCATTGCCAAAAGCCACATTCATCGCAGTTCGCTTCTAAACACATCGGTCACAAACGTCACACAAAACCAATTACCATACTAGTCTACATTTTTCTTGACGAACCCGCTTTGGCCCGTTTAGCTGAGACTGGATTTTGAAACAGTCCATAAGCTCGACACGCGTTGAGCCTCAAAACGGATATTCTGGGAGGAATGAAAATGACGCTGTTTGACAAAACAAAACGCCACGCCCTGAGCGCTGCTCTGGGCCTTGCTTTGGCAGCCGGGATTGGCGGCCTGTCCACAACATCAAGCGCAGCACAGGAAGTAACCCTTCGCGGCGCGAGCATGTTCGACAACAACCACGCTTTCACCAAAACCATGGTCAAGTTCGCCGAACTGGTCGACCAGTATTACGATGGTGATGTGAAGTTCGATTTGCGCCTAAACGGAGAGCTCGGTGTCGAAAAAGACTACGTCAATTTCCTGCAGCAGGGCGTGGCGATCGACTACACCATCATGGCCCCTTCCAACATGGCTAAGTTCGCGCCTTCCATTCCATTGATGGACATGCCTTTCCTATTCCGCGATCTGGATCACTGGAACAAAGTGCTCTCCAGCACTGCCTTTGCACCGCTTGAAGCGGAACTGGCCAAAAACGCGGACATCATGGTGATCGGTTACACCGGTGGCGGCGTCCGCAATCTTGTATCCAGCAAGCCAATAGGCAACTTGGATGAACTCGCCGGCCATAAAATGCGCGTCATGGGCGCGCCCATTCAGGCGCAGATTTTCTCAGCGCTCACGGCTGCACCTTCTGCCATCGCCTACAACGAGGTTTACAACGCCATCCAATCCGGCGTGATTGCAGGCTTCGAAAACGAAGCCGCCAGCATTCAGAACCTCAAATTCTATGAGGTTGCCCCGAACGTTACGCTAACCAAGCACACCATCACCGTGCGCCCCATCGTGATGAGCGGCAAGACGTTCCGCAAACTGCCCGCGGACCTGCAAACAGCCATAAAAAAAGCTGGCGCGGAAGCGGGCGCCTTTGGCCGCGAGCTGGAATCCCGCGAAGATGGTATCAAACTCCAGGAAATGGTCGATGCCGGGCAGATCAAGGTCCAAGAGTTTGCTGACCGTGGCAAACTGCTGGAAATGGTCGTTCCGGTTCAAGATGCGTTTGCCGCTGAAATTGGTGCGTCCGAACTGCTAAAATCTGTTCGCGGCATGTAATGAACTGAGACGGGGCGTCTGTAAGGACGCTCCGTCAATCTGTTTGGCACGCACTCAAATACGTTTAGGGCACCGGTATGTTTGACCTGTTTGGGCAAGCGCTAGAACTGTTCTGCAGGGGCTTGCGGGTCGCGCTGGGCGTGTTGATGGGCCTTCTGGCCATACCTGTGGGTATGCAAGTCATCTCCCGCTACACCGGCATAATTCCCACCTATCTGTGGACCGAAGAACTCGCCACTTTCATCTTCGTGTGGATCGTCATGATCGGTTCGATGGTGGCCGTGTGGGATCGCACCCATTTTGATGTTGTCATCACACCAGACGCCGAGCGCCCGTCGATGGTTCTGCTCCAAAAAGGCATTGTTATCTTCGCAATCCTGTCTTTCGGCCTGTTGTTTGCTTGGTATGGCCTTGAATACGCGCAAGTCGGGTCTATCCAAAACTCGGTCATGATGCGTGCCAATCTGCTTTGGATATACGTCACAGTCCCGATTGCCGGTGTCATTTGGACGCTGTTTTCAATTTACCACCTGCTCGAAGCCATCAATGAGTATCGCTCGAGCTCAAGAGATACTTCATGATCCTCTCCACCGGGGTTGCCTGCGCCATTCTCGTTGGCTGTTTTCTGCTTCTAATTCTCGTTCGTGTTCCGGTCGCCTTCGCACTGGGCATTGCGATTATGCCCATTGTTGTTCTGGATATACGGCTGACACCCTTCATCATTTTGGATCGGATGTTTCAGTCCTATAACTCGTTCATCCTGCTCGCGGTCCCGTTTTTCCTGCTTGCCGCCAACCTCATGAACTCGGGCCAAATAACCGATAGGCTGATCGCTTTGGCAAGGGTCATGACGGGCTGGATGCCCGGTGGTTTGGGCCATGTGAACGTCGCCGTGTCGATGCTGTTTGCCGGCATTTCCGGCTCATCCACCGCTGACGCTGCCGGTTGCGGCAAAATCCTGATCCCAGCCATGGTAAAGGAAGGATATGACACACGCTTTGCAGTGGCTTTGACCGCATGCTCATCTGTGATGGGGGTCATCATTCCGCCCAGCATTCTTATGGTTGTGTGGGGCGGTGTCATGCAGATTTCGGTGGGAGCGCTCTTTTTGGCGGGCGCGGTCCCCGGCCTGTTGATCGGCTTCGCCCTTATGACAACGGTGTATATCTACGCCAAAGTCTACAAATACCCCATCATCGCCCGTCCTTCTTTGGGTGACTTCTGGACCGCCTTCAGGGGAGCAGCGCTCGCTATCCTTACGCCAATTCTCGTCATCGGCGGCATAGTTGCGGGTCTTGTGACGCCTACCGAGAGTGCCATTATCGCAGCCGGGTATGCGCTCATTTTAGGCGTGTTTGTGTACCGCACGGTTTCGGTTAGGGATCTGGGCGGAATATTTTATGAGACCGGACGGTTTGCCTCTATCTCTTTGTTTGCCATCGGCACCGCATCCGCATTCGGCTGGATGCTGTCCTTTTACAACGCCCCGCGATTGCTGGTGACATTCATGACGACCATGGAGTTTGGCAGCTTCGGAACGGCTGTCATGATCGCGTTTCTGTTCCTGTTTTTTGGCCTGTTCATAGACGCCATTCCGGCCATCATCATCCTCGGCTCCGTCCTCCTGCCCGTTGCAACGGCTGCGGGGATTGATCCAATCGTATTTGCGATCATTGGTATCGTGTCGCTGGCGTTCGGGCTCGTCACGCCGCCTTACGGGCTCTGTCTGTTGATCTCGGCAGCCATCGGCAAAGTGTCTGTCGTAAAAGTGCTTCCTGACGTCTTGATCATCCTGGCACCCATGCTGCTCATCTTGCTGTTGATCATTTTAGTGCCCGAAGTTGCTCTATGGCTGCCCATGACCCTAATGCCCGATTCATTTCGGTGACCGCTTTCGGCTCCCTTTCAAACTGCCGCAAGCTTGATAGACGGGCGTAACGAGCCTCATCTCAACTCCCAATAACAGAGTATTCCGTACCGCACTGCATTTAATTGACTCGCTCGATCTTATTTCGTACCATATGGTAATTAAATCTCCATATCGGAACCGGTGTCATGGCCCTCTCTCCACACAAGACAGTCAATTGGGGCATACGTGCCCTTGGTTTCGTCGTCATCTGGTTCAGTCTCATCGGTATCGCCGGTGCTCAAGAAACTCCAATTTCGGTGTCCGGCCTTAGCAAAGCCGAGCTGGAAGTTGTGCTGGGACGGCTCAGTGATGAGCAAGTGCGAGACATTTTAATTGCTGAATTTGCCGAACAGCGGGCCGAATCTGATGCGGCGGCACCATCGACTGGCCTGCTCTCAAACGCACGGGAAGCCATTGAAACGCTGACCACAAACGCCAGTGCCCTTATTGCGAAATGGCCCCAGTTTGGAGACGCGTTTCGCACAGTTGGCGCGCGCTTGGAGGGTGCCGGCGGCATTGGCTTTGCCATTGTGGCACTTCTAATGTGCCTCGCAGCAGGTTCCGCTGTCCGATATTTCTGGCGACGGCGCTCACTACAACGCAAACTGGAAATTGCCGAGCGGAACGTGGACAAAGGGTCTTACGGGTCCGTGACCACAATTGGCGACGCAGCCCTTTTCCTTTTGATTGAGCTATCCAGCGTCCTCGCCTTTGCGATGACTGCGATGGCGGCGCTGTACTTGTTTTTCCAAAATGATGATCTCAGATTTTTTGTGTCCAGCTACGTGGCGATGGTGACCGTCGTTCTGGTCGTCTGCTCCTTTGTTGAGTTCATGTTTCCGCGTGACTGGCCGATCTACCGGCTCGTGGCCATCGATAACAGGGCAACGCGCTTGGTTCACTTGGTGATTGTCGGCCTGTCCGCTTTATGGATGTTTGAGACCACAACATCTGATGTGATGTCACAATTCGGCGCACCCGCCGGCACACCGGATCTCTTGAGCATTGGGCTCGGCGTCGTTTGGATTTCCGGTGCGTTGATTGGAATTTTTCTGATCAACCGCGCTACCCGCAATGCCCTGCCCCACAGTGAAGAGACAGGCTTTGCCAACGCTCTGGCGCGCAACTGGGCGCGCATTGCCGCCCTGCTGCAAGTGTGCACATGGGCGCTGTTCACGGGCGGTGCTTTGATCCTTGGCAATGTCGATACCGTCGCCAAAAACATCTTTCTCAACATGCTGGTGTTTACTGGATTTTGGATGAGTTACCGTATTTTGATTCACTATCTCCGCGCCCAGCAGATGAACGAAGCGATCGAGGCGGCCATCGGTCGTACCGCTCGAACGCTGCTTTCCGCAGCAGGTTTTATGATTATTTTGGCAATCTGGGGCGTGGACCCCGGCACGTTAGCCGCCGGTGGAATTGCGGAACGGGCAATTCAAGCAACCATCAATGTAGCGTTGACGGCGCTCATCGGTTGGGCGGTGTGGGATTTCATCCGAACCATAATCGATGTCAGAACTGCAGCAGAACAGCCACAAGGCGATGAAGCGGCTGCCGCTGGGGATGAAGGAGGGGCCGGAGGAAGCCGCACGGCAACGCTGCTGCCGATTCTGCGATCCTTCGCGTTTGCAGTTATTGGGCTCACTTGCCTCTTCACAGCGCTTTCCAGTCTCGGCGTCAACGTGGCCCCGCTCGTGGCTGGGGCTGGTGTGGTCGGTCTGGCCATCGGCTTCGGTGCTCAAACCTTGGTCAAAGACATCGTTTCCGGCGCATTTTTTCTGATCGATGATGCCTTCCGGGTCGGTGAGTACATCGTGATCGAAGACACGGTGGGAACGGTTGAAAAGATTTCACTGCGCTCGTTGCAATTGCGCCATCACAACGGCCCGGTTCACACCATTCCATTCGGAGAAATTGCCAAACTCACCAACAACTCGCGTGACTGGGTGATCATGAAGTTGAAGTTCACAGTTCCCTTTGGAACTGACGTCAACAAGATCAAAAAACTGTTCAAGCAAATTGGCGCTGAGATGCTGGAAACGGAGTATGCGGACGATCTCATCCAGACATTCAAATCCCAAGGCGTCTATGATGTCGACGATGTGGGCATGGTCATCCGTGGAAAATTCATGACCAAGCCGGGCAAACAGTGGGTCATCCGTAAGGACGTCTATTCCCGCGTTCAAAAGAAGCTAGAGGAAAACGGCATCGACTTCGCAAGACGCGAAGTGAGGGTTCAGATTCCAGGTGTCACCGAAAGTCGTGACCTGACCGATGAGCAAATCAACTCGATTGGCGCAGCCGCCGCTCAAGCCCAACCCTTGCCGGAGGTAACGGCGAAGGCATAGTGCGCCGGGGTTGAGGTTTGCCAGATGACGAGCCTCAAACCCTGCGCCCCATCAAACTCAACAAACCTCAATCCTGCTACTCGCACACAGCTTTTGGAGTTCAGCCCGCACGGCTGAACTCGCTGGGTACAATGACGTCTCCCACGACATTAAATGTCACGAAAACAGAGAACTCGTCCTCGCTATCACCACGACAGTGAATTGCGACGGTGCGGGTATTCTCCTCAACAGTTTCCTCAAAGATGAGAGGTTTGGAGCATGGCGTCGCCATGGCAATGCCCGAACCTATGGCCGCGACGTTCGCAGCGCTTTGCATGTAGATCGCCCAATCGGGCGCCTTTTCTCCTGCGGCAACAGACGTCAGCCCGCATGCAAAAGCGCCCATCATCGCCACGCCAGATCCAAACACATTTCTCATACCACTGCTCCACATTTCTGAACGGTCAGGCCCCAACACAACCGAAACAAACGCTCTTGGTCCCTGTCAAGCGCACTAAGTCTTGGTCAGCCGGACACTTTTTACTCCCTATTACGGGCCATGCGAGATCGGCTCACGCATAGGCTCTCAAGCGGCCTGCAACCTGATCGGGCGTTTGGTTGGCGACAAACAAACGCAGGAAGATATCGCTGCATAGGAGTTGGAACCGAAACAGGGGAAAAAAAGTGGCCCGTTCCATGCGGATTGCGCATTCCTGATCCGACCACTCCATCAGATCACGCAACGGACCATCGGCTATCAGCGCCTCGGTCCCTGCGTGGAAATCGTGAGAGATTGGAAACCCTCTTTTCTCCGCAAAAACGTTCTTGTGCGGCAGATGCCGGGCCGCAACCTGCTTTAAGGCCCACTTACCTGTCTGCTTCCGAAACCGCATGCGCGGTGGCTGATGCAGCGCAAAGTCTATGACGTCGTTTTCCAAAAACGGCACACGCAACTCTACGGATGACGCCATGCTCATCCGGTCCTTTTGATGAAGTAAGTTTTGCATATGGTGGCCATAGTCAGCGATGCTCGTGAAAATAAAGGCCCGGTCGACAAAGGACGGCAAAGGCTCCAGTTTCCCCCAGATACTGTCTCGCAATTGCCGCCTCTCAAGGCCAAAAAGTCCCTCGGCAGTTTCATTGTCTGCGCGTGCGATTAGGTCCCTGGCAAACACTCTCTCCTTTTCAGCTTGCCGTTTGTGGGAGCGGAAAAAACTGCGCGGCCAATCTAGGTCCCGCGCGCGTCGCGCGTTCCTCATTTGCCATGGGTAACCACCAAACTGCTCATCAGCGCTTTCACCGGTCACCAATACTTTTGCACCATCCGCCGCGACACGATCGGTCATGGTCAGCAGCCCCGGCAGCATAGGCATGCGGGGCAGGCCCTCAAGGTGCCAGATGGCCCGTGGCAGCAGGTCAAGATAGGTATCACGGGTCAAGTCTATTGGGGTCACATCAATACCAAGATGTCTGCCAACACGTTCTGCAGCCTCCCGCTCGCTATCGCCAAGTGCGGGATCGACCACATAGGCCTTGAAGCTTGATCGATGGTCGCGCGTAAACGCGGTCAGCAAACTGGAATCCACACCTCCACTGCACGCCGTGGACAAAGGGACGTCGCTTACACAATGCAGTTTCAGGCTGGAGCGCAAAATGGTTTCAAGCTGATCGTAGTGATTGGCGTCAGGCGCTGGTGGATCAAGCAGGCGATCCACGTCCAAGGCGTCCAGCGGGGACCAGTAGGTGGACTTTTCGACGACACTGCCTTTGATTTTCCAGACAGAGCCGGGCGGCAACCGGGTCACTCCCTCAAAGTAACTGGTCTTGGAATCATCCGTCATGCCCATGTGGCGGGCAAACAGTTTGGATGATGCAACCCGGTTGGACCCCCGCCCGGATGCCAACAGAGCTTTGTCTTCGGACGCGAAAAGCACCTGATCCGGCAAGTCCATCACCGACATGGGTTTGATGCCCAACCGGTCCCGCGACAGCCAGAGCGCATCCGTTCTCCTATCAAAATAGGCAAAGGCGAACATGCCGTTGAGCCGAGGAATAGTGTTGGGAACGCCCCAATGATGGAGGGCGTTTAGCAGAACTTCGGTGTCGGAAGTTGATCGAAACGCCAGTCCTTCGCTTTCAAGCTCAGTCCGCAAAGACTGGAAGTTGTAAATCTCACCGTTAAGCGCAAGCACACCCTGCCCGTCCGGTGTCACCATGGGCTGGTGTCCGTTTTCAGAGACATCTAAAATAGCCAGCCGTTGGTGGCCCAGCGCGAGCGGACCTTGGCACCAGGTGCCGGCACTGTCCGGTCCGCGATGCACAAGTGAGGCCATCATGCCAACAACATCTGCGCGTTCGCGTTTGTTTGCCCGCCCCTGTTTTTTGAAGATGCCCACCAGCCCGCACATACTTAGACGTCCCATCCTAAAGAAGCGTGGGATGCTAACCGCGTGCCCTTCGATTGCAACGGCTCAAGACATGGCAACTGAACCAAATCGTAAGGCACTGTGCCGCTGGCGCTAATGTGAATGTCGACCCATCGAATCCAACGCGGTCAACATTGACCTGATTTCGCCAAAGTGTAACTTTATTACAGATTGCCAAGAGAATGAGCGTCGCTGATTCCATCCACCAACACGTCTGCCCTGCACCGCCCATGAGCTTTCCGCTAAAACATCACCGTCACGGAAACTGCGCGCGCTCAGCGCTGGCGCGTCTTGACGCCAGAGCCAAGAAAAGCGGCCGCCGCGTTACGGACAATGTGAAATGCGTGCTGTCAGTTCTTTTGAGCGATCACCGCGCTATTGGTGTGTACGACATTGCAGCCGTCAGCGCCGATCATGGGAAATCCCTGCAACCCGTTCAAATATATCGAGCGCTCGACACACTGATGGCTTTGGGATGCGCCCACCGCATTGAGTCCGCAAATGCCTATCTTGCCTGCCACGCGGAAGGCGACTGCACTGCCCCGCAAATCATGATCTGTACAGACTGCAAACGGGTCGCAGAAATGGAAAACGAAACTGTGCGCGCAGCCTTGGATGATGCCACGCACGCTAATGGCTTTGTTTTGCAAAACCAACACGTGGAGCTTCTGGGCTTGTGCCCAGACTGTAGTTCCAACGCGGTTCAACCAGCACAACACTAGCCAAACCACATCAGTTTGCCTTTCAACTTCATCAAAACAGGAACGGAAAACATGCCCCTTAAAAACCGTATAGTCTTCGCCAAGCCGCTTAAGCTTGCAGTTCTCAGCCTCGCTCTCGGCGCTGTCTCCATACCAGCAACCAGCTTGGCGGAAATGCGCCAGTTGAGCGCCCATGAGCACGGCGTGAGTACGTTGAAAATCGCGCAGGAAGGCGACCAGCTCTTGTTTGTCTTGGAAGCTCCAGGTGCCGATATTGTTGGCTTTGAGCACGCAGCAGAAAACAAGGCGCAAAAGAAGGCTGTGCAGGCTGCTCTGGTTCAGTTGAAAGCGCCAGCAGGACTGTTCCCCATGCCGGAAGCCGCAGGTTGCAGCGTGACGGCATCCAACGCGTCCTTCGTCATCGAAGCGGAAGACGACCATGATCATGATCACAGCAACGAAGCCAAAAAAGCGGATGACCACGATCACGATCATGATCACGACAATGAGGCTAAGAATGCTGACGCGCACGACCATGATCACGACCACAGCAAAGAGGCTAAAAAAGCCGACGCCCACGACCATGGCCACGATGATCATGCCTCGGAAGCAAAGGCGGGTGGCCATGCCGAATTTCAGGCAAGCTGGACCATGACCTGCAAGGAGCCGAAACTGGCCGTCACAAGCCAAACGACTTACTTTGAGGCCTTTGAAGGTGCCAAGGAAATCAAAGTCGAAGCCATCGGCGCGAGCGGCCAGCAGGTCCTCACACTTACGCGTTCCGCGCCATTGCTCGACCTGAGCGGCGTTTCCGGTTGATCCAAACCTGAACTTACCCCACACCGTCGAGCATGAGCGATAGCCCGTCGACTGCTGATGACTTGGCCATCGCGATTGAGGACATGCAGTTTGCATGGCCCGGTCGCGATGGCTTCACACTGGGCATTGAAGAATTTGCATTACGCAGGGGCGAAAGTGCGGTGCTTGTCGGGCCGTCCGGCGGAGGCAAGTCCACCCTGCTTGGTCTTATAACCGGCGTGCTGACACCCAAGTCCGGTGCGGTGCGGATCCTGCAGCAAGATCTCTCGAACCTATCCGGCGCAAAGCGTGACAAGTTCCGCGCTGATCACATGGGCATTATTTTCCAGCAGTTTAACCTGCTGCCTTACCTTTCAGTTATGGACAATATTCTGCTTCCACTGCGCTTTTCGCAGCAACGACGTGAAACGGCCGGGGCCACGGATGCAGAGCGACGCGAAACCGTTCACACCCTGCTTTCAAATTTGGGAATCGACCCGGAAGACTTGGCGGGCCGAACGGCAGCCCGCCTTTCGGTTGGTCAGCAGCAGCGCATAGCCGCCGCCCGCGCCTTTTTGGGGGAGCCGCAACTCATCATCGCGGACGAACCCACATCTGCACTGGATGAAGGGCGTCAGGCAGAGTTTCTCGATCAACTCTTTGCCCAGCAAAAGCGAACGGGTGCAGCCCTACTGATGGTGAGCCATGACAGCCGGGTTGCCGAGCGTTTTGACCGAGTTGTGCGTCTGGAGGACTTGGCGGCTAAGGCGGCGAAGGCGGGCACAGCCACTGCGAAACCGGTTGGCCCATCCGCTGGAAAGGCTGCCTGATGATCATTCTGCGTCTGGCATGGCAAAGCCTTTTGAACCGCAAAGTCACAGTGCTGCTAACGGTCCTGTCGATTGCGATCTCGGTTGCGCTTTTGGTGGGCGTCGAAAAAGTGCGCACAGGGGCCAAGGAGAGTTTCCTCAATACAATATCAGGCACCGATTTGGTGGTCGGTTCCCGCGCCGGGGCCGTGCAGCTTCTGCTCTACTCCGTCTTCCGCATGGGTGATGCTACAGCCAACATCACCTGGGAGACCGTAGAGGCCATCAAACGCCGTCCGGAAGTTGACTGGGTAGTGCCGATCGCGCTGGGAGACAGCCACCGAGGTTTCCGGGTCATGGGCACCTCGCAGTCTTATTTTGAGCACTACCGCTACCGCCGCAACGTCCCCTTGGCATTTGGCGAGGGCAGACAGTTTGAAGACCTGTTTGACGCTGTGGTCGGGGCAGAAGTGGCGGAGCGCCTGAACTACGCGGTCGGTGATCAGATCGTCGTGGCCCATGGTGGCGGACGGATCAGCTTCGGCCAAAAACACGACGACAAACCGTTCACGATCTCAGGAATCCTCGCGCCAACTGGCACGCCGGTCGATAAGACGGTCCACATCAGCATGGAGGCCATGGAGGCCATCCATGTGGGTTGGGAGTCAGGTTCTGCCCCGAGGGGCGACGCCGTCGTCAGCGCCGAACAAGTGCGGACAATGGATTTGTCGCCAAAATCGGCCACTGCTCTGTATGTGGGCTTGAAGTCCCGCATGATGACGTTCTCGCTGCAACGTTGGGTCAACACCTATCGGCAGGAAGCCGTCACCGCCATTTTGCCCGGCGTGGCCTTTGGCCAATTGTGGTCGATCCTCGGCAATGTCGAAACTGCTTTGCTGGTGATTTCCTCGCTGGTCGTTTTCACCGCCCTTCTGGGCATGGTGATATCCATTCTTGGTTCGTTGAACGAAAGACGGCGCGAAATGGCCATCATGCGCGCCATCGGCGCGCGACCCGCCCACGTTTTCGGCTTGTTTACTGTGGAGGCGGCGGCGCTCGTCATAGCGGGTGCTCTACTTGGGCTCGCCATCGTCTACACGGCTCTTGCCGTAAGTCGCCCGTTCTTGGAAAGCATGACGGGATTGGACCTGCCTTTAGGCGGACCAAACGCCACGGAATTCACACTGATTTTCGCCATCGTGATTGGCGGCATCGTGGCGGGCGTGATACCGGCCTTACGGGCGTATAGTCTGTCGCTATCAGATGGTTTGACCGTCCGCACCTAGAGCGGGTACTGGTTTCCGGCCACCTTTTAGACAGGTTGGCACCATAAAGCGGATCAAAATCAGCCCCGAACCGACACGCAGACCGGATACACGTTGCATGAGAATTCTTGTAGCCCTCAAAGCACTCATCATACTGATGTTTTTAAACGTAAGCGCGTCGGCAACAGCCGTCACAGTGACTTGGGAAGACCTGATTCCCGCGGAGGGCTTGGGCGCACAAATGAACATCGATGCCGCGGAAACGCCCATCGGCACCCCCGGCATCAACGAGTTCGATGGCAATGAAGAAGAGTTTGAAGCCTTCAAAGAGGACATCTCCTTCATGAAGGAGTTGCAACCGGAAGGCGGGCTGATCAACGCGCAATTGCACGGTCAAAAAATCAAAATTGCTGGCTACGTGACACCGGTAGGCTTTGACGGCGATCAAATCACAGAGTTCCTGTTCGTCCCGTACATGGGGGCGTGCATTCACGTGCCACCGCCAGCTGCAAACCAGATCGTCTACGTTAAAAATGCAAAGGGCATGTCCGCCGACCAAATGTATGACCCGATCTGGCTGACCGGAACCATGAAGGCCAAAGCCGTCGCGACCATTCTGGCTGACGTTGGCTATTCTATCGATGGTGCGAGCATCGAACCCTATCTCGAGGACGATATGGGCTGGGAAAATCCATTTGATGAATAGGCACCACTAACGCCCAAGTTCGCGGCTGCCATGCCAGTCATAGGTTGGCGAAAACCGCCTCTATTTTGGTTTTCAGGGTGACCCACAGATCTGGCACCTGTGCGCCAATGCGCTCGTTCACGGCCAACACCCGGTCCTGTCCAATCCCCATCTCTTCCCATGATGACGTGTCAGCGGTGCAGTTTTGGAGGACAGGGTTCACACGATCCATCGCCTTGGCAAATAGCGCCTCCGCGCTTTCTGCGGCTTCAAACTCACGCCACAGCGCCAGAAGGTCAGCTCCAAGCGGGTCCGGCAGCAAACCAAAGATCCGCTGCGCTGCGGCTTCTTCAGCGTCGGCCACGTCCGCCCTGCCCTGCGTGTCATAGACAAAAACATCTCCTGCATCGATTTCGACAACGTCGTGCACCAGCAGCATTTTGAGAACTTTCAGTGCATCAAGTTCCGCCGGTGCATCCTCCAGCAACACCAGTGCCGTGAGCGTAACGTGCCAAGAGTGTTCCGCCGAATTTTCGCGACGGTCCAGACCGATTGGCCGCGTTTTGCGGAGCACACCCTTGAGCTTCTCCAACTCAAGGATGAAGCTGATTTTTTGGTTGAGCGTGTCCAACATCGATCTCCAGAATCAAAAAACCTCGCCTTGGCGCCGCAGTGCCAAGGCGAGGTGAAGCTTTCAAAACCAACTAAGCCAAGGGCTTTAGGAGTTGATCGCGTCCTTAAGGCCTTTACCAACCTTGAAGCGCGCCACGTTGGCCGCAGCAATCTCAACTTCTTTGCCGGTCTGTGGGTTACGGCCCATTTTGGCTTCACGATGCGTGACAACGAAATTGCCGAAACCCAACATCCGCACTTCTTCACCTGCTTTCAGTGAGTCGATGATGCTGGCCACAAAGGCTTCCAACGCGGCACCGGCCTGCTCTTTTGTCAGGTCGGCTTTGTCAGCCATGGATGCAATCAATTCTTGCTTATTCATTATTCTGTCCTCTCACAGTTGAAACCCCGCTGAGCACGACTCAACAGAGGTTGCAGTGAGTTTCTGATTTCAGACACGGGGAAACAAGCTAAAACGCTTGAAAAACCTGCAATCTGCGCCGGTTTTTGGGATCACGTGGGTTGAGTTGGAACCGAACGTCACCCGTCCGCACACGCTGTGGTTGTACACGGTATAAAAAAGCCCGGTCCAACGGACCGGGCTTAAAAACGTCTTGCTTATGCAATTCAGCTCTAGTGGGCCAAACTCGCCTGATCGCCTGCTGCTTGGGCAGCCAAAGCTGCCGCCTCAACTTCGGCCTCATCCCACTCCACCGCATCCGGCATGGATAAGAGAGCATGAGGGAGAACCTCATCCAGATGGCTCACCGGGATGATGGACAAGGCCCCTTTGACGTTATCTGGAATATCCGCCAGATCCTTCGCATTCTCTTCCGGGATCAGCACTGTTTTAATGCCCCCCCGCAGAGCGGCCAGCAGCTTCTCTTTCAAGCCACCAATCGGGAGAACACGACCACGCAGGGTGATTTCACCCGTCATGGCTATGTCCTTGCGCACCGGGATGCCGGTCAGCATGGATACGATGGCCGTAGCCATCGCGGTGCCAGCGGATGGACCATCCTTAGGCGTCGCCCCTTCGGGCACGTGGACGTGGATATCGCGCTTTTCAAACAGGGGTGGTTTGATGCCAAAATCCACCGACCGCGAACGCACATAGCTTGCAGCCGCAGAAATCGACTCCTTCATCACGTCGCGCAGATTTCCCGTCACGGTCATCTTGCCCTTACCAGGCATCATCACACCTTCAATGGTGAGCAATTCGCCCCCCACTTCCGTCCATGCGAGACCCGTCACAACGCCGACCTGATCTTCGGCATCAGCTTGGCCAAAGCGGAACCGTTGAACGCCCAGGAAATCGTCAAGGTTGTCACCATTGACGCTAACCTTGGTCTCTTTGCCCTTGGACTTCAAAATCCGTGTCACGGCCTTACGAGCCAATGTCGCAAGCTCGCGCTCCAGATTACGAACACCCGCTTCCCGCGTGTAAAGGCGGATCGTGTTCAACAAGGCATCGTCTTCCACTTCCAACTCACCATCGGCCAGAGCGTGATCGCGCATGGCTTTTGGCAACAGGTGGCGGCGGGCGATTTCAACTTTCTCATCTTCGGTGTAGCCGGCGATGCGGATGATCTCCATACGGTCCATCAACGGTCCGGGAATGTTGAGCGAGTTGGCCGTGGTCACAAACATCACGTTCGACAGATCATAGTCGACCTCGAGGTAGTGATCACCGAACGCGTTGTTCTGCTCCGGATCGAGCACCTCCAGCAGGGCAGAAGATGGATCGCCACGAAAATCCTGCCCCATCTTATCGATCTCATCGAGCAAAAAGAGCGGGTTAGCCTTCTTTGCTTTCTTCATCGACTGAATGACCTTGCCGGGCATGGAGCCAATGTAAGTGCGACGGTGACCCCGGATTTCAGCTTCGTCGCGCACACCGCCAAGCGACATGCGTACGAACTCGCGTCCGGTCGCCTTTGCGATAGACTTGCCCAGCGAGGTTTTACCAACCCCAGGCGGGCCAACGAGGCAGAGGATCGGGCCACGAATTTTGTTTGAACGAGACTGCACTGCGAGGAACTCGACAATACGCTCTTTCACCTTGTCGAGACCGTAGTGATCCTTGTCCAAAACCGCCTCGGCAGCCAATAGATCGGTCTTCACGCGGGACTTCTTGCCCCACGGAATGCCCAACAACCAATCGAGATAGTTGCGCACAACGGTCGACTCCGCGCTCATCGGGCTCATCTGCTTGAGCTTCTTGAACTCGGCATCCGCCTTTTCACGCGCTTCCTTGGACAGCTTAGTCTTCTTAATTTTGTCTTCCAGCTCGGCCATCTCATCGCGGCCATCTTCGCCGTCGCCAAGTTCCTTCTGGATCGCCTTCATCTGTTCGTTGAGATAATACTCGCGTTGCGTCTTCTCCATCTGGCGCTTCACGCGCCCGCGGATACGCTTCTCAACCTGCAGAACGGAGATTTCACTCTCCATCATGCCGAGCACTTTTTCCAACCGGTCTTTTACCGAAAGGAGCGTGAGAATGTCCTGCTTCTCTGAAATCTTGATCGCCAGATGCGACGCAATCGTGTCTGCCAGTTTGGCGTAGTCTTCGATCTGCGAAACCGCAGACATAACCTCGGGAGAGACTTTCTTGTTCAGCTTCACATAGTTTTCAAACTCGGCCACGACAGAACGGGCAAGCGCTTCGATCTGCACTTCGTCTTCATCAAGATCAGGAGCGGGTACCGCGAAAGCTTCGTGATAGTCCTCCCGCTCGGTGAAACGGGTCACAGATGCGCGCTCATAGCCTTCCACCAGCACCTTCACAGTACCGTCTGGCAGCTTCAGCAACTGAAGCACGGTGGCCAGCGTGCCGATATCGTACATAGCAGAAGGTGCGGGATCATCGTCGCTGGGGTTCTTTTGGGTTACAAGCAGAATTTGCTTGTCGTTTTGCATCACCTCTTCCAACGCGGTGATGGACTTTTCGCGACCAACAAAAAGCGGCACGATCATGTGCGGAAAAACAACGATATCGCGCAGGGGCAAAACCGGGAAAATTCCGCCATTGGGATCAAAACCGATTTCAGTTTTCTTGTCGTCTGACATTTTGTCATTCCTTGTTTTTGCGTCGACATGCATACGCATCGCCAACGAATCCGCGATGTCACAATAGACCACCGTTTCAGGCGCGCCCATCGCGTTGATGACGTTTTCGGGCCAACACACACACCGAAAAACACCATCGCGACTGAACGCGCCGCCATCACCCAACTTGGGCCTTTGAACAGCGCATTCAAGTGCAGGATCGCCGCAGGCTTAACCCAAAACGAAAAAGGCCCGCCTATGTGGCGGGCCTTTAGATCTGGTCATTTAACAGGTTGAATGCCTAGGCGCTTTCAGCGGTTTCCTGCTGCGCCTCGCGGTCTGAATATATGTAGAGTGGCCGCGTGTTCCCACCGACAACCTCTTCAGAGATCACCACCTCTTCAACACCATCGAGGCCTGGAAGTTCAAACATCGTATCCAGCAAAATGGCTTCGATGATAGAACGCAGGCCACGGGCACCCGTTTTACGGACGATGGCTTTTTGGGCGATGGCCCGCAGGGCATCTTCCTGGAAGGACAGTTTCACGTCCTCCATATCGAAGAGCCGCTGATACTGCTTAACCAAAGCGTTTTTCGGCTCCGACAGAATTTGCACCAACGCATCTTCGTCCAAGTCTTCCAAGGTCGCCAAGACCGGGATACGGCCCACAAATTCCGGAATCAGACCGAAGCGCAGCAAATCTTCCGGTTCAAGCTCTTTGAACAGCTCGCCCGTCTGCCGGTCATCCGGCGACGCCACGTTGGCGCTAAAGCCGATGCCCGTCTTGCGGCCACGGTCGGAAATGATCTTGTCGAGACCGGCAAACGCACCGCCACAGATGAACAGGATGTTGGTCGTATCCACTTGCAAAAATTCCTGCTGCGGGTGTTTGCGCCCACCCTGCGGCGGCACGGAAGCAACTGTGCCTTCCATGATTTTCAGCAGAGCCTGCTGAACGCCCTCACCGGATACATCCCGCGTTATCGATGGGTTGTCCGACTTGCGTGAAATCTTGTCGACTTCATCAATATAGACGATGCCGCGTTGCGCACGCTCCACATTGTAGTCAGCGGATTGCAACAGCTTCAAAATGATGTTCTCGACGTCTTCACCGACATAGCCCGCTTCGGTCAGCGTCGTGGCATCGGCCATCGTGAACGGCACGTCCAAAATCCGCGCCAGCGTCTGTGCAAGCAAAGTCTTACCGCAGCCGGTCGGGCCAATCAGCATGATGTTCGACTTGGACAGTTCCACATCGCCCTGCTCACTGGCATGATTGAGGCGCTTATAGTGATTGTGCACCGCAACGGACAACACGCGCTTGGCATGAGGCTGACCGATCACATAGTCGTTCAGCACATCAAGAATTTCTTGCGGCGACGGCGTACCTTCGGTGGACTTCACCAAGCTGGACTTGTTCTCCTCGCGGATGATGTCCATGCACAATTCAACGCATTCATCGCAGATGAACACGGTGGGGCCTGCAATCAGCTTGCGAACTTCGTGTTGGCTTTTGCCACAAAACGAGCAGTAGAGCGTGTTCTTGGAATCGCCGCCGCTGGTGTTGGAAACTTTGCTCATCATTCACCTTCTTTCGGCGTTGTCCGCCGTTGGGTCAGGAGGCCGGTTGCACCGCCGCTCCACGCCTTCTTGATCACCTTAGTGCGCCCGTTCCTTTGTTGCCAAACGGATGGGCACGTCATTTGATCTGTTTCCTGCCAAAACCAAACCGGCAATCTGCGAATTTCGCCACAGAAATCCCAGTGTAGCAATGGCGCAATCAACTTTCCCTTAACGTGACACTTAGGTGCACCACCGAGGCAAAACGCGACCATTTTTTCGAGCAATTGGCGCTGACTTGGCAACCAAAAGGCCCGAAACAGCCAGCATTCGCACCATTGTAGCGCAACCAGTGCATACGGATCAGGTATCGCCCTCGGCGTCTGCTTCAATCTCGGCGCGGCTGCTGATCACTTTATCGACGATACCGAACTCGACTGATTCTTCCGCTGTCATGAAGTGATCACGATCCAGCGTCTTCTCAATCGTGTCGTAGTCCTTGCCAGTATGCTCAACATAGACCTCGTTCAAGCGACGCTTGAGCTTGATGATGTCTTGGGCATGCCGCTCGATGTCCGACGCTTGCCCTTGAAAACCGCCGGAAGGCTGGTGCAGCATGACGCGCGCATTCGGTAGGATAAAGCGCATGTCTTTGGCACCGGCCGTCAGCAACAAGGACCCCATCGAAGCGGCCTGCCCCATGCACAATGTGGCCACTGGCGGTCGAATGAACTGCATCGTGTCGTAGATCGCCATACCGGATGTTACGACACCACCGGGCGAGTTGATGTAAAGCGAAATCTCTTTCTTGGGGTTCTCCGCCTCCAAAAAGAGCAACTGGGCGCATACCAGCACAGCCAT
The DNA here is from genome assembly GCA_039815595.1 of Pseudomonadota bacterium. Lineage (GTDB taxonomy): Bacteria > Pseudomonadota > Alphaproteobacteria > Rhizobiales > Rhizobiaceae > Pseudahrensia. The sequence goes on along the minus strand of JBCBYZ010000024.1, from coordinate 4,743 downwards.
ACCGTCTTCGATCGGGCCAGTGATAAAAATAATGCGCTCTTTCAGCAGGCGGGAGAAAATATCGTAGGCGCGCTCGCCCCGATTGGTCTGCTCCACCACCATGGGCACAAGGTTCATGGCGGCTTCGATCGGATCCTTCATGGAAACTCTTTCTTGATGTGCGATTCGCGTGGGTACCAGCGAACAGCAAGGGACTTAATGGAAACCTAGCGCGGTAAAAAAAAGCGCGGTGGCATCACAAACAAAAAACCGGAACTTTGCGAATCCGGCGTGTTTCAGATTTGTTCCAAGATAAGGCACCGCAAAAGCGAGTTAAACCCCCGCGCTGCGCCCAATTGACACCGAGCCGGCACCGACTGTGATGTTCCATCTGGGTGACCGTTGCCAAAGCTTCAAACGAAAAACGGGGCACCGAAGCGCCCCGCCTTAATCCGCAGTGTCTTTGTAATTTAGAAGCCTTAGTCGAGAGCGTATTGCAGGCGCATACCAACTGAGAGCGCCCAGTCATCACCCTGATTGTACGCATTGGACGATGCGCCACCGCCACCGGTTGAGCCGCTTTCGGAGCTAGCGGTTAGCAAAGTCGCGGCGCCACCAACGCTCACGCGCCAGTTATCGTCAAGGTCATAAGCAATGCCCGCACCGAAGGTCCATGTGTCGGTATAGCCACCGCCAATGCCTTGGTTCCACGTGATGCTGGCCTGAGCGTTCAGGTCCTTTGTGATCCGACGTGCTGCACCCACTTCAACGGTCCATGCGTCGTTCCAACCTGTTTCCAATTCGTTGTTTATACTGCCATCACTATTCAAAATTGTGAGACCGGGAATGGTGCTCCATTCCTGCCACTTAGCACCCACCCATACCAGCGTCGTCTGGCTGACACCCGACTGGACGCGCATCGAGATGGACTGAGGCAGATCAAATGATGTCGTAACCGGAACAGCACCGGTTACGGGACTAGGGCCAACGACCGTTCCACCGATATCAATCGCCTGAGTGCCAACCATGTTCATTTCGATCGCTGAATCGTAGATTACTTGGGCGCGCAACAAGATGGCTGGCATCTCAAAGGCCGCACCAATTCTGTAGCCCAACTCACGATCTTCGCTCCGGAAATCATAGGTGTTAGTGAAATCTACTGCCGCTTGACCGATTGCGGTACCAATAACTGCGTTTTTCCGCGTGGCTTCAAGCGTCGTTGACCGCAAGCCACCCAGAAGGCGAACACGCATCGTGTCGTTGATCATGGTCTTGTAGGAACACGTCAGATCGAGTGCGCGTGAATCGATGTGGAAAGACGATTGCTCATAACGACCAGCCCAGCCTGGTTCTGTTTGATTGGTGAGGCGCCATGGCTGGTGCACGCGACCAGCGCAATCAACGTTGTCGCTAAATCCGACTTTGATATCCGCGTTATACAGAATGAAGCTATCAGCAGCATCCGTGCTGGTGCTTCCCGTGGCAGCTCCGCCGAGCTGGTCGGTACCCGTTGTATTGGAGTACTCCCGCATCGGATTGACGTAACCAAAACCGCCCTGGATCACAAAACGCTTGTCGTTGAACAGCGCCCCGCCGGGGTTCACGCCTTCGGTATTGAAGCCACTTGCAAAGGCACCCGTAGCGGCAGTTGTCAGCAGCAATCCGGCTGCCAGCGATGTTCCAAGAATTCTCATATTCCCTGCCCCTCAAAGCAAAAGCGCCTCCACGCGCTCGTATCCACAGCAGAAAGCAGGCGATTGACGAATGCGTCAACAATGTGGTGTGCCGAATTGCACATTGGTTGTGCCAGACGCACTTATTTTGGGCACCCTGTCACAAAAAGGGCACAATCTTGAACCGCTGTTAACAATTGAGCCCCAGTCCAGACTAGGCTCGCCCTAAGCAAAGTCCCCCAGCCGATCCAGCGCTTCCTGCGTGAGTCGGTGTTTGTCTTGAGCAGCCGTTAGGCGGTCACGGTTTTCCTGCACAACAGCTTCCGGAGCATTGGCGACAAACTTTTCATTAGAGAGCTTGCCCGAAAGCTGCTTGATATCTTTGTCCAGTGCAGCAAGCTCTTTGGTCAAGCGTGCCCGTTCAGCCCCGAAGTCTATCACCCCCTTGAGCGGCAGGCAGACCGTAGCTTCACCCAGCACAATCTGTGCTGATCCTTCGGGGATGGCATCGGACGCTGCCACACTCTCCAAACGCGCCAAGCGCATCAACGCACTCTTTTGCCGCTCCAACCGTGCCCGCGTCGTGGCGTCAGTGCCCACAAGCTCAAGATTAAGAAGTTGAGACGGCTTAATGTTCATCTCGGATCGCAAGGAGCGGACCGCGCTCACCAGTTCGATCAACCAATTGATTTCCTGCGCAGCCGCATCGTCCATCACATTGGGCTGTGGCCAAGCTGCATGGCACAGCAGCCCTGCACGATCGCTGGCCGTCTCCCGCCAAAGCTCTTCAGTCATGAACGGCATGAACGGATGTAGCAGCGCGTAGATTTCATCCAACACATGGGCGGCCACCGCCTGCGCTTCGCGCTTGGCGTCTTCATCTTCACCGTTAAACAGCGGCTTCAGCAGTTCCAGATACCAGTCGCAATAGGTGTTCCAAACGAAACGATAGGCCGCAGCAGACGCATCGTTGAAACGGTATTTCTCAAGCGCTTCCGTGACTTCCGAAACCGCCTTCGAAAGTTCTGTGAGGATCCACCGATTAAGCTGTTGTTTTGACTCACTGACATCGAAGTCCGCATCGCGCGCAACGTTGTTCATTTGCGCGAAACGTGTGGCGTTCCAAAGTTTGGTGCCAAAATTCCGATAGCCGCCAACACGTTCCACATCCAACCGCACGTCCCTGCCCTGCGCGGCCATGATGGCCAGCGTGAAGCGCAGCGCATCAGCACCGTACTCATCGATCAAAACAAGCGGGTCGATCACATTGCCCTTGGACTTGGACATTTTGGCCCCGTCCTTGTCCCGCACCAGCGCGTGAACGTAGACCGTATGGAACGGCTCAACCGGATTGCCGTCCTCGTCTTTCATGAAGTGCAGCCCGGCCATCATCATCCGCGCCACCCAAAAGAAAATGATGTCGAAACCGGTGACCAGAACATCGGTCTGATAATAGGTCGCCAGCTCCTTGGTCTGTTGCGGCCATCCAAGCGTGGAAAACGGCCAGAGCGCGGATGAAAACCATGTATCGAGCACGTCCTCGTCCCGTGTCAGATCGACATCTTCTCCGTAATGCGCACGGGCCTCGGCCTCAGCCTCATCATCAGATTTAGCAACAAAAATCGATCCATCCGGCCCATACCAGGCCGGTATCCGGTGCCCCCACCAAAGCTGGCGCGAAATACACCAAGGCTGGATGTTCTCCATCCAGTTGAAATAGGTGTTCTCCCAAGTCTTGGGCACAAAGTTGGTTCGCCCCTCGCGCACACTTTCGATGGCGGGTTGGGCTAGCGTCTCTGCATCGGCGAACCACTGGTCAGTAAGCATGGGTTCAATGACCACTTTAGAGCGGTCCCCAAACGGCTGCATGATCTTTTTGAACTCGACGTAAGCAACGGCAGCGCCATCCTCGTCCGTTGTCGTTACCGCCAAGCCTTCGGCATTTATGTCTTCAACAACGCGCTTGCGTGCCTCAAACCGGTCCAAACCGCGGTAAGCTTCGGGCACCAGATTGATCGCGTCCACATAGGCCTCATCGGGCGTGCCACCCGCATCCACCAGTTTTTTGGCCTTGGCAGATTCTTCCGCGTAGGGAGCACCATCAGCCCGCATTTGGCCGAGCGTATCCATAAGGCGGTACATCGGAATGTTGCCGCGTTTGGCCACCTGATAGTCATTGAAATCATGCGCGCCGGTAATCTTCACAGCGCCGGACCCAAAGTCTTTGTCGGGGTACTCGTCCGTAATGATGGGGATCAAACGACGATGTTCTTTAGGCCCAACGGGGATTTCGCACAGTTTGCCAACAATCGGCGCATACCGTTCGTCCGACGGATGCACGGCCACCGCGCCGTCGCCCAGCATCGTCTCAGGCCGTGTCGTAGCAATGGAGATATAGTCCCGCATCTCCCGCAGGGTGACGTTTCCATCTTCGTCTTTCTCGACATATTCATACGTCTCACCGCCTGCCAGCGGGTACTTGAAGTGCCACATGTGGCCGTCGACTTCGATGTTTTCCACCTCAAGGTCAGAAATCGCGGTCTCAAAATGCGGGTCCCAGTTCACCAGCCGCTTACCGCGATAGATCAAGCCCTCGTTGTAAAGGCGTACAAAGACTTCCAGCACCGCTTCGGACAGACCTTCGTCCATCGTAAAGCGCTCGCGTGACCAATCGCAGGACGCGCCGAGGCGTTTCAACTGATTAAAAATCGTGCCGCCGCTTTCGGCCTTCCAATCCCAGACGCGTTCAACAAACTTTTCCCGGCCCATCTCGCGACGACCAGGCTCGTTGTTTTGTGTAAGCTGGCGTTCCACCACCATCTGCGTTGCAATGCCCGCATGGTCCATGCCCGGTTGCCAGAGCACGTTCTTGCCCCGCATCCGCTCAAACCGTACCAAAATATCCTGCAGCGTGTTGTTGAGCGCGTGCCCCATGTGCAGCGAACCGGTAACGTTGGGCGGCGGGATCACGATGCAAAACGGGTCAGCGTCTGGCAGTGCACCAGCACCGGCGGCAAACGCATCCGCATGCTCCCACGCTTTGGCTATGCGGGGTTCAACGGCGGCGGCATCATAGGTCTTATCAAGCATG
>JBCBYZ010000082.1:0-14802 GCA_039815595.1 Pseudomonadota bacterium | reverse complement strand
TCTCACACGCCTCCAACTCACCCCTTCTCACGCTCTCACAACCCCTCTCCGCCCCTCCTTCCCACACCCCCACACCCACACCACCTCTCATCACAACCCCCAATAGGCGTTGCAAAGAATCGGGGATTGCCTTTAGCCGATCATTAGATCGAGCGATTGCACGCAAGCGCCGCTGGCACCTTTACCCAGATTGTCTAAACGCGCAGCCAGATTGACGTGCTCGTCATTGCCAAACACAAAAATCTCCATGTGATCTTGACCGGCCAAAGCTTCCGCTTCGAGCCGCACCACGGCGTCCGCTTCGTCCAGCGAACGCACGATCACGTCCTCGCCGGGGCAGGCGGCGTAATGCTCCGCCAGTGCAACGTGAACATCCTTTCGTGATGATGCGTTGAGCGCCGCCATGTGAAACGGCGCTTGGACGATCATGCCTTGCGGATAGCGCGCCACCGAAGGCGTGAAAACCGGTTTGTTGGACAGCATCGCATGGGTCTGGATTTCCGGCACATGCTTGTGCGTAAGCGTGGTTCCATAGGCATAAATGGCCGAGTGGATCGCGTCGGCGTGGTCTGCCTGTTCCATCTGTGCGATCAACCCTTTTCCGCCACCCGTGTAACCGGACACCGCATTGATGGTAACCAACGCATCGTCCGCCAATACGCCAGCAAGCCGGAGCGGCCGTAACAAGGAAATGGCCCCGGTGGAGTAGCAGCCGGGATTGGAGACCCTGTCCGTCTCCGCAATGTTGGTCGCGTGGTTGGGGTCGAGCTCCTTAAAGCCAAACGTCCAGTTCGGGTTGGTCCGATGCGCCGTTGACGCGTCGATCAAACGTGTGCTGCCACCGGCAACCATGGCCGCCGCTTCCCGCGCCGCATCGTCCGGCAAGCACAAAATTGCAATGTCAGCCTCGTTTAAGAGGTCGCGTCGCACCGCCACATCGTGCCGGTCTGCGTGGGGAATGGACAGCACCTGTACGTCGTCGCGACCACCCAACCGCTCCAGTATCTGGAGGCCGGTTGTGCCGTGTTCGCCGTCTACAAAAATTTTCGGTTTCATCATTTATCTCGCAGTTTCAGAGGCTTGCAACGCTCTGTAGAATCATTTTACGCGGCGATTGAATCAGGTTTTCAACAACCCGATTCACCCCGCAAAGGCGTTGAATCGTTTTCTTAAGAGCGAAATCGTCGTTCCCACAGATTGCCCAGCATATACATGGCGATGGTGGAACCTGCGATAGATGTGATCGCGGCATGATCGTAAGCCGGAGCGACCTCGACGATGTCCGACCCCACAACTTCCAGATTTTTCAAGTGCCGCAATGTGGCCAGTGCCTGCGCCGACGTTAGGCCGCCTGAAACCGGTGTACCCGTACCGGGCGCATAGGCAGGGTCCAGGCAATCAATGTCGAATGTCAGGTACACGTTCTTACCGCCGGTCCTATCGTAAACCCGTTTTGCAATCTCCGTCGGTCCAAGCTCATGACAGGTGAGGGCGTCGATGATCTCAATCCCATAGTCCTGCGGCGCGTGGGTGCGAATACCAATCTGGATGGAATGGTTGGGATCGATGATCCCTTCTTTGACGGCGCGGGTAATCATGGTTCCGTGGTCCACCGCACCTTCTTCGTCGTCCCACGTGTCTTGGTGCGCATCGAACTGCACGAGCGCGACGGGGCCGTGCCTTTCCGCGTGGGCTTTCAGCAGCGGGTAGGTGACAAAATGATCGCCGCCAATGGACAAAAGATAGGGTGCGCTTTCCGCCTTCAGAATATGCGCTGCGCTGCGCTCGATAGTGTCTGGAATATCCGCCTGCTTGCCATAGTAGAAGTAGCAATCGCCGTAATCGATGGTCGCCATGTCGCCGAAAACGTAAGCGCCAAACGGGTATTGCGGGTCATTGTCCATGATCACAGACGCCTCCCGCACCCCGCGCGGACCAAACCGGGTTCCGGGCCGGTTGGACGTCGCCGTGTCCAACGGGATACCCCAAACAACCGCATCGACACCCGTCAGGTCAGACGTGTATTTGCGCCGCGCAAACGACAACGCCCCGGCATAAGTCGGGTCCGTAGCCTGATCGTGCAGCGTCTTGGCCGTAAAGGCATTATCCGTGCCGGGGTATGTTTCGAGGGTCATGGCGTGAGGTCCATAAGGGGAGACAAACAAAAAAGGCGGGTCTTGCGACCCGCCTTAGATAGCATCCGAAGATGAATAGGGTCGAATTCTAACGCTTGGAGAACTGGAAAGAACGACGGGCTTTTGCGCGACCGTATTTCTTGCGTTCCACGACGCGGCTGTCGCGTGTCAGGAAGCCACCGGCTTTCAAGGTAGGGCGAAGCTCCGGCTCGAAATAGGTTAGGGCTTTGGAGATGCCGTGGCGCAATGCACCGGCTTGGCCGGAAAGACCACCGCCTGTAACCGTGGCAACGATGTCGAACTGAGTATCGCGACCGGTGGCCACGAGCGGCTGTTTGACGACCATCTGCAGCACAGGGCGTGCAAAATATTCGGTGAAATCCCGCTGCTTGATGGCTTTAGTGCCTTCTTTGCGATTTTTCTGCTGCACGGAACGCTTCTTGGCGATCCCTTCGATGATGATACGACCGGAGCCGGGCTTCAACCAAACGCGGGCAATCGCGTCTTTCCGTTTGCCGGTGGCATAGGCGCGACCATGCTCGTCCACTTTGCGCTCGTGAACGGGCGCATCAGGGTTGGCTGCAACGGGTGTTGCTTCGGCTGTGTCAGTGGCTGTGGTTTCGGCGGCACCCATGGCGCTGCCCAGGTCTTCCAGGGAGTTGATCTCGGCCATGGTTATGCAGTCCTTTTGTTTTTGGCGTTGCGGGCTGCAAAATCGACCAAGACGGGCTGCTGAGCCTCGTGCTTGTGTTCGCTACCGGCGTAAACATAGAGGTTCTTCATCTGGCGACGGGAAAGCGGGCCGCCGGGCATCATGCGCTCAACGGCTTTTTGCATCACGCGCTCTGGAAAACGGCCTTCCAGCAGGGCGCGGGCCGTCCGCTCTTTGATGCCGCCGGGATAACCGGTGTGCCAATAGTACTTTTTGTCGGTGAACTTTTTGCCCGTAAAGGCAACCTTGTCAGCATTGATGATGATGACATTGTCGCCATCGTCCACATGCGGGGTGAAGGTTGGCTTGTGCTTACCGCGCAGGCGGTTGGCAACGAAAGACGCCAAACGACCGGGAACAGCGCCTTCGGCGTCGATCACGATCCAGTTTTTCACGACTTCCGCAGGCTTTTGCGAGAAGGTTTTCATGGGTTTAGCCTTGATGATGAGCCTGGGTCTCGACCCAGGTTCGAAGTTTGAATTGAACATGCCGGAATGCCAGAAAACCGGTCGTCGCGAGACGTGGTCGAAGCAGTGCAGTATCCGGAAAGAGGCACAAGAGAGTGCCGTTCCGCGCGTGATAAGTGAGGTTCGTTGTTTCGTCAAGTGCGAAAACTGAGTGGCGTCGCATAAAAGCGAATGATTACAGAGAATTAGAAGAGGGGTACTTGAATACCACAAAATTCGGACACGATAGGTGTGAGCAAGCCGAAAACTGTCTTGGCCGGACCGTCATTTGCGTGTGTTCTAGGCGTGGCTTGAAGGCAGTGCATGTGTACGTGCCGGGCTAAACGGGGAAATAAAATGAATCTATCTGCACCAACAATGGTTGTGTTTGTAATTTCGCTTGTGATTGCCGTGCTGGGCGTCCTTGCGGGCCTCGGTATTTTGTCCATCCTACCGATCTCTTCGTTTTGGCTGGTCACCATCGGCTATGCAGTTTTGGCTCTTGGCTGCCTTTTGAAAGGCTTCTGACCACTGATCTACAGCGGGTGGGTTGAACACCCCCCGCATCTCACTTGCGGATTGACGAATGAGGTGTGAGACGCTGGCGTTGGCCCTGCGAACGCGCGAGCCGGCGGGGCATTCACGCGAACATTCCGGCACCCCATTGCCCCGCTCGCCCATTCTTGTTAGTGCGCACGCGACTTGGCTCCACGACGGGGCCTTGCTGGCTTTCAGGCCGGCCGCAGCCACGCAAAACGCAGCGCACGCCAATCCCAGCGATGGATACGGTTTTTTGTAAAAACCCCAACGCTGCGCTGTGACCCTCGCAAAGTGGACCTGTTCGCCGCGCCGTGAATTCGGTTGAATAAATGAGGACCCGATGCAGGTTACTGAAACGCTCAACGAAGGGCTAAAGCGCGCGATCGCTGTCACGATCACCAGCGCTGAAATGATTGAAAAGCGCGACGCCAAGTTGCTGGACCTGAAAGACAAGGTTCGCATCAACGGTTTCCGCCCCGGCAAAGTGCCGATGTCCCACGTCAAAAAAATGTACGGTAAGTCCGTGATGGGCGAACTGGTCAATGAGAGCATTGACGAGCACACCCGCGCGGTGCTGGCTGAGCGTAAGGAAAAAGCGGCTCAGCAGCCCAAAGTCTCCATGACCGAAGACGAGGCTGAGGCCGAGGAAATTCTATCCGGCAACAAGGATTTCGAGTTTTCCATCACGTATGAAGTGATCCCCCCGTTTGATCTGGCCGATATGAGCACGCTCGAAATCGATCGCCCGGTCGTTGAAGTGTCCGAAGATGAAGTGACTGAGCAACTGGAGCGCATTGGCGATTCCAACCGGACGTACGAAGTCAAAAAGGGCAAGGCGGCTGAAAAAGACCGCGTCACCATGGACTACCTTGGCAAAATTGATGGCGAGCCCTTCGAGGGCGGCGCAGATCAAGGTGCCAATCTCGTGCTGGGCTCCAATACATTTATTCCCGGTTTCGAAGACCAGTTGGTCGGCACGAAAGCGGGCGATGAGCTGGAAGTGAAAGTTAACTTCCCCGAAGACTATGGCGCAGCCCATCTGGCCGGAAAAGAAGCCATATTTGACGTGAAAGTCTCAGAAGTGGCTAAACCGGGTGAACTGAAACTGGACGATGAGTTCGCCAAAACCCTTGGCCTCGATGATCTGGAAAAACTCAAGGAGATCGTGCGCGGTCAGATCGAAAGCCAATATGGCACGCAGACCCGCCAGAAGGTAAAGCGCCAACTGCTCGATAAACTCGACGAGTTGCACCAGTTTGAATTGCCTGAAGGCATGGTTGCCCAAGAGTTCGACAACATCTGGAACCAGATAACACGTGACCTCGAGCAGGCCGGCAAGTCGTTTGAAGACGAAGACACGACCGAAGAAAAAGCCCGCGAAGACTACATGAAACTCGCCCAGCGCCGCGTTCGCTTGGGTCTGGTTCTGGCTGAAATTGGCGAAGGCGCAAAAATTGAAGTGACCGAGAACGAATTGCAGCAAGCGCTTATGAAGCAAGTGCAGCAATATCCCGGTCAGGAACAGCAGGTTTATGAGTTCTTCCGCTCCAACCCTGAATCCATCGGCGGTCTTCGCGCCCCGATCTTTGAGGAAAAAGTGGTGGATCACATTTTAGAATCAGCCAAAGTGACGGACAAAACCGTCACGAAGGAAGAGTTGATGGAAGAAGACGAACTGCCCGTCTAATCAGTTTAGTTGAACCGATTGAAGAGGCCCGATGGAGCGATCCACCGGGCCTTTTTTGTTTTAGAGCGCACTTACGGGGAAGCGATGGGTATCAGGACGAAATTTGCACGACCTTCAATCCATCGGCGGCGCACCCCTATTGGCAAATGAGAGAAACGCGTTTGCCGTTTTGTGTCCCGTAGGAGCATTGGTTCCAGTCACGGCCAACGCGCCAATCGTAGACCTTGATGTTGGGATTGCCGGTGGCCTCGCGGATTTCGCGGCTGATGAACTGGCGTTTGCCGTAGTGCGGCTTCAGCAGTTTTGCGAGCTTCTCTTGTGCCGTACCGCGGTAACCGATCTGTTGGACGGTTGCAGCTGCGTCCACGCTGAGGGTGGTTTGCACAAGGCCGCTTGAAAGCGGCGAAAATGCCTGTGCCGGGCCAACGAAGGCCATCGCGGCAAGCGCGCCCACGATCACTGCGCCTGATGCGAGGTTGCCGAAAGTCTGTTTGAACATGGTTGTCATGATTTCAGTCTCCTTTGGTTGGTGCCTCAACAATGTGGTGACCGATTGTGGCTTGGCCATAGCGATGGTGGTCACAAGATGTCACGCTCACTCACCTGACCGTGGTGCGCGATGGCACACTTTGTTCTGGTTGGATGGAGGACGTCACTGAGATGGTTTCTGCAATGCCAACACCCATCCCTTCACGCCGTGACCGGGTAAATGTTCGCCAAACTCTTTGGCCTTTTCGACCAATGTGCCACCAGCGACCATGCGGTCCAGCTGCGCGGAAAGATCGCCCTTGTCCCAATACTGTTCGTTGAGCGCGATGATCAAAAATCCGCCGGGCTTGAGAATGCGCGCCAATTCTTCGCAAGCCGCTGGTGCAACGTGACCAAATGAAAACACGCCAACTGCCGTGACAGCGTCATACACTGCGTCGTCAACATCCCTTAGCGGTTCGTTCAGGTCGGCTTCAAACAGGTGATTGTAAACGGTCTTAAGCCGCGCCTTCGCAAGCATGTCGGGTGAGAAGTCGCACCCGTCCAAATGGGTAACCCCACCAACGGCTAAAGCCAGACCGGAGAGACCCGAGCCGCAACCGGCATCCAACACTTTGAGACGGCTAAGATCTTCAAACCGCGACAGCATCTCGGCGGTACGGGCTGGCTGGGCATAGCCGTTTTCGTCGCCCACCTCTCGGTCATAGCTTTCAGCCCAGCTTCTATAATGCTCGAGCGTATCTTCGCGGGAGCTGAGTGTGTAAGCCGATGAAAAATGCCCATCGGATGAAAAATGCCCATCCGATGGTTGGGGGTCATCTATTACGGGCGCGGAGCCATCACTCGGTTCCGCGCCTAATGCGCCGTCCCCCGGTGAATCCATATCTGTTTTTTTGGGGTCCAATCCGCGCCTCGCCACCTCGTTTGTCCACAGGCCGCATGATTTGCGGCTGTTAGAGCGTGACCCAACCCTGTTTCGCGGTCCAGATGTGGTTAATTTGCAACATAAGCTTAACAAGTCTTCCGCTATATCCGAGCGGTGCGTGGTTGCCGTTTTTCAAACACAAAACCCGCCCACTTCGGGAGCCGACGCGCCCGTGTTTCTCGCGTCGACATGCAAGAGCAGGTTCATGGACGCCAAGACTTTCGACAAATCAAACCTTCCCAGTCGCCACGTAACGGAAGGCCCAACCCGTGCGCCGCACCGCTCCTATTTGTATGCGATGGGACTGACGAGCGAGCAGATCCATCAACCACTCGTGGGCGTGGCGTCCTGCTGGAATGAAGCTGCACCCTGCAACATTTCTTTGATGCGCCAGGCGCAAGCCGTGAAAAAAGGCGTCTCGTCCGCCAATGGTACGCCGCGCGAATTCACCACCATCACGGTTACAGACGGCATTGCCATGGGTCACCAGGGCATGAAATCGTCGCTGGTGTCTCGCGAAGTAATCGCCGACTCCGTCGAACTCACCATGCGAGGTCACTGCTACGATGCGCTGGTTGGTCTGGCGGGTTGCGACAAGTCTTTGCCCGGTATGATGATGTCCATGCTGCGTCTCAACGTGCCGTCCATCTTCATTTATGGCGGCTCTATTTTGCCCGGTACGTTCAAAGGCCGTCAGGTCACCGTTCAAGACCTGTTTGAGGCTGTGGGTCAGCATCAAATGGGCGACATGAGCGACGAAGACCTAGACGAGTTGGAACGTGTTGCGTGCCCGTCTGCCGGTGCCTGTGGTGCGATGTTCACCGCCAATACGATGGCAACTGTGTCTGAAGCCATTGGCTTGGCATTGCCATATTCCGCCGGCGCACCGGCCCCTTACGAAATTCGCGACCGGTTTTGCATGGCAGCCGGTGAGAAGGTGATGGAACTCATCGCCCGCCAGATACGCCCCCGCGATATTGTCACCCGCAAGGCGCTGGAAAATGCAGCCACCGTGGTGGCCGCTTCCGGTGGTTCCACCAACGCAGCGCTTCATCTACCTGCCATGGCCCACGAAGTGGGGATCGATTTCGATCTGTTTGAGGTCGCAGAAATCTTCAAACGGACCCCCTACATCGCCGATCTGAAACCCGGCGGAAAATATGTTGCCAAAGACATGTTTGAAGCCGGTGGCATTCCTCTCCTGATGAAGGCGCTGCTCGACGGCGGCTACATGCATGGTGATTGTATGACGGTAACTGGCCGCACAATTGCCGAAAACATGGAGCATGTGAAATGGAACGACGAGCAGGATGTGATCTATCCTGTCTCAAACGCCCTGACGAAAACCGGTGGTGTGGTTGGCCTCAAAGGCAACCTGGCACCGGAAGGGGCCATCGTGAAAGTGGCTGGCCTCGAGAAGCAAACCTTCTCTGGTCCCGCCCGCTGCTTTGATAGCGAAGAACTTGCCTTTGAAGCGGTTAAAAACCGTGCTTACGAAGTGGGGGACGTGATTGTCATCCGCTACGAAGGGCCCAAAGGCGGCCCCGGCATGCGCGAGATGTTGCAAACAACAGCCGCCCTCTACGGGCAGGGTGTAGGCGACAAAGTGGCTTTGATCACAGACGGCCGGTTTTCGGGCGCAACACGCGGCTTCTGCATTGGCCATGTCGGCCCGGAAGCAGCCGTGGGTGGCCCAATCGGCTTGATACAGGATGGTGACATCATCGATCTTGATGCGGTGGAAGGCACGATTCATGTGCAATTGACCGAAGAAGAGTTCGAAGCGCGCCGCAAAGACTGGAAACCGCGCGAAACGGATTTTGCATCCGGCGCAATTTGGAAATACGCCCAGACGGTGGGGTCAGCACAGCATGGTGCGGTGACACACCCGGGCGGAGCGAAAGAAAAAACTGCTTATGCCGACGTTTAAGGCGTCTCAACGCCGCAAAACATCTGTTCTCAGCGCTTGGGCGCTGGCCTTATCGGTGGCGGGCACGGCGCTTGTTACCGGTAGCGCCGCGCATGCGTTTGACCCTGACAGCACGTTTAAGGCCGATGATGCGCCTCAAACGGTGCTGCGCTACGGGTTCGACGCTTTGCGCCGTGGCGATATGGAAAGTGCGCTGGGTGCATTCCGCTTCGGGTCAGACCGCAACGATCTGGCCGCGCAGTGGAAACTCGCGCGCATGTTCCAGACCGGTGAGGGCGTAAAGCGCGATCCGGCATCTGCTTTCAGGCTCTTCACCAAAATTGCGGATCGGTACTCCGACCGCATTCCCGATGGGCAGGACCGCGCCTTCGTCAGTCACGCCATGGTGTCCTTGGGTCGCTACCACAAAAAGGGAATCGAGGAAGCCAGTTTGCAGAGCAATCCGCGTGCTGCCGAATTCTATTTCTCGCAAGCCGCTGCGCTCTATCAAGATGCCGCCGCACAATATGAATTGGGCAAGCTGTATCAAAGCGATGTGTTGGGCAAATCCCGCCCACGTCTGGCCGCACGTTGGTATGGTCTGGCCGCGCGGAAGGGGCACTCCAAAGCGCAGGCCGAATTGGGAACCATGCTGTTTTACGGTGATGGCATTCGCCGCAATCCCGTGAAGGGGCTGGTGTATCTGTCAAAGGCAACGGCTAACGGCACCCGCAAAGGTGTTCGCAAGTTCCGCAAGATGCGACGCCAGGCCTTCAACGATGCCAGCCAGGCACAGCGCGCGGCGGCCAATAAAATGTTGCAAGCGCTTGGGCTGCTGGACACGGCCAGTGAGCAGACCGGCAAAGACGCATTTGCATTCCAGGAAGTCCCGCAAATCCTGGGGGAGTAGACTACCCCACAGCTCTCAAGTGCTTTGACGTGGCTTCCTTAAAGTGTCCGTTCCTCAAGTTCCTCTTGGCTGCGATCCATCAGCGTTTCGATTTCCTGCATAGTTTCTTGCGACAGAGCGCCGTGGGCGAGGGCGCCCACCAGCCCTTCCATCTGTTCAACGGTGCGCGCACCGGGAATTGGCACGTTTGTCACCCGCTTTGCCCAGAGCCAACCTAAAGCACCTTGAACGAGGCTGCGCCCATCACGTGTCAACAGTTCGCGAACCGCATTCATTTTCTCCAGAAACTCAGGGTTTGCCTTCGCATCAAGAAAGTATGCGGTCTTGGGATTGCTGGTTGATCGAATGTCGTCAGAGCCAAACGTGTACCCCGGACCATATTTCCCGCTTAGAAGGCCCATCGCAAGAGGGGAACGGATGAGAGCAATCAGATCATTTTCGGTCACAACGCTCTGAACTTTTGGCGTATCCACCAGTACGTTCATCGCGTGTTCCACGGCAACAAAATTGGCCCGCTCGGCAAACGCCACGGCGCTCTTTGTGAAGTCTGTGCTCCATCCATAGGCTCGAATTTTGCCCGCGCTGACGGCCTTTTCCATTTCATCAAAGACCGGTTCCGCTTGATCAACGGGCAAGCCGTTTTGGTGCAGCAGCAGAATATCAATCCTGTCGCGCTCCAACCGCGCCAAACAACGGTCGATTGCTGGAAGCACGCTTTCAGGCTCGACTTCGTCACCGGTCAGTTGTTTGGTCTCTTCATCAATGGCGATGCCAATTTTGGTAACGACAAGCGCCTCCGCTCGGCCCTTCAGCGCTTTTGCTAACAGCCGTTCCGCATGGCCCGCGCCATAGGCGGCAGCGGTGTCGAATAGCGTGATACCACCCTCCAGCGCGGCGTGAATGGTGCGTATCGACTCTGCGTCGTCGGACCGTGTGTATCCCACCGATTGATCACCCGCATACATTGCGCCGCCAATGGGCCAGCACCCCATTCCCAAAGGCGCTGTCGTCTGTCCCAAAATTTTCATCGGATATCTCCCAACTGTGTTGAGTGCTAAAACAGCACGGGGCTCAATCGACATCCATGGAATGAAATGTAATCATCATTTCATGGATGAAACGAACTTCGATTGGGATGATCTGCGCCTGTTCCTCGCCGTGGCGCGGGGTGGCGGTTTGGCACCGGCGGCGGCTAGCACCAAAAAAAGCGCGCCCACCCTGGGCAGGCGCATGCTGGCCTTGGAACGCAAACTGGGATGCGATCTGTTTCACCGCATGGCCAGAGGCTACAGCCTCACCCAACAGGGGGAGGACCTACTTGCCCGGGCAACGTTGCTCGAAAGCGCTGTGCAGCCAATTTTGGCTACGGGTGCTTCCAACACCACGCCCGTGGTAAAAGTGTCTGCGGGGACATGGGTCACGCACCATCTGTGCAAAAACCTACCGTCGATTGCAAAGGATGATCCCATTCGACTGCGTTTCATCGCGGCTGAAAACGTGTTGGATATCGCCCACCGTGAGGCCGTTGTTGGCATTCGCAATCACCGTCCGCAGGGCGTCGGACTGGCCGCGCGAAAGGTCACCAAAGTGCGGTTTGCAGTTTATGCCACGGGTGATGCGAATGTGCCTTGGGCGCGTGTTGTCGGCAACACACCCTCGGCCAAGTGGATGGAGGATCAGTCCCGCAACAGTAATGTCATTGAGCTCACCAGCCCACGCAACGCGCTTGATCTGGCGCTGGCCGGAAGCGCTCGAGTCGTGCTGCCCACCTTCATCGGTGACACGTTCAAAGCCCTAAAAGCCGTGACACCTCCTATTGAGGAACTGGAACATGAGCAATGGCTTGTTACCCATCAAGAGGATCGTTTTTTGCCGGAAGTGCGCAAAGTAATCGACAGGATCTACACGGTTCTAAAAACCGCCGAAGCCTAAGCCCCCATCAAGCGCTTGCGCCGTTCTTTGAACTTGGCGTGTGACCCGTCCGTTCCGTCGTGGAAGGAGCCGAACACTTTGTCCCACGGAACTTCCAGATTGCCGTAATTGCACTCGAAATAGCGGTGATGCATCTGGTGATGAAAATTGCCGAGATGCAGTCGGTTTTTATCCTTCACCACCATCCCCTCAAACCCCGTGTGTGATGTTGAGGCTGTGAGGGCTTGGTGCATCATGTGAAACAGCACGATCACCGGGTGCACCGGCACGAGAAAATGGATGAGCACCGACGAGAAAAACATGACCGTCTCCACCGGGTGCATGGAGAGCCCGGACCACGGCCCCACATTGGTGTTTCGGTGATGGACCGCGTGGGCCAGCTTGTAGAGTGGCGGCCAATGCAACCAGCGGTGCACCCAATAGAAGTGAAATGAAATCCAAACGGGAGTGAGGAACAAAAGCGCTGCAAACCAGATCGGGTGGGCCTGCCAGTCAAACGTCGGAACGAGACCATTGGCCATGGCCCAGAACATCAACACCTCGTAGACGGTCCAGGTCGTCACGCCACTGGCCAGCGTCCAAAACACATTGTCCCACAGTTGCGAGTTGAAGGTGAACATCTTCCCCTTGGGTGCAATCTCCCGCGGGTCGAATTTCAGTTCCTGTTCTTGTTTCTGCCAAACGTGAAAGTACAGGTGCAGCCCACCTGCGACGGCGATCATCAACACCATGTTGCGCAGCCAGATTTCAAACACCCAACCGAACTGTAGGGTCTGCGCTTCCGCAAGACTGGGCGAAAACCACAGCCAGCACACGACGGCCAACCCGACCAAAAGCGTGTTTTCCGCCAAAGTGAACCAGCGGTCCCCTACCCAACGCACCATACGAAGCGGCTCGGGCGGCCATGAAAAGAACGGCGAACTCTGAATGGGAACGTCCGGGCGATAGTGCCATTGGCGTTCCATCTCGGAAGGAGCACCCCGCGCTCCGGAACCATCAACTTGCATCCGATCCTGACTTTCCGACCCAGTGTCCTTCAGGAGCAGGCTATGAGCGCTGAACAGGAGCCGCAAGCAATATGTATCCCGATGTCTGGTTTGAGCCCTCTTTGACCAAATTGATTTTGTCGCTCACGGACAGTTGGAAATGCTCAACTCTTATTGCAGGGCTGGACGCTTGCTGAAACGACGAACGATCAGAAATCCTATTTAGACCCTGCAAGGTCTGTGGAAATGGATACTCTATCGGCTGAGAAACAGAAACAAGACTGGGGTTTTATGAAGGTATTCTTATTCGAGGTCACGCCCAATCTTGTGATTCTGTCCGAGACCATCAACTGGAAAGCAGCCAGTCTGGAGGCGAAGCAATTCGCTGATGAAGACAAGATAACGCACAGAGTAAAAATCGTTCTTGAAGACAGGAGACGAAATGCGTCAAAATAGGAAACTAAATTCGATTTTTATAAATGTAAGTAAGGTCGACTTTAGTGGTCTCTGTAAGATCCAAAAATCCGCTGATCGAAATCATCTCATATCCTTCCGCCAAGTACTTACACTTGGGTTCTTTGGGTCTGCTAAAATATCGATGGAGTCGCCAATACCAACGCCTTGGTGCTCGAACCAATCGCGAGAATGAGTTTGGCTTTTGCCGGTGATTTTTTCTCCGTCAGGACCCTCATATTCGTAGACGATATGGTAAGTTCTGAATTTCTCTTCGGTTTCTTCGGGTTTATCGCAAATGAATTCAATTGGTCGAGCTGTGATCGCGATGCCTTCATTTTTTAGGCGCGATAAGAGTGATTGCCGTGATACCTGACGAAGTCCGGGACGCAATAGGGCTAATCCGATCAGTAATAAGAATAAACTGAATGGTACCCACGTCCAAGGGGAAGCTCCATCATAGAAACGAGAGGTTCCCAGCAATCGATGTATTTTCGGGTTTGAGGCTAGGTATTCAACTTTAATTTCGTCGCCAATATTAACACCATTGTACATTGAACGATCGACAGCACTCAAACCGCTTTGGGGTGAAATGCTCTGGATTGTAAATTGATAGGTTATGTTAAAAATCTCTTCACGCTCAGATGATGGGGGGTAATAAATTTTATCCAAAACTGTACCAACACCCACTTTTGCGTCTTCGGAAAAACTTATCTCTTCATAATAATTTGCCACCATCACGTAGATGAAGAATATCCCACACCCCCCAATGAGTATTGAAATACAAAACAAAGCATATTTTTTGAACATTTTCTCAATCATTCCCTACCCCTAAGCATGAGACTTAACACTTAAAGGAAGTTACGCACACGCAAAAATCCAGTTTTGACCGGCAGTTTCAATTGAAAGGTGCTCTGACCTATCAGCATCTCGCAGGCTGGACAGCGGATAAATTCGAAATGGGAAGTTTGTTCCTATTGCGGTCCTTTGCCGGCGTACGGCCCTGACTGTGATCGAAACGGCTTCATCGGCACACCGTCATCGCTTGCGATGTCTGAACTTCTTGAATGCGTGCGTTAATGAGGTAGGCTCATGCACCTTTTCAAGCTGGCGGTTCTCCACATGACTTTTGAGTTCCTGGTAACCTCCATGATCGTCATCCTGCTTCCGGGAACCGGCGTATTGTACACGCTGGCGATTGGGTTGGGACGCGGCTTTCGGGCCAGTGCGGCGGCGGCTTTTGGCTGCACGATGGGCATCGTACCGGCCGCTTTTGCCAGCATCGTGGGGCTGGCCGCGATCTTTCACACCAGCGCGCTGGCCTTCACGGTCGTCAAGTATATCGGCGTCGCGTATTTGCTTTACATGGCTTGGACGATCTTGAACGACGGTGGGCCGATGGATGTAAATGAGGAAGGCTCATCGCTGTCCTTCGGCAAGATCGCGCTCAACGGAACGTTGATCAACGTGTTGAATCCAAAACTGTCGCTCTTCTTCCTGGCGTTCATTCCGCAATTCGTGGACGTCGCGAGCGCCCATGCCACGGTCCACATGGCGACACTCGCGCTCGTATTTATGGTTCTAACATTCGTGGTGTTCGTCGGGTATGGCGCCTGCGCATCCTTGGCCCGAGACTACATCATCTCGAAACCACATGTTGTGACGTGGCTGAAGCGGT
>JBCBYZ010000025.1:0-30667 GCA_039815595.1 Pseudomonadota bacterium | reverse complement strand
GTTTTCACCAGGATGTGCCGCGCACTGACTTCCTGTTCCGGCGTTGCAGAACCAATCTCTTTGTCATAGCGCGCCTTCATAGATGCCTCGTCCACGCTGGGCTGCACTTTGGTTTCAAAATAGCCGTTGTGGAGCGCGCGATTGCGCAGCAGATCCAGCCGACGTTTGGTTTCCGCATCGTCCAACAGGCCTTCTTTTTCAGCCTTGGCAGCCAGGACGTGAATGTCGATTAAGGAATCCAAAGCCCGTGCTTTACGCTGCGCTTCCGGAAAGTTGGCAAATTGCTGCCCCATGTCTTTCAAAGCTTGGTCCAAATCGGCCTGAGTGATGCTGCGCTCACCCACTTTAGCCAAAACAGGGCTTTCTTGGGCGAAAGCAGGAGCAGCCATTGGAGCGACAGCCAAAAGGGCCAAAAACGAGGTCGCGGTGGCAGTGCGCAAAAGCAAGGATTTCATAGGTTTGGGTTCCATCAAACTGGGGCCGACAAGGAAAAGCTGTTTCCGGACTTATGTAGAAGTGAGACTGGACGTCATCGTCTTTTTTTGAGCCGATCAGAGCCCGGTGGCAGCGTATTTATAGGGTTTATACGGCGAAGGGTAGGCCTTGGTTTGCCAAGGTCTTGCCACGGTCATGGCATGGTCTTGCCGGAGGCTTATAAGGGTCTTAGCAGGGTCTTTCCCGGCTCTTGGCACCCTTCTCCTTGCGTTGACAAGCCTCTACCCCGCTCTTATCTGTCGCCCAAGCAAGCGCCCGTCTTGAAACGGCGCTCAGGCGTGTATTTCAAGAGGCGTATTTTTCGCATTTTGCAGCAGACGCACAAACACGTTTTTTGCCGGGTCAAAGCGCGTGACAGTGCCCATATCCGCAAGCGTTAGGGACAGTTTTTATGGTCAGTTTCGGTGGCATAGCCCGCAAGTTTTTCGGCTCTAGCAATGATAGAGTTGTCAAATCTTTTTCGGGCAGAGTGGCCGCTATCAACGCGCTGGAGCCTGAAATTTCGGCTTTGAGTGATGCTGAACTGGCCGCTAAAACCGTTGAATTCAAACAGCAAATCGAAAACGGTACGTCGGTTGACGACCTTTTGGTGCCCGCTTTTGCCGTCGCGCGGGAAGGCGCGAAACGCGCCATTGGCCTGCGCCCATTTGATGTACAGTTGATGGGCGGCATGATTTTGCACGAAGCCGGTATCGCTGAAATGCGCACCGGTGAAGGCAAGACGCTCGTGGCCACCTTGCCCGTGTATCTCAACGCGCTCGCAGGCAAGGGCGTGCATGTGGTGACGGTGAACGACTATCTCGCCACCCGTGACTCCGAATGGATGGGCAAAGTCTACGCCTTCTTGGGCCTGACCACTGGCGTAATCGTGAACGATCTTGACGATGATGAGCGCAAGGACGCCTATAACTGCGACATCACTTACGGCACCAACAACGAGTTTGGTTTCGACTATCTGCGCGACAACATGAAATTCGATCTCGAATCCATGGTGCAGCGCGGCCACTACTTCGCCATCGTCGATGAGGTGGACTCCATTTTGATCGATGAAGCGCGCACACCGCTGATCATCTCCGGCCCTGTGGACGACAAGTCTGACCTCTACATGGCCGTGGACGCCGTCATTCCGCAGATCGATGCCGAAGATTACGAACTGGATGAAAAACAGCGCACAGTGAACTTCAGCGAAGAAGGCACGGACAAACTGGAAGCCCTGTTGAAAGAGGCGGAGATTTTGAAATCCGGCTCGCTTTACGATGTTGAGAATGTGCGTGTCGTCCACCACGTCAACAATGCGCTAAAGGCCCACACGCTGTTCGTCAAAGACAAAGACTACATGGTGCGTGGCGGCGAAGTCGTGATCATTGATGAGTTCACCGGCCGGGCGATGTCGGGCCGCCGGTTCGGCGACGGTCAGCACCAGGCGCTGGAAGCCAAAGAAGGCGTGGAAATCCAGCCGGAAAACCAGACTTTGGCGTCCATCACCTTTCAAAACTACTTCCGCATGTATGAGCGCCTCGCCGGAATGACCGGTACGGCCATGACCGAAGCGGCTGAATTCGCCGACATCTACAAGCTTAATGTTGTCGACGTGCCCACCAACCGGCCCGTGCAGCGCATTGATGAAGACGACGAAGTCTACCGCACGGTGGAGGAGAAATACGCCGCCGTGGTGGCAGACATTCTGGCCTCGCGCGCACGTAAACAGCCCGTATTGGTCGGCACAACATCAATTGAAAAGTCAGAACTTCTGTCGGCTATGCTGTCCAGCAAAGAGACGCTGAAAGGCATTCAAGCGAATTTCCAAGCCCAATTGGACGCCATCAAACCCAACAAAGAACCGGAACTGCGCGAGCATCTGTCCAGCTGCATCGCAGCCTTGGAAGAGGCCGTGAAAGCGGGCGGTGTACCCCATGAAGTGCTGAACGCCCGCCAGCACGAGCGCGAGGCGTTCATCGTATCGCAGGCCGGCGTCCCTGGTGCCATAACGATTGCTACCAACATGGCCGGTCGCGGAACGGACATTCAACTGGGCGGCAATCTGGATATGCGTCTGGAAGAGGAACTTAAGGGAAAGACCGACAAACAAGCCGAGAAAATTCGCCAAAGCGTCACGGAAGAGGTGGCCCGCCTGAAGGAAGAAGCCTTGGCTGCCGGTGGTTTGTACGTTCTGGCAACTGAGCGACACGAATCGCGACGCATCGACAATCAGTTGCGCGGTCGTTCTGGCCGCCAGGGTGACCCGGGCCGCTCCAAGTTCTTCCTGTCCTTGCAAGACGATCTCATGCGCATCTTCGGGTCCAACCGCATGGAAGGCATGTTGACAAAACTTGGCCTCAAAGAAGGCGAAGCGATCATCCATCCATGGATCAACAAGGCCTTGGAAAAAGCGCAGCAAAAAGTTGAGGCGCGCAACTTCGATGCCCGCAAAAACATCCTGAAATTCGATGACGTGATGAACGACCAGCGCAAGGTCATCTTTGAGCAGCGCATCGAAATGATGAACACTGAAGACCTGTCGGAGTTCATTTCCGATATGCGTGAAGACGTGGTGGATGGTCTCGTCTCCAGCACTATGCCGGAAAACGCGTATCCCGAGCAGTGGAAACTCGATGAACTATCAGAGGGCGTTCAGGAATATCTCAATCTCGACCTGCCGGTAAAAGACTGGGCGCTGGAAGAGGGCATTGATGACGCCGATGTCCGTGAACGCATTTTGGAGGCTGCCACCAAGGCCGCCGAAGAACGCAGCGAGCGGTTCGGTCCCGAGATCATGAACTACGTTGAAAAGTCCGTGCTTCTCCAAACCCTCGACCATTTATGGCGGGAGCATTTGGAAAACCTCGAGCACCTACGCTCCGTCATCGGCTTCCGTGGCTTTGGACAGCGTGATCCTTTGGCGGAATACAAGTCGGAGAGTTTTGAACTGTTTGACGGTTTGTTGGGCAATCTGCGCCAAGCCGTCACCGCGCAGATGATGCGGGTGGAAGTGGTTCAACAGGCGGCTGAAGACGAGATGGAATTGCCCGAAATGGAACTCGGCTCCGGAGACGGGTTTGGCGATTCAGACTACGACCACTATGAAGACGCCGGATACGGCAAAGCCTTGATGACCCAATCCCGTGCCGCAGCAGCAGAAGGCCGTGACCCTAACGACCCCACAACTTGGGGGCGCGTTGGCCGCAACGAACCGTGCCCATGCGGTTCCGGCCTCAAATATAAGCATTGCCACGGCAAACTGGCCTAAGCGACCGCCCCTACCCCGCTGCAATCGCGATTTCCTTTGGCGACGGAAGGGGATTAACCGGCCGGCTTAAGGGTGGTTTCTAAACCAGTTGATGCACTTGGCGTGGGTTCAGGCGCAGGTTTTGGTGCTGCTGGCTTTGGCGCTACAGGGGTTTTGTTGGGCGTTTTCACCGCAACTCCGGGCAACAAGCTCGCCATGTCCATGGAGCCGACGCTCATCTTAGCGCTGGTGCCTTTGCCCAGCAATTTCTCAAACTGCGCCGCATCTTTCTTCTGGCGGGCAACAAAAGCGGTCGCGAGAGTTTGCGGCATTTCCATCGCCGGGCACTGGCCCGTGGATTCGTATTTGCCGGATGAAGTGGTGTTAAACACATAGCGCTTTTCGCAAACGTCCACCTTGGGTGGAACGCTGGTGATTTCAAAATGGTCGTAGCCGCGCTTCAGCATTTTCCAGAATTCGAAATGCTTGTGGTCTTTGTGCTTAGCCATGTTTTCCGCAGTCATGCGGAACGGATACGCTTGAATCTGAAATGCCTTCTGGCCGCCCTTGAACGCTTCACGCGCCAGGGCGTAAATTTCTTCGACATATTCATCCGTCATCGAATAACACCCGGCGGATGAACACGCGCCGTGGATCATCAGATGGCTGCCAGTACGACCGTGAGCGCGGTCATAGCGGTTGGGAAAGCCCATATTGAACGCCAGATGATATTTGGAATTCGGATTCATCTGCCATTTGTTGACGGTGTAGAACCCTTCTGGCGCTTGCTTGTCACCTTCTTTGAACTTCGGACCCAGCTTCCCGGACCATTTGCAAATGTCATAGCTGGTGAGCATCCCGTAGCTGCCTGTATCCCGCTTCTTCCAAACTTCCAGTGTGTTCTCTTCTTTGAAAATGCGCAGCATGATGGGCGCCCGCGATGGCATACCCTTGGCCTTCATCTTGTGGATCAGCTTTTTGGGCACCGGGATGTTGGCTTTTCTCTCCACGCTGTCGAGGACACCTGTGCAGCCCGACAGGGCGAAAACGCCCAAAGCCAACGCTATGGCCGGGGCAAGACGGTGCTTGAAAGAGTGGGAAATCAGAAAACGCAAAGAACCAATCATCCAAAAATAACGAACAGGATTGCAGCTTTTCGGCCAGTGCGCCTCAAACCGCAGAACCGAGATATAGGTCGTATCTGTTGAAAGAGAGTTGAAGCAAACAAAGACTGTCGCGCTTCACGGCATTGTCACAACGGGGTCGAATTCCGTGTTCAGCCGGCCCACAGGGAAGCGGAGCTAAAGGTTTCGCCCGATCGCCAGGAACTTTTCGCGCCGCTCCGCCACGATTGTGGCCTCATCCTTCTGCGCCATTTCATCGAGCGCCTGTTCCAGAATATCACCGGTGTTTTTCAAAATGGCATCAGGGTCACGATGGGCACCCCCAATCGGCTCAGGGATGACAGCATCAATCACCCCAAGGCGCTGCAAGTCCTGCGCAGTAATTTTCATGCTGGTCGCAGCCTCGCGCGCTCGGGTAGAATCGCGCCACAAGATCGATGCCGCCCCTTCGGGAGAGATCACCGAGTAGATGGAGTGTTCCAGCATGTAGACCCGGCTGGCCGCAGCAATCGCGATTGCACCGCCGGACCCACCCTCCCCAATGATGATAGAAATCATCGGCACTTTCAGGTTCAGACACGCTTCCGTTGACCGCGCGATGGCCTCCGCCTGCCCTCGCTCTTCCGCACCGATACCGGGATAGGCACCGGCGGTATCCACCAGAGAGACAAGCGGAAGCGAAAACCGTTCGGCCAAGTGCATGATGCGCACCGCCTTGCGATAACCTTCGGGGCGGGCCATGCCGAAATTATGTTTCAGACGGGTCTGCGTATCGTTGCCTTTTTCATGGCCCAGAACCGCCACGGGCTTACCGCGAAACCAACCCAGCCCGGCCTGGATCGCATGATCCTCCGCAAAATTGCGGTCCCCGGACAAAGGCTCATAATTCTCGATCAGGCTGGCAACATAGTCCTTAAAATGTGGACGGTCCGGATGGCGGGCCACCTGCGTTTTTTGCCAAGCATCAAGCTTACGATAGAGATCGACCAGCGCTGTTTCAGACTTGGAATGCAAACGGGCAATATCGTCGCTCAGGTCAACGCTGCCGTCTTCCTCCGCCAATGTTTGCAGTTCGCGAATTTTGCCATCCAAATCGGCAATCTGCTTTTCAAATTCCAGATAGACCTGCATCGCGCTGCCTTGTGAGACCTGTCCGGCTGTAGGCGATCAAAAATGCGCGCGGTACAGGCGGTAGAATGAGCTAAACTAACGTTTTGAAAATGGTGGTTTGAGGCGCACACGGCAAGAGCCGCGTCGCCCCAATTAGTGTAGGCCGCTTATGCGGCGGCCTCGGTTGTACCTTCCGAATCGTCTTCCTCACCCTCCGGCTTGGGTCCACGACGGGGGCCAAGGGCCAAATTCGCCTCAATGAGTTGAACGGCTTCAGTTTCCGTAACCTTTTTGACGACAGACAGTTCACGTGCCATCCGCTCCAGCGCCGCTTCGTACAACTGACGTTCGGAATAGCTTTGTTCCGGTTGGTTGTCGGACCGGAACAAGTCGCGCACCACTTCCGCAATCTGGATCAGATCGCCGGAATTGATCTTTGCATCATATTCTTGCGCGCGACGGCTCCACATTGTGCGTTTGATGCGGGCACGTCCCTGAACGGTCTTCAAGGAATCATCGGCCACCGACATCTCAGCGAGCTTGCGCATGCCCACAGATTCAATTTTGGTGATCGGAACACGCAGGGTCATCTTATCCTTGGCAAAGTTGATCACGAACAGTTCAAGCTCAAAACCCGCCACTTCCTGCTGCTCGATATCGACAATTTGGCCAACACCATGGGCTGGATAAACGATGAACTCGCCTGTTTTATAGCCCTGTCTCTGGACGGATTTTTTCGCAGCCATTCACCTGTTCCTTTTTATTCGCACGTCGCCGCGCATGTTTTTTGGTGCCGTGATTGATGAAACCAAACGGCACAGAGAATGCGTCACGCCGTTTTGCTAAGAAACAAAAGGGTTTCGCTGTCTGATCGCGGAAAAGCACACAAAACATGTCTGGTTCAAAGCGAGCAAAATGCTTCGCTTCGAAACCGGTGCTGTCGATGTTGTGATATGCCCTATTGCTGTCTCCCCTGCTCGCACAATGCGCAGCGGGAAAACGGAATGTAAGAATTTGCAATCATTGGGGATCGCTTACCCTAAAAATCACGAAATTTCAACTCGCGCAGCTTGTCAGCCTTAACGGGCGCAATGTCTCCAACCCAAAAACGGGTGTGGCTTCCAAGGTTTAATCGCCACGACTGACGGTAGTGAGCGGTGCTTAGTTTCCCTCGCCTGGCTCGGCGGAGAAATACTTCTCAAACTTGCCCGTCTCGCCGTCAAACTTTTCACCATCGGCGGGCGCTTCACCTTTTGAGATGATGTTTGGCCATTTCTCGGCATACTCGGTGTTGACCTTCAACCATTTGTCGAGGCCCGGCTCAGTGTCTGGTTTAATGGCGTCCGCAGGGCATTCGGGCTCGCACACGCCACAGTCAATGCACTCATCTGGGTGAATGACGAGCATGTTCTCACCTTCGTAAAAGCAGTCCACAGGACACACTTCCACACAGTCCATATATTTGCATTTGATACAGTTATCAGTGACGAGATAGGTCATCCGCGCCGGGCACCCTTCTTTGGAGCAGTCCCTGTTACATCACCTTAAACGGCGACCGGAACCACATGACTTTTGATCAAGGAAAGCGGTGATCGCTCCCCGTATACTGGCAGAAGGATTAGCCCGCAGCCGGGCGGCTGACAAGGTGGCCAAACGGTATGATAATCACATTGCCGATCAAAACTCTTCACCCGCGTCAGCGCGAAATCGGCTGATCTCCCGGCGTTGTTTTTTCGTCGGTCGCCCCGCACCTTCATCCCGCGCAGCCTGTTGTATTGGCCTCGTCATGTCTTTGGGTTTGGGCGGTGGCGGTGTGAGATCCTCATACAGCAACTGCGCTTCCGGCGCGGGGCCACGACGCGATCCACACGCCAACAGTTTAAGGATCAAAACCTGACGCGCCTTTGTGATCGTCAACACATCTTCCGGCGTGACGATGCGGCTTGGAACGCTTGTTTTCACAGAGTTGACGCGAACTTTTCCGGATTTGATTTCGCTCTGCGCAATCGAGCGGGACTTATACACCCGCGCGTACCAAAGCCATTTATCCAGACGAACCTTAGCCCCGGCTTTATCACCGGTAGGCGCAGCACCGTCAGGATTGTCAGCCATCCTTGCCCTCTAGATTGGCCTTAAGCGCTGCCAGTTTAGCAAACGGCGAGTCCGGATCGGCTAACTTTTCAGGTTTCTTGTGGGTGTTTGGTTTCCCGCCGCCACGCCCCCGCTGGTCATCGCGTTTGGGCCGTTTCGCGCCTTGGCCCTTATCACCGCCCGGCTTACCGGCATGTTTTCCGGACGGCTTGCGGCCCCGACCATTGTCGCCCGCGTTGTCGCCAGCCCGTCCACGCGGTCCACGGCCTCGGTCCTCACGCTGAGGACGCCAAATCATGATTTGTTTGATAGGCTCAGGCTCAGGCTCAGGCTCGGTTTGATTGACCGCAGCAGCCTCGGCAACAGTCTCGCTCGTTGAGGTGTTTTCCGGCGTCTGAGCTTCAATACTAGGTGACGTCACTTCGGAAGCGCTAGGAGTGGGCTCAGCCGTTGTTTTGGCGGCGGGCTCTTCTGCAACTTCAGGTGCTGCTTGTTGCTTTGGCTCATCTGGAGGGTTGTCGGCTTCACCCGTTGGCGTGCCATCCCACTCCGCCAATTGCGCTTCAATTTTGGGCTCATCCAGCGCTTCACCGCGATAGCCCAAACCCCGCAGCACATCCGCCATATCATCATGCGAAGCTCCAAGGATCGACAGCATGGCCGGCGTCGCCATAAAACCCACGCCATTCCAGGCGCCCTCAGGCCGCTTGGCACCGTTGCCGGACGGTCCCCGCCAGGAAATCGCTGGTCGGATCAGATCGGCCAAGCGCTCCAGAATGTCGATGCGAACCGCTTTGCGGCCCAGTACCCGAAAACCGCAAAGACCGTAAAATGCCGGGTGATGGGCTTCCACCACAGGCAGGGACGTGCGTCCGGCAGCCAGAGCAGCCAGCAATTCTTCGCGGCCCTCGGTGTCCAGTTTTTCGTTCGCCACAGCCCAAAGCAACGAGGCCAGTCCAGCGGGTGCAGGCTTGAGGAGCGCAGGCACAAAAATATGGTACGCACCGAACCGAACACCCTTGGCGCGCAAAGCAGCCCGTTGATCTTGGTTCAGCGATTTTACATCATCCGCAATCAAGCAGCGCTCCACCACGCCCATGTTTTCAGCAACCTGAAAAGCGATGCCGCGGGCCAGCCCCTCCATACCGTCGGTCATTTTCAAATCCGCAAGCGGCTTCAACAAGGTGTTGGTTTGATATGCCAGCCAGCGCTCCAAACGGGCGGCCACCTTGTCGCGCGCAGGACCGGTCAGTTGCTCATCCGCCAGCAGCAATACGCGGGGCCTCATGACGTCTTCCCCGGCGACAACGCGCCCCACGGGCGCGCCAACCCAACGCAAGGTCGCATCTTGATCTAAAACAATATCGCTGTTGGGCGCTGCCGACAGACGCACCGCACGCGCTTCGAACTCACCGGCAAGCGCTTTTTGAGCAGCCGCACGGGCAGCTTTCGCATCTGGGCCGTCCGCAGTGGCGTCCGCAGAAAAGCGAAATCCGTTCAAATCACCAACATGGTGCCCCTCAACCATCACTGCACCCGTTGGCGCAATCTCGGCTTCAAGCATGGTGTTTTCTCGCAGGCGCTTCATCAGAACCGATGTCCTGCGGTCCACAAAGCGTTTCGTCAAGCGTTCATGCAGCGCATCGGACAGCCGGTCCTCAATCGCTCGGGTTTCCGCGCGCCAGTGTGGGCCGTCCCGCAACCAACCGGCACGGTGAGATAAAAACGTCCATGTGCGCACGTGGGCTATACGGGTGGAGAGCGCGTCGATTTCACCCAGCGTGTTATCGGTTTGGCGTACCTGCGCGGCAAACCAGTCCTCATCAATCACGCCATCATCGGCCAGGTCACGAAACAATGTCGCCAAAAGGTCGGCATGGTTGGCCGGCGCAATCTTGCGGTAATCCGGCACCTGCGCCACCTGCCAAAGCAACTCTACCCGGTCCGACGTGGTCAGCCGGTCACGAATATCGTCCAAACCCGCCATAGCCGTGAGCGCCCTCTGGTCCGTCGCCATGGGCGCTTTCACCAATTGTGGGGAGCGAGCGGGCTGCTCCAAAGAGCCGATAAGGTCGCCGATTGTATCAAACGAAAGCACACGACTGCGCCATTGGAACACTTTTTCCGGCGGAAACTCGTGGCTCTCCAACCGTTCCACCAATTCGTCTTCAAACGGGTCTACCCGTCCGGTTGTGCCAAACGTACCATCGCGAACATGCCGCCCGGCACGGCCTGCAATCTGTGCAAACTCTGCAGGCTTGAGGCGGCGATGGTGATAGCCGTCAAACTTTTGATCCTGGGCAAAAGCAACGTGATCAACATCAAGGTTGAGCCCCATGCCAATAGCATCGGTAGCGACCAGAAAATCCACATCGCCCGACTGGTACAACGCCACCTGTGCATTGCGGGTGCGCGGGCTTAATGACCCCAACACCACCGCCGCAGCACCCCGTTGACGGCGGATCAGTTCGGCAATCGCGTAAACCTCGTCCGCTGAAAATGCGACAATGGCGCACCGCCGGGGCAGTCGGGTGATCTTCTTTTGCCCCGCATAATGCAGTTGGGACATGCGGGGGCGGCCCACCACCTGAATGCCGAGCAGCAACTGTTCCAAGACCGGGCGCACGGTAGCCGCCCCCAGAAGCATGGTTTCTCGGCTTCCGCGCAAATGCAGCAGGCGATCGGTGAAAACATGCCCTCGGTCCAGATTGACCGCCAGTTGAACCTCATCAATCGCCACAAAATGACAATCAGCCTTCGGCGGCATAGCCTCCACGGTGCAGATACGAAACCGGGCACCGGGCGGCTCGATACGTTCCTCGCCGGTGATCAATGCAACGTGTGACAGGCCGATCTGTTGGACCACGCGGCCATAGACTTCCCGCGCCAACAGGCGAAGTGGCAAGCCGATCATCCCGCTTTCGTGGGCCAGCATCCTCTCAATCGCCAAATGAGTTTTGCCGGTATTTGTAGGTCCCAGCACAGCCGTCACCCCGCGACCGGGAGCGGCGGGCAAAGCGCGCGTGTACTTCAATTCGGGGTGGGAAAACCGGTTCATGCCGGACAACCTGCAATGAATGCGCCAGCGGGTACAGAAGTGGATGGTCGCGGCAGGCCGGTGGCTGCAATGCGCATGTAACGGTTTAACAAAACGCACCCCTTCCGGTTCGACCAACGTCCAGAACCAACGGCGCTCAAACGCCGGATGGGGCAACCACTCCCCGACTGCAGAACGCTAACACGGTCTGCTTTTAGGCAGTGCCAGCGCATCGCTCGACCCACAGATTTTTACCGGTCGAACAGGCCAAGAACAAACCCTGTCCGAATCACTGACTCTTCAAGAGTCGCCGTTTGTTCACGGCTAGATCTGGTGTCTAAGGGCCACTTGCGCCACCAATGGCGTTGCACCATACAGGGCCGGTGCTGCTGATGGATGAAGTTTGTGAACCAGAGCGTATCATTTCAGGACAAGATGTTCACCCGACCCCACACCAACCGCCCAAATCAGCTTCACCATCACATGCGCCCCAGGGGAACGAGCGTTAACACTTGGACACAAGCGGAACAGATGCTGCACGAATCACTGACCATGGATCGAGCTCTCTTTGTTCACCACCAGATGCTGGGTGTGCACCGGGGTCAAACACCAAATGGGACACGTCGTACCGGTCAAAGATCGTTCAAAACACCCATGGCTACGCCCCTGCGTTCATACTCGGTCTCAATTTGGGACAAGGCAGTTTCAGGCCAAATTCTCGAGCCCGCAACAAATCGAACGTCTTCTCCGTTAACCTTTGGACACAAGCAGAACGCAAGACGCACGAATCGCTGACATCAGCACGTTCGCGCTTTGATCACACCAGATGACGTGTCGGTCGGTGCGCCAGATACCAGCCCTAGGGCGGAGACATGCGAGGATTTTTTGCGCTCGTGCTCGAGACGGTGACGGGCTTTACGAAAGGTCTCGTTTTGGGACGGTCGCCCTAATTTTGATGAAATGCGGTCGCAACACCCTTCGCCACACCACGACGGGTTTTCACGCGAAAGGCGAACAAACCATAGGCATTGGAATTTCCAAGGCGCGCCATGGTGACTTCCATATCGCGGTTTGCGACCATAAACTTGGTGTTCTTGCGCTCCGGACGATGGCCCGCGATGGGCTGGTAGCGCACGCTGCACACAAACGCCGGGCCGTTGAACCCTTTCGCCCTCACGGTGTGGCTGGCCTTGTAGGAGAATTTAAGATTGAGGCGATTGTTGCCGTCATAAACCGGCACGGTGCGGTTGCAGACGCTGTTGCCGTCACCGACTTTTGCTTGCGTCACCGGAAAAATCAGGGCGCTGACCGGATCGAGCACCGCCTTTAGATGCGCGGGTACGAGGGGCACTTGACCCTTCTTAAACCGCTTCTTGGGCAACACTTCCTGCTTGGTCACATTGCCATTGGCAAACAGGAGCGCCAAACGGCCTTTCTTGCGCTTTTGCGAAAACGTTAACTCGTGCTGCGTCGGCAAAAGACTGGAACCGTTCAGAACACCATTGCTGCGGAACGAGGCCTTGGTGGACGACACGATAGAAATCAGCGGATTGGTCTTAACGCTGCCGGAAACCGAATATCGGGAACCGTCAATCGCGTAGCTGTTCTGCATCTGGGCAACGCCAATACCCATGAAACTGACATTGAGTTTGGAATTCACGGTGCCAGCCGATGCATAAGACAACGGCAGTGCTAGAACCACCAATCCAAGGGATATTGCGAAAGTCCGTTTTGACATTTGAAAAACCACTATAACCAAAGAAAGGACGTGAAATAACCTCCGACAGCCTTCCACCCTCAATAGGGCAGAAATTCGATGAACCAGTGAAATTTCGGTAACCAGCCGACCAGCATGCTGCCAGCCAGAAAATTCCGGACTCAACGCAGAGCCACCGTTGGGTTTGCCTTGACTTTCCGTCCATCTGTGCACTAGGACACACCAGATTTTCCCGGAAATCAGATCCTTTTGAACCCGGCGGCTTCGCGGTCGCCTAATTGGGCTTGAATACGGTGGTCAATTTCGGGCTCAAGATAACACGAAGTGAAGTGAGACATCCATGTCCCGTCGTTGTGAACTGACCGGCAAAGGCGTGATGACTGGCAACAATGTCAGCCACGCCAACAACAAAACCCGTCGCCGCTTTCTGCCCAATCTGGTCAATGTGACTTTGATGAGCGAAACGCTGGAAAAAGGCTTTCGTATGCGCGTTGCAGCGTCTGCATTGCGCACCGTGGAGCATCGTGGTGGCCTGGACGCGTTCTTGATGAAAGAGAACGAAGCCAACCTTTCCCAAAAAGCATCCGATCTGCGCAAGCAGGTAAAGAAAAAACTCGACGAGCAAGCGGTCGCCTAAGGCCGCATATGAGGTTGCGTGCTGGCCGGGCCTTCCGCGACCAAAACGGAATTTGAAGAAGCCAGCACAATGACGTGCTGGCTTTTTTGATAGGGCATTGGTCTTTCCCTGCCCGTGACCATAACCGTGGCCAAAAGACGATCAAACGGCGCTTCCCGTACAAACTCAGCAAGGCATTCCCATCATGACATCTCGTGTAACCAGCACATTTTCGTTCCGCTTCGCCGGCTTCATCGCGGCGATGGCAGCCATTGTCGTTTTCTCAAACGTGCTGGTGCAGTTTCCGGTTCAAGCAACATTGGGCAGCGTGAACCTTGCAGATTTGCTGACTTGGGGGGCATTCACCTATCCAGTGGCGTTTTTGGTCACCGATTTAACCAACCGCCTGTTTGGCCCAACGCGGGCACGTCAGGTGGTGTTTGTCGGATTTGCTTTGGCGGTCATTCTCAGCATCTGGCTGGCAACGCCGCGTATCGCAATCGCCTCCGGCACCGCTTTCCTATTGGCGCAATTGCTGGATGTGTCCGTCTTCGACGCTTTGCGCAAAGGCCGGTGGTGGATTGCGCCCCTGTTTTCCAGCGTGATCGGATCAGCGCTCGACACTATTCTGTTTTTCGCGCTCGCTTTTGCACCCGCATTTGCGATGCTGGATTTTGGCGCAGCTGAATCTGGATCGCTCGGTTTTCCGGTTCCGCTTCTGGGCCTTTTCACTGAAGTGCCACTTTGGGCCTCGCTGGCTGCGGGGGATTTCATTGTCAAAATGATAGTGGGCTTGGCGATGTTGCTGCCCTACGGCATGGCTACAGCCAACACGAACGCCTACGCCGCGCAGTAGCGGTTCAGTCAACCCGCAGACCGGCAGCCGGAAAAGCGAATTCCAGATAAAGCGTGCGCTGCAAGAGCCACTGGTTGTTATCCGAAACAAGGGCCACGCGCACTTCCCCGTTGGGCATCGTGAAAACACTGATGCCCTCCATGTTGTCGATCTGATGGCGCGGACCGAGTTCCATCAGCGTAGTTCCATCCACGGTCGCGCCGGGAACAATGTCGGCAACCGCAATGCGCCGAATACGCATGTGAGGGCCTTCGACCGGCGAAAAGTGACGCTCGAGCAACACCAAATCACCTGAAGGCAGGAAGTCGGCATCGGTCGTCAAATAACTGCCCGATCGTTCGATTTGAAACTCGGCAATCTGCCCCTCGCCGATTAAGAACGCGCGCAGGGGTTGTGAACTGGTGGGCTGACCTTCGCTGATCGCCACCAGCGTCGCACCACCCAAGCGAGCGCGTTGGTCCACAGGCAGTGTTGCAACCGCCTCAAGACCGAAACTGTAACTCAAACGCGGGGCGGGGATCGGTGGGCCAAACAAGGCACCGCTGCCGCTGGGTAAACCATCCTTGAAGGGAAAGACCAGAACACGCGCATCCTGCTCCGTACTGATAAACGCCCGGTCACCGCTAAAGGTAATCCCCTCAATATCAGCAGCCCATTTCTGTAAAACAGCGCCACCGACACCGTCCTGCAGAGGCGTGATGCGGCCATTGGCAAACCTGCTGGGCGCACTTTGATCGTCACGATCAAGCTCTGCCGCGATCCAAAAGCCGGTATCCGCCACCGCCGTCAACGAACGGCCATCCGGCATCCGCAATCCCGAAAGGGCACCAAAGTCTGTGTTGCGGGAAGTGAGCGCCAAACCGCCTTTGAAGTCCAAAGACCCAAAGCGGGTTCTGTCGGGCTCGTCTAACGATAAAGACTCAATCCGGTAACTTTGAATGTCGGCTGGGTTATAGGCAGCAGAAACCTGTGGTGGTTCAACGGTTTGCGCCCGAACACTTAAGAAACCGGAGTAGAACGCTATTGTTAGGATCGGGAGCAACGCAAGACTGCGCGATGCTCTCCAATTAGCGGGCAGGTCACCCAAGACGACCAGCCGCTCGTTGCCGTTTTGCTCCACGCGCCGGAACCTGCTCATCAAACAGCGAAGCCAACTGCTCCGTCATCGCACCAGCAAGTTCTTCCGCGTCCACAATGGTGACCGCACGTTGATAGTAGCGTGTCACGTCATGCCCGATCCCGATCGCCAAGAGTTCCACGGGGGAGCGCGTTTCGATCTCCTCGATCACATGGCGCAGATGGCGTTCCAGATAATTGCCAGGATTCACCGATAACGTTGAATCGTCTACCGGTGCACCATCCGAAATCATCATCAGAATTTTACGCTGTTCGGGTCGCGCCAATAGGCGTTCATGGGCCCAACTCAACGCTTCACCGTCAATGTTTTCCTTCAGCAAGCCTTCACGCATCATCAAACCCAGATTGCGTCGCGCGCGGCGCCAAGGCGCATCGGCAGCTTTATAGATGATATGGCGTAAATCATTAAGACGCCCGGGATTGGCGGGCTTGCCAGCCTTCAGCCAAGCCTCCCGCGCCTGACCGCCTTTCCAAGCCTTGGTGGTGAAGCCCAAAATCTCAACCTTAACGCCGCAGCGCTCTAAGGTTCGGGCCAAAATATCGGCACACGTGGCAGCCACTGTGATCGGGCGACCGCGCATGGAACCGGAATTGTCCAACAATAGTGTCACAACCGTGTCGCGGAAGTCCGTGTCCCGCTCCATTTTGAAGGACAACGGGGCGGTCCGGTCTGTAACGATGCGGGTGAGACGGGCTGAATCCAAATACCCCTCTTCAAGATCAAAGTCCCAACCACGGTTTTGCTGCGCCATCAATCGACGTTGCAACCGGTTGGCCAAGCGACCCACCACGCCTTGCAGATGGGCAAGTTGTTTATCCAAAAAGGCCCGCAGGCGATCAAGTTCCGCATCGTCGCAAAGCTCTTCTGCGCGGATCATCTCATCATCGGCATCCGTGAAATACTTGTAGTCAGAGGTAGGCGGCAGGTTGGACAAAGGCATATCCGGGCGCTGAATGTCGCCTGGCATTTCAGCGTCTTCCTGTTCGTCATCGAACATGTCATCGCCATCGGCCTCGCTGGCCTCCATCTCTCCGACGTCCTGCTCTTCGCCTGTGGCTTCTGACTCATCGGGAGCGGCTTCATCGGAGCCGGTGGATTCTTCATTCTCCCGTTCCAGTTCGTCCTGGGCCTGCTGCTCCTGCTCGTTTTCTTCCGACTGATCATCATCGTTCTGGTTCGGGTCCTGGCCAAGCTCCTCAGCCATTTCCAAATCGGCGATCAGATCTCGGGTGGCGAGCGCGAAGGCCTCTTGGTCGGCCAACTGATTGCCCAATTCCGAGAAGGAATCTCCACATCGCTCTTCGATCCAGTCGCGCCATAAATCGACGACGTTCTGGGCTGACTTGGGTGGTTCAAGACCGGTGATTTTCTCACGCAAAAGAAGCGCCACCGCCTCTTCCAGCGGCGCATCATCACGTGTGTGCGCGTCGGCATAGCTTGCCCGAAAATACTTATCCTCCAGCATTTCCGACAGGTTACCGGCTATGCCTTCCATCGCGTTGGAACCGATGGCCTCAACCCGAGCCTGTTCAACCGCATTAAAGACGGCACGGGCATTTTCACCTTGCGGCGCATGGGTCGCGTGCACACCGCTGTCATGCTTGGCACGGCGCAGAGCCATCGCATCGGACAGACCCCGTGTAATGGCAACATCTTTTGCGCTTGGATTGCGACCGGGCTCCGGCAGTCGGATGCGGTCTCCCGCCATCCCGGGTTTATCTTTGCCGTAGGTAACTTCCACTTCAGCATCGCGCGCAATAGCACGCACGCAACCGGCGACTGACTGCTTCAGCGGCTCCACATCCAAAATAGACTGGGTGTTTTGCGAATTATCACCGATGCGGGACATGGCCTAAACTCACACTAAATCAAATTTGCGGAAGACAGAACGGAGCGACCAATGTCTTGCGGCGTGGACTCGCGGCGGGCAGCGATTGATTCATTGACACGAACCGTCAACTTACGCGCCAAACGCACGATTGCTCCGTCCCGCTGGGACTCCATTTGCCCGGAATAGTGGTCACCAATCGCACCGGAAACCAGCTTTAAATTTTTAGCATTCAGACATGCAGTCGGATCAAACATGTCTTCTGTGCAGACAAAGAAACAACCCGTAGTATCAGAACACCGATCTTTTGTGGCGTCTAACTCAGTCAAACCAGCCCGACCCGCAGCCGCACGCAAGGTCCACGGGCTGTAGTTAAAGATGTGGCCGTATTGGAGCATTTTGCCCTTGGACTTTTGAGCCGAATGCTCAAAGACGTTTGGTACCTCGACATACAAAACGCCCTGAGGCACTAGCCAGGACGCGAGCTTCTCCAAGTAGCGGACCGGGGCATTGAGGTGTTCCAGAACATGGCTGAGCTGAATGAGGTCATAACCCGTGGAAGCCGGCTTGAACCCGTCAATCTGGTTGGTCTGAACGTCGAGACCAAGATCCTCGCGACAATAGGCTGAGTAATCCTGATTGGGCTCACATCCCTGCGTGTTTTTTCCCATCGAGGAAAGCGCAAACAAAAACTCGCCGCTGCCTGCGCCCACGTCCAGTTCACGATTGCGTCCTTCCAACACATCTGAAAATCGCTTCAAGTGAGACGCGGTCCGCCGGAAGTTGCGGATAAACTGGCGCCCGCGAGGACGCGCCGCACCTTTATACTCTTTGCGGTAGTCTTCTGAGTAAAACTGGGTCAGTTCCACATCGCTGGGCACCGGATTGTGAAATACCTGCCCACGGCCCAAGCACACGCGGGTTTCCAGAGCCTCGCCCTTGCAATCCTTGATTGAGACGACTTCGGACTGATCCGTTTCGCACAGCTTACATGGCGCGACACCCATTGGATTACGCGGCAACCATATTGGCCGCGCTTTCCTTCAGTTCTTCACCGAACGCACGTTGATAGAACTCGGCCACAAGCGGGCGCTCCAATTCATCGCATTTGTTCAAGAACGTCAGACGGAACGCAAAGGCCAGATCGCCAAAAATCACCGCGTTCTCAGCCCATGTCAGCACCGTACGCGGGCTCATCACCGTGGACAGATCACCGTTGATGAAAGCAGCACGGCTCATATCGGCCACCCGCACCATCTTGTTGATCTTCTCTTTACCCTCTGCGTTTTGCCACGCTTCGGTCTTCGCCAAAACGATATCCACCTCATGCTCGTGAGGAAGATAATTCAACGTGGTCACGATGGACCAACGGTCCATCTGGCCCTGGTTGATCTGCTGTGTGCCATGGTACAGGCCGGATGTGTCGCCCAAGCCAACTGTGTTGGTCGTGGCGAACAAACGAAATTGCGGGTGCGGCTGGATCACCCGGTTTTGGTCCAACAGGGTCAAACGACCCGCGACTTCCAAGACCCTCTGAATCACGAACATCACATCGGGACGACCCGCATCATATTCGTCGAATACCAAGGCGACATTATTTTGCAGCGCCCACGGCAAAATGCCGTCTTTGAACTCAGTAACTTGCTGACCGTCTTTCAACACGATGGCGTCTTTGCCCACCAAATCGATGCGCGAAATGTGGCTGTCGAGATTGACCCGAACGGTCGGCCAGTTCAGCCGCGCACCCACTTGTTCGATGTGCGTTGACTTACCGGTACCGTGGTAACCCGTAACCATCACCCGGCGGTTGAACGCATAGCCTGCCAAAATGGCCAAGGTGGTGTTGCGATCAAAAAGATAGTCTTCATCCACCGGCGGCACGTGCTCGGACGTTTGCGAATAGGCCGGAACCTGCATGTCTGAATCAATGCCGAATGTGTCACGGACCGAGACCATCTGGTCCGGCGCTGTTGCGGGTTCACTCATGAATTTAATGCTCTTGAATACGTGCGGGCACCGGACCCGTCATCTAGCTGTTTTGAAGTATCGGCTTGGGTGTATCAGAAGGCCAAGTCAGCACAAGCCTGCTTGCTTGAGTTGTTTATAAGCGTGGATGATCTGCCGCAGCCGGTCTTCGCTGGAACGGTCACCGCCGTTGGCGTCCGGATGATGCTGCTTAACCAGTGATTTGTATTTCTTGGTGATGTGTTCGCTGCTCGCAGTGGAGGGCAAACCAAGCTCGCGGAGTGCTTTTTCCTCCAAGCGCTTGAGTTTACGGGGACCGCCGCCGGAGGAAATTCTTTTGCCCTCAGCGTCATACCGGCTGCGCACCTGGGCGTGCCAACCCGGCGTTGCCCGCAGTTTGGATGGGTCCACCGGCTCATCAGGCTTGCGCGTTCCCATCTTCCAAGTGGGGCGGTGACCAGTGATGTTTTCTTTCTGGTATTTGGCGATCTGGTCGTCATCCAAACCGGAAAAATAGTTGAAGTTCTTATTGTACATGCGCACATGGTCGATGCAGAAATTGATGTACTGCCCCTCGCGATTGCGGCCCATGGGCGCTTTGTGAGTACCCGGCTTGTCGCAGCCCTCCCAAGCGCATTGGTTAGCAGCCCGTGCCTCTTCTTCTTTCTTTTTGGCCCCGCGGGGTTTGATGCGGATTTTATCGAAGATGTCGGAATTGGATGCCATGAAA
The DNA here is from genome assembly GCA_039815595.1 of Pseudomonadota bacterium. Taxonomy (GTDB): domain Bacteria; phylum Pseudomonadota; class Alphaproteobacteria; order Rhizobiales; family Rhizobiaceae; genus Pseudahrensia. The sequence continues at coordinate 10,734 of JBCBYZ010000025.1, read as the reverse complement.
CTGTGCGCTTATCCTATAAAAACTGTGCGGGCCACTTTTGCTCCGTCGAAACGAAGCGCATACCGCAACGGATGAAGCGGCGGGATGGTGGAAAATTTGCAGCGCAAATCCCTACCCCATACACCGACAAAACACCACCCATTCTCAAAGCATGCTGCAAATGGTCCGCAGTGGAGATAGCCAAAACAAACTTGTAACCTTCAGCCAAGATCCGCATCACGTATGCCGTGTTTGACTGTTTTTGTGATGAAACTGCCGTAACTCATCACATACGTTTTGCCATGAAAGGCCTTAGCCTGTGACCGAAAACCTCACTCTGACCCAACAACTCGACGCGAAGATGCGCGAGGAATTTGCGCCTCAAAGCTTAGAGATCATAAATGAAAGCCATCTCCACGCGGGCCACCAGCCGGGGTTTGACGGCACCGGCGAAAGCCACATGCGCATTCGCATGGTCTCTGAAAAACTCAACGGCCTATCCAGAGTGGCCATTCACCGTGCCATCAACACGGCCTGTAGCGATGCCTTCGAGCGCGGATTGCACGCGCTCGCCATCGACGCCAAAGGAACAGACTAACCCACCACCAATTTTCGGATGCGCAATTGCGTGATGCGATTTTTCTCCCGGGCCAGAACGACAAACCGTTTCCCGTAGAATGTAAAAGTCTGCTTTTCTTCCGGGATCATCTGCGCTTCGTGGATCACCAAACCGGCAACCGTAGTCGCTTCTTCATCCGGCAGGTCCCAGTCCAGCGCGCGGTTAAGATCACGGATTGGCAGTGATCCATCAACGATGACAGAACCGTCCACCTGTTGACGCAAACCTGAAATGTCTTCGTCGTGCTCGTCTGCGATGTCACCGACGATCTCTTCCAAAATGTCTTCAAGGGTAACAAGGCCTTCCACCTCGCCATACTCATCCACCACCAACGCGATGTGTGCTTGGCGGCGCAAAAATGCATTCAACTGCGCTTGTACGGTCGTGGACTCAGGCACAAACCAAGGCTCAACCATGGACTGACGAATATCAAAAGCCGCCAAATCATAGCCTGCCGTCGCCAAGGCGCGGGCCATGTCCTTTGCGTGAATGATACCGATAATATTGTCGGATTCACCTTCCCAAACCGGGATACGAGTGTGTTGGCTGTTGAGAATTTGGTCCACCAGCGCAGCCGCTGGATCATCCGCGTTCACGCTGGTCATACCGGTGCGGTGCACCATCACGTCAGCCAGGTCGAGCTCATGTAGATCAAGCACGCCACCCACCCGGTCGCGGTCATCCTTGGCCACCGCCCCTTCACGGTTCAACACATCCACTGTTCCGCGCAACTCATCGTGGCCTGTCAGCGTGGACGTCCCATCCATATCGACACCGATAATGCGCAAGATCACCCGAACGATCTTAGTCACAATGCCGGTGACGGGACCGAAAAAACGGACCAAAAAGCCGACAGGCGTGGCAACAGCCAAGGCAAAACGGTCAGGATTGGAAATTGCCCAGCTCTTCGGAAGAACTTCCGCAAAAATAACCACGATGATCGTCATAATCACGGTGGCAAACACCACGCCCAACTCACCAAACAAGGCGATGAACACACTGGTGGCCAGCGCAGAGGCCAAAATGTTGACCAGATTGTTGGCGAGCAACAACGCCCCAATCAAGCGCTCTTTGGCTTCAATCAGAAAAGCAACTTTGCTGGCCTGTTTGTCTCCCGCCTGTTCCAGTGAATGCATGCGAGCCTTGGAGACAGCGGTCAGCGCAGTCTCAGACCCCGAAAAGAAAGCGGACGTTGCAATCAATCCAATAATGGCGAGAAAAATCAGCAAGACAGAGGCGGTCATATCAGGTCTCTTAAGGGATGGCGCGCATCACTATTGGGCAGGAAAAGGTGTGACGTGAGTTTGGCCCTTGTTGCGGGCGAAGTCATTGCCAAGGCGCTCTGGTCCGAAAAAGCAGCTTACGCTGCCACGCACTCGCTTAAATAGGCACGCACGTCGTCCGCTTCCACATCTTTGGCGATGAACGACTGACCCAAACCGCTGGTTAAAATGAACGTGAGCGCCCCGCGCTCCACTTTCTTATCCTGCGCAATGGCGGCCATCAGACCGTCGATCTCAAAAGGCGGACCGGGAATGTCAGACAGTTTTGTTGGCAAACCTACCCTTGCAAAATGTTCGGCAACCCGACTGGCAGCCTCTTGCGAGCAATGTCCCATGCGATGGGAGAATTCGTGCGCCATAATGGTGCCTATGGCGACAGCCTCGCCGTGCACAAGCCGCGTGGTATCATAACCAACACAAGCCTCCAGCGCATGGCCAAATGTGTGTCCCAAATTGAGCAATGCCCGTTGCCCGCCTTCCAACTCGTCCGCTTTCACAACAGCGGCCTTGGCTTCACAACTCACCCGCACGGCATGAGCGCGGGCGCTTCCGCCTGCAAAAACGGCACTGTGATTGTCCAAAAGCCATTCGAAGAATTCGATGCGGTCGATCAGACCGTATTTCACAACTTCCGCGTAGCCGGCCCGCATTTCCCGCTTGGAAAGCGTGTCCAAAACCGATGTGTCAGCGATCACCATGGCAGGTTGATGAAACAAGCCAACCAGGTTTTTGCCACGTGGTGAATTGATGCCGGTTTTGCCACCAACGGAACTGTCCACTTGGGCCAGAAGCGATGTCGGCACCTGAACAAAGCCCATACCGCGACGCACGATTCCAGCAGCAAACCCAGCCAAATCCCCCACGACACCGCCACCAAAAGCAATCAGTACATCACGCCGCTCGAGGCCGGTTGCCAAGACCCCGTCAACCACCCGTTCGAGCATGGAAAAACTCTTGGAGGATTCGCTAGGCGGCACTGCAATGGTGTGATGGATGATAGAAGCGGCATCTAGACTTCTGCGCAACCGATCACCGTGCAGATCGTCTACGGTCTCGTCGGTAACAATAACGACCCGCGCTTCCGGGAAAAGCGATTCAATACGCGCTCCGACAGTGGATATAAGGCCATCACCGATGTGGATATCGTAACTGCGATCACCAAGATCGACGGTCACTTTTGTGCTCTCGGTTTCAGCCGAACTGTGGTCTCCCTGCGGAGCGTCGCCCATCAGCCCCAGTTCCGATCCTCGGCAATCTTGGGCAATTGTTCGGCCAACAGGTCCACCACTTCGCCCGCGATCACATCACGGCTCACAGTCCGTGATTCAATATGGATGTCTGACAATGCGTAGACTGGATTACGCTCATCCAAAAGCGCACGCATCGTCGCCTCAGGATCTTCTGTCTTCAACAAAGGTCGATCGGACCGACGCTGCACGCGTTTCATCAGGATATCCAAATCGGCATTCAGCCAGACGGAAACGCCGCTTTCGGCGATGTCGCCGCGAATGTCCTCGTTCATGAAGGCGCCACCACCGGTGGCCAAGATTTTCTGTCCCTCGCCCATCAGACGATTTATGACTTTCTTCTCACCGGACCGGAAAGCTTCTTCACCAAACTGGTCAAAAATATCCTCGATGGCCATACCAGCCGCTTTTTCGATCTCTTTGTCGGCGTCGACAAAGGGAATATCGAGATATTGCGAGAGTTTTTTACCGATGGTCGATTTACCAACGCCCATAATGCCGACAAGCACGATGCTGCGACCGTTAAGAGCGCGCCGGATTGTACTGGAGCGGTCTGCGATGACGGCCCGGTTAATTTCTTGACTTGTAGCGGTGTTCACGATGTCTGATTCTTGTTTCTTTATCGGGTTTCGGTGATCAGCGTCGGCGTCAAACACCGCAAATTGGCCGAATCGTCAAGCCCGTTGGTCGATAGTTTCATCTGAGTGAAGCGTCTGGTCAGCCAAACGCGGTATCTCTTAGGCCATATTGATCAAATTGCGAAATACACCCTTGGACCCAACGCTATCCGCCTGTGGATTTGCAACAGGTACCGCCAAACCGGTCTGAACAACCAAAAGCAAAGGACTGCCGCGCACGCATCACAGTTGCGGTTTTGGCCTAGGCTGCGCATAAACGGGACAACGATGCAAACGCCGAGGCGCGGCCCATTTTTCGTTGCAAGCCCAAGGCGTAGGATCACAAATAGAAAGTCTGCTCCGTGCCAAGTCTTTTCCGGTTTCTCATCGTCTGCGGCATCCTTGGGGCGTTGGTCTATGCGGGCATGTTTGCGCTCGCAACCATGGTGGAGCCCGACACCCGCGAGATGCGGGTCCGCATCCCTTCCGAACGCATCAACCAGTGAACCACCGGTTCGAGCGCCAAGCTTCACGTTTTTCAAACCTGTTTTCGCTAGCCTCGTCCTATGCAGGATAGGGCAGCCATAGACTTGTTTTTGGACATGATCAGCGCGGAACGCGGTGCCTCCACCAACACGTTGAGCGCCTATGCGCGGGATTTGGAAGGGTTCAGCGCCTTTGCCAACACCGCCGGCACGCCGTTGGTCGATGCGTCCAGCGAGACCATCCGCTTCTATCTCAGTGACCTGACGCGCCAAGGCATGAGCCCAGCAACGCAAGCGCGCAAACTGTCTGCCTTACGCCAGTTCTACCAGTTTCTATTCGCCGACGGATTGCGCAACGACGACCCGTCAACAGCGGTGCAAAGCCCGCGCATGGCCCGCCCGCTGCCGAAAACGATGAGCGAGAGTGTTGTGGATCAACTGCTGAACGCTGCTCAGACCGAAGCCCACAACAAACCTACTGGCTGCACCAATACGGCGCACCCGGCAAAACAAAGCCATGCCCGCCGTCTGCGCGCACTGCGCCTCTACGCGATGTTGGAACTGCTTTATTCCACCGGACTGCGCGTTTCAGAACTGGTGAGCCTGCCGATCAATGCCATCCGCCCGTCTGAACCGTTTGCCGTGGTGCGCGGAAAGGGAAACAAAGAGCGCCTTGTGCCCATCAGCCAAACCGCAAAAGACGCGTTGAAAGCTTACACGACCCATCTCAACGCCGCACAAAAACACACATCACAATGGCTGTTCCCAACACCGGGAAAATCTGACCAGCCTGTGACAAGGCAGCACTTTGCCCGCGAGCTAAAAGCACTTGCCCGCGCCTGTGGATTGTCAGATGCGCAAGTCTCACCCCACGTGCTGCGCCACGCCTTTGCGAGCCACTTACTGCAAAACGGCGCGGATTTAAGGGCGGTTCAGCAGTTGCTGGGCCACGCAGACATCGCAACTACGCAAATCTACACCCATGTGCTGGAAGATCGGCTGCGAGAACTAGTGGAAACGGCCCACCCGCTCGCTCGGAAAGCGGCTTAGACGCTCCCGCGCTTATAGCAGTTTCCGTTCAAACGGATTCGTTTGAGCAAAAGAAACCGCGTTGAAACAACGAGCTAGAGCCAATCAGCGTTTCGTAGAAGCGGTGATTGGCTCTAAGTCTATTCGCCAATTAGCTTGACCAATTGGCCCACACGCAACGGTGCACCCGCATCCAGCCCGTTCAACGTCAAAAACAGCTCCCGCGGGCGCGACACACCCTGCATCCGGGCCGCCATTTTTGCCACCGTGTCTCCCGCTGCCACCTTTGCGATCCGCACCCGTAAGGGTTTTAAGGAAGCGGCTTCCTGCTGTGACAACGCCCGGAAACTGCCGACAACCTGACGGTTCAGCAGGCCTAACTGCTGTGTGCCACGCGGCCCCGCCATGATGAACCGGTAGAACAGTTTTCCGCGCTTAACCACGCCGATTGCAAAGCGCCAGTCACCCGCGGCCGCCCGTGCAAAAGCAGCGTCCATTCCGTTGATCGTGCTTGCGGTGATGGTCTGATTTTGGAGGCCATTCACCCAACCTGACTGCAGATAAGTTGCGCTATCCATGGTTTGAGTGGGCACGCGCGCCGTATCGAAGCGCAGCGCGGTTTGATCAGGTCCGGAGGCCAAAACAGCGTCAGCACGGTTGGAGAGATCAAACCGCTCCGGCACAGCAAACGTGATGCCAAGCTTGGTGTGAGAGAACCGGTTGCCGCGCACGAAACCGTCCTTCGAACGGTCGCCCCACAGTACGCCTTCAATACCGGCCAGGTAGCGTTTTCGCTTGGTTGTACCGGTGCCGGGAGGACCTATTGCACGGGCATGGCGACGGGCAAGCTCAATGCGTTTTGGCGTCGAAGGATGGCTCGTCGACATGTTTTCGGGAGACAGTTGGCTGGCACTCCTCCACGCAGCATAGCGATCCATAGCCACCAAAAAACGGGCTCCGGCAAAGGGATCAAATCCTGCTTTTCCCAACAGCGCGATGCCCAAAGCATCGGCCTGCAATTCTTGGCGTTGGGAAAACGCGATCAAACGACGACGACTGGATTCCTGCGCCACCCGCCCAGCGATGCGATTGGTAACCACATCGTTCACCACACGGTTGGCAACACCCTGCACAGCCGTTTTTTGGTTGCGCTCAACGCCGTGGTTGGCCGTCACGTGCGCCATCTCATGGGAGAGAACGGCTGCAACCTCAGACCCATCATTGGCCAAGGCCAAGAGGCCGCGCGTGATATACAGATACCCGCCGGGCAGTGCGAACGCATTCACTGAGGGCGAGTTTAACACCGTAATGTCATAGGCACGCGTGGGGTCGCTCGAATGGGTGACCAAAGAGCCGACAATGACAGCCAGCAGTTCTTCGAGTTTTTGGTTTGAATATGCACCACCATGGGACCGTAAGACGGCTGGATGTTCCCGGGCGCCGAGCTTGGCCTGAGGGTCCTTCGCTCGCAATGCATCAAAAGAAAACAGGCCACGGTTCTCTTCTTTTGTGCTTGCCCCGCTGCTGTCCGACACCAATCCAGGGTCGAGTACCTCGCCAGTGTCAATTAATTGGCACGATGCGAGAAAAAAACACGACGCCAGTGCTGCAACGCTTACGACTTTTGAGGAAATGTAATCAGGGAAGCGCAAGCTCAATTTGTCCTTCGTCTACCACCCTGATCAACGGACCACCGGACCATTCCAAAACACCGCGCACGCGGATCGTTTTATCTTTGGAGGCCACAATCGCTGCCATGTCTCCCTTAAAGGCACCGCGTCCGGATTTTGCAAGCGAGACAGTAAAGTCTTGGTTCCACTTTTGGCCGAAATTGAGATAGACGCGCCGCTTTCTGTCTCCGACCGATGCTACCTTGCCGCGCACCAGTACAAATTGCCCCTGCTTTTCCTGAAGCTTCGGCACGTCATCGGCTGACATTACAAAAGCCCCGTCACCCCAATGCCCTCGCTTGTTGACTTCTGCCACCCGCTCCGCTCTTCGCAAAGCGCTTAGACAATTCGCGGCCAACCCCGTCTCGCCTTGCACCAACGCCAAACCACGCGAAAGCAGCACACCTTGCACCCAAGCCTTACCATCACCAACCAGCTGCGCAGCGAACCGCCCATATCGATCGCTTTCTCCGCCAAGATGGATCAAGTACGAACGGCCCACTTTTAGCACCGCGTCGATTTCGGTCGCCCGTAAGTGCGTGATTCCAGCCAGCCGGATCGGTTTGTCGTGCTTGGCAAAGGTGAGCGTTCCAGCAGGCCCAATGGAGACCAGACGGTCAACCAAAGGCGTGGTGCGTTCGGCGTTGGAATAACAACCAGCACCCTCTTCTTCGCTCTGTGCTGGGGACAGAAAAACCCTCGCAAACAGTACGGTGAGAGCGAAAAGGTGGGGCCATTTCCTGGTACAAATCATAGCTCAAACCTGTAGCACCCAAACCATTCCCGCGCTAAACGGAAACTCTGGTCCCGTAGCTCAGCAGGATAGAGCATCAGATTCCTAATCTGAGGGTCACGCGTTCGAATCGCGTCGGGATCACCATTCTGGCAGTCATGGGGCTTTAGACAGTCACTCAGTCAGACGGCTCAAGGGGCTGCGCTCTAAACGTCTCCAGATGTTCACTGATAGTCTCTGAGATGGTTGGCAACCCAAGCTGCTGCATCAGCGCGTGCCAAGTCTCGGCAAACAACACCAGCCGATCCGCCATCGGGCCGGGTTCAAGATCATAGCTCAAAGTAACCAGAGACTGGGACTGGAAGGCAGCCCCCAAAACGAGACCGAACACGAACCCAGCAAAAACTTGCCAAACCAGCGGGCGTGCATGCTCGTCTTGCCCACTTTCTTTGAAATCAGTGGTCACCGTCACCCATCCTCAAAACTGAAAGTAAATGAAAGGCGCAGTGCCAGGAGGGGACACCAACACCGTGGCCAAAACCACGAGAGCAAAACACGTCAGAACAAGCCAGAGCGGGCTTCTATCGGCAAGCGCACCGATGCGCGTTTCCAAACGGGGTGGAGAAAACTGCATGGCAAGCGTGCCGACGATTAGGATCAGGCTGAGCCACGTCAAACCCTCCAAGCCTGCCGTTCCAGAAAACAAAACGGAATACCAGTCGGAGACGATGAGCATATCTGTAGCGCGAAAAAACACCCAAGCCGCGCATACGACATGAAACGTAACGAACCATCCAACAAACCGGAGCAAGCGACCCGCAGCGTGCGCCTGATTGCCCACCAGCGCCCGCTCCAGCGCCAACCAGCCGCCGTGGATCATGCCCCAGATCACAAAATTCCACGCGGCACCGTGCCACAAACCGCCCAAGACCATGGTGGCCAGCAAATTGCGATAAGTCTTCCACGTGCCCAATCGCGACCCACCCAACGGAATGTAAAGATAATCCCGCAACCATTGCGACAAGGACATGTGCCAGCGCCGCCAAAAGTCCTGCAAACTTTCCGCCCGGTAGGGCTGATTGAAGTTCTCTTTGAACCGGTAACCAAGCAGGGCCGCAGTGCCGATGGCGATATCGCTATAGCCGGAAAAATCGCAATAGATTTGCACCGCGTACCCATAGACCCCGAGCAAAACGACCACGCTGGAAAATGCGGTCGGATCGAGAAAAACTGGATCCACCAGATCGACCGCCAAGTAGTTGGCGACCACCATTTTCTTAAACAAGCCCAACGCGCAAAGGGTCAGACCAAAGCCCACCATCGCTCGCGTCAACTGGGGTTTGCGTTCCAACTGGGGCAAAAAATCAGCGGCCCGCACGATTGGACCAGCAACCAGTTGGGGAAAGAACGAGATATAAACCATCACGTCCAACGGGCTGCGCCGCGCCTTTATTTCTCCGCGGTGCACGTCAACGATATAAGAAATTGCCTGGAAGGTGAAAAACGAGATGCCGACGGGAAGAATGATTTCCAGCAGCGGCAGATCCCGTTGCAGACCAACCGCAAACAAGAGGTCCTGCAGGCTCTCAAGAAAGAAACCGTAATATTTAAAGAAGCCCAAAATCACCAGCAACATGCCGACGCAAGCCCATAGGATCAGACGGTGGCGGTGTTTTTGTCCATCTGACTCAAGCGCCAAACCTGCTGCCCACGCCACTAGTGAGGCAAAGGCCAGCAGGAAGCAAAAACGCCAATCCCACCAGCCGTAGAACAGATAGCTCGCCGCCAGCAAAAACGCCTTGCGACTGTCCGCCCACCCGCGCAAAGCCCACGCCGCACCAAACACGAACGTGAAAAAAACGGCAAAGGTGGCAGTTGGGAAAAGCAAAGGCCTCAAAGCCCAAAGAGGAAGCGCTTCACGCTGTTTAGTGGTGTTGCCAACGAGAGGAAACCGAGAACTGGCCGCAAGCCAGTCTCACCAACATCATTGGTTAAGCGCAATGACCCGGTTGCTGTGTTCAGGAGCCGTCAGCCAATCCACAAAGGAGGCCGCGCTGCGGCGATACCCCTTAGACGTCAAATGCACCCGATCGCGGGCGGCCAAACCATTGCTGGCCCAAGAGTTGACTGCACAGTCCCCACCCATGGCCTTGGACCAATCCCAGTAAGCACCGTTTTGAGCCGCAGCCATTTCTTTAACCGTTTGGCGAAGAGGTTTCATTTTTTTTGGGATAGCCCAACTGCCGCAACGCTGTCCGTTTCGGCGGCGCAAGCCGGAGGCGGCTCCCATGTAGACGACGTCCGCTTGCGGTGCGGCCTCTAGCAAAGACCCCATCCAGCCCTTGGCGTAGGCGGCATAGCGGTCGAGGTTCAAATTATCGTTGAAACCTTCATTCGTGCCAAATCCATAGACGATCAAATCCGGCTTCATGGCGCGGATATCGTTGGCGACAAGTTGCGGATTAAAGCGCTTCGTGATGTTCACAGTTGCGCCGATGAGGCCAAAATTGATGTAGCGGATGCCGGGGGCATTGCGACCTGTAGCCCAGTTCAAAACGGTGGTTTGCGCGCCTCCACCGGGCCGCACTTCAAAAATGCTTCCCCGGGCTTGAATCTGAAACGTCTTCGATCCCTTCTTGGAAGCATACGCATCGAAACGCTTGGTTGTATCGCCCACTTTGAGGACAACAGTGCCTTGCGAAGGGCCTGTGGCCACGGTGACAGATGCCCAGTCGAACTCGCCATTGCGCACCGTCATCTTCATGGAAGCCCGCGATGAGCGCGAAGAGACCGCAACGCCGGAAATGCCATAACGACCTTTCCTTTGGCGTAAGGCGGTTTGAGACCGCCAATTGCCGCTGCGGGTCATCTTTGCTTGATCAACAAAACCGTATTTGAAGGCCCCTGCAGGAATGACAGCACCCCGACCCGCATTGCCATATTCCGCCTGCAACTTGCGCCGAATGCCCTGCGAAAAACTGTCGGATGCCACATGGCTGTCGCCGATGTGAAGAATGGTCACCGGCTCTGTACGGTGGCCGGACTTGAGCGCCTGCAGTTTGGCCTGCAGAC
>JBCBYZ010000135.1:0-9081 GCA_039815595.1 Pseudomonadota bacterium | reverse complement strand
TTGGCCGTGCCACAGGGGTGATAGGCGCTTTCCACATGATCAGCGATAAACGCATCCAGTTGCGCGTCAGTTTGTACACGCTCGCCCGGGGCGATTTCATGGCCGCGAAACGGGTCGAAGGCGGCTTGGCCAAAGATCGTCCGTGTCAGCCGAATGCAGTGGCGAAAGTCCGACCAGTCTTTCGGGTCGCTCATATAGTTGAATTGGATTTTGGGACTTTCCAGCGGATCAGAGGATGCCAAACGGATCGTACCGCGTGATGCGGAGCGCATCGGGCCGACATGGGCCTGAAAACCGTGACCCGCCTCCGGCGCTTTGCCATCATAGCGGATGGCGATTGGCAAAAAGTGATACTGGATATCGGGATAGTCCACGCCCGCAGCTGACCGCAGAAAAGCTGCGCTTTCGAAATGGTTCGTCGTGCCGGGTCCGGTTTTAGTAAACAGCCATTGTGCGCCGATCATGGCTTTGGAAAACAGGTTGAGATGCTTGTACAGCGTGATGGGTTGCAAACAGGCCTGCTGCACATAGAGTTCAAGATGGTCTTGCAGGTTCGCGCCCACGCCCGGGCGATCCGCAACAACCTCCACACCGTGCTCAGCCAAATGCGATTGTGAGCCAATACCAGAGAGCATGAGCAGTTTTGGCGTGTTGATGGACGATGCGGCCAGCACGACTTCGCGGTTGGCGCGCACATATTCCACCGTGTCGCCGCGCTGGATTTCCACACCAACGGCCCGACGGCCCTCCATCACCACACGGCGCACGAAGCAGCGCATTTGGCGTAAATTTGAACGGGCAAGCGCCGGTTTGAGATAGGCGTTTGCAGCGGACCAACGACGCCCTTTGTGGATGGTCTGTTCCATCGCGCCGAAGCCCTCCTGCTTCAGGCCGTTATAGTCCTCCGTGAGTTCAAAGCCGGCCTGCCGACCGGCCTCCACAAAGGCCTGATGCAGCGGGTTGTCCCGGCTGCCACGGTTAATGTGCAGCGGTCCGCCAGTTCCCCTGCCCTCACCTTCCGCGCCACCATGACTGGTTTCTGCCCGTTCGAAATAGGGCTGCACGTCCGCGTAAGACCAACCCTGCGCACCCTCTGCGGCCCAGTGATCAAAGTCTTTCGCGTGGCCGCGCACATAGACCATGCCGTTGATGGAGGAGGAGCCGCCAACCACCTTGCCGCGCGGTGTCGCCAGACGGCGGTTGTTGAGATGCGGTTCCGGCTCGGTGCCAAAACCCCAGTCATACCGCGCCATGTTCATGGGATAGGACAATGCCGCCGGCATTTGCACAAAGGGACCGATGTCCGTGCCACCATACTCCAAAACCAAGACGGAGTGTTTGCCGTCCTCCGACAAGCGGTTGGCCGCAACTGAACCGGCAGAGCCCGACCCAACTATGACGTAGTCAGCCTCTTGCACAAATTGTGTTGGGGTAAGTCCGTGGCTCATGACAACACCTGCGCGTTACGTCTTGTTGGGCTGATGGCGCGGGTAGCGGGCCTGCCCTTCCAGCACGTTCAGGTCCTTGTGGTTCCTCATATAGCGTTCGCTGGCCAATTGCAGGGGCTGGTAATCCCAAGGAAAATAGTTTCCGGCCCGCAAGGAATCGTAGATCAACAAACGCTGGGCCTGACTGTTCAAAACCGCCTCGTTGAACGTCTCAAAGTCGTAGGCATCGTCGATGGTTTGGCGCAATTGTTTGAGCTTGTCGCTGTGGGTGGGCTCCTCAGCAAGATTGGTTGTTTCTTGTGGGTCGTTTTCCAAGTCAAACATCATGTCCGGGTCGGCAGGACAAACGATCAGCTTGTGGCCTTCATCCCGCGCCATCACCATGGGGGCGATAGACCCTTCCGCTGCGTATTCGCTGATGATCGTGCGCGCCATGGGCTCCCCACCAAGAGCAGGTAGAAGACTTTCACCGTCCAGATTATCCGGGACTGCAAGGCCCGCGAGATCAAGCAGTGTTGGGAAAACATCCAGCGTGGACGCGGGGGCTGTCACATTGGAAGGCTGAAAACGCCCTGGCGCATGCACCATCAGCGGCACCCGTGCAGACCCTTCCAGAAAGCTCATCTTAAACCAAAGGCCGCGCTCGCCCAGCATTTCACCATGGTCTGACAAGAAAAGGATGATCGTGTCGTCAGTGAAATCGCAGGCGTCCAGCGTTTCCAAAATACCCGCCATCAGGCTGTCAACGTAGGAAATATTTGCGAAGTATGCGCGGCGTGAATTGATCACGTCCTGCTCACGGATATCGAACTCACGCCAGTTCGACATATCAAACAGGCGTTTGGAATGCGGGTCTTGGTCCTCGTAGGCCAGAGCCGGTGTGCTGAGCGGCGGAAGCGTCTCTTCGGGATATAAGTCCCAGAACTTCTGACGCGCCACAAACGGATCGTGGGGGTGTGTGAAACTCACCGTTAGGCAGAACGGTTGTTCGCGATCTTCCCGCGCATAGGTGTGCAGGGCCTGACGGGCATGGAACGCCACTTCATCATCATATTCCAGCTGATTGGAAATCTCTCCAACGCCCGCCGTCGTGACGGACCCGAGGTTGTGATACCACCAGTCGATGCGTTTATCCGGCTCGGTCCAGTCCGGCGTCCAGCCAAAATCTGCCGGATAAACGTCCGTCGTCGCGCGCTTTTCAAATCCATGCAGTTGATCCGGCCCGACAAAGTGCATCTTGCCGCTCAGGGCCGTTTTATAGCCACCGCGTCTGAGGTGGTGGGCGAATGTCGGAATAGCCGAGGCAAATTCAGCGGCGTTGTCGTAAACACCCGTGCGTGAGGGCAACAAGCCCGACATGAAGGATGCCCGCGACGGCGCACACAAAGGGCTGGCGCAATACGTGTTCGCGAATCCAACGCCCTGATCATAAAGCCTACGCAGAGTTGGGACGTGGAGAAAATCCGCAGGACCGTTTTCAAACAGTGTGCCGGTGCACTGATCGACCATGAAAATCAGGAAATTGGGTTTCATCATAAAAATCCGATGTGCCGCTTCATTCGGCAAGGCCGCAGGTATTCGTTGACAATCTGCTCGGTCAACTCATTTGGCTCCAATAAGCCACAAAAGAGGGGTGACATAGGCCCACAAAAGACGTTTCATTGCGCCCAATGGCGCGGACGACCGCGCTGAACCTTGGAGGGACTTACATATGAAACGGATCTTGAAATCTCTTTTGGTCGCAGCCGCACTGACCACCGCCGCATCGGGCGCGATGACCAGTGCCGCCTATGCTGAGGCCGAAACCTGCAAAACGGTGAAGTTTTCCGATGTAGGTTGGACCGATATCACGGCAACAACGGCTGCCACGTCGGTCGTGCTCAAGGCCTTGGGCTACACGCCTGAGACCACGGTCCTGTCCGTGCCGGTCACTTATATCTCGCTCGCCAAAGGGGACATTGATGTGTTCCTCGGTAACTGGATGCCAACCATGGAAGGCGACATCAAAAAGTATCGCGAAGAAGGCACAGTTGAGACCGTGCGGGCCAACCTGCAGGGCGCAAAATACACGCTGGCCGTAAACAAAGCTGCATCCGATGCCGGCCTGAAATCCTTCGCCGACATTGCGAAAATGAAAGACAAGCTGGATGGCAAAATCTTCGGCATTGAGCCGGGCAATGACGGCAACCGCCTCATCCAAGACATGATCGACAAAGATGCGTTTGGCTTGAAAGGCTTTGAAGTCGTTGAGTCCTCAGAAGCCGGAATGCTGGCACAGGTGGAGCGGTCCGATAAGCGCGGTGAGCCCATCGTGTTTTTGGGTTGGGAACCGCACCCCATGAACGCCAATTTTGAAATGAGCTATCTGGAAGGGGGCGATGATTTCTTTGGCCCCAATCTTGGTGGCGCGACCGTCTACACCAATGTGCGCAAGGGCTATGTTGCTGAGTGCTCCAACGTGGGTGCGCTGCTGAAAAACCTTGAGTTCTCGCTAGCCATGGAAAACGAAATCATGGGCGCGATCCTCAACGACAAGCAGGAGCCGGAGGTGGCGGCGACCGCTTGGATGAAAGCCAACACCGACGCTGTGATGGCCTGGCTGGACGGCGTGACCACCGTTGACGGTGGCGACGCCAAAGCCGCTGTAGCGAAGGCCTTGGGTCAATAATCCAGGAAGCTCGGTTGTAACCCGTTCGCCATGGAATGGCTCACTGACAACAAAATCCCCGTCGGCCGCTGGGTGGGCGACGGGGTCGATTGGATGACGGACAATCTGTCCTTCATCTTTGATGCTATGGAGACGTTCCTGGAGGCCATCATCGATGGTCTTCTGGCCGTGCTCCAATGGCCACACCCTTTGATTATGACCGTGCTGGTCACACTGGCCGCGTTTTACCTGCGCCGCTCGTTGGGCCTCGCCATTGGCGCTTTTTTTGGACTGCTGTTCATTCTCAACCAAGGGTATTGGGAGGCCATGACGGAGACGTTGGCGCTCGTGCTGGCCGCATCCGCCGTTTGCATGGTGCTGGGGGTGCCAGCCGGCATCTACCTGGCCCACCGAAAACGGGCTTACGCATTTGCCCGTCCCGTTCTGGACTTGATGCAAACCCTGCCAACATTTGTTTATCTCATTCCAGCCATCATATTCTTCGGCATCGGCATGGTTACAGGTCTCGTGGCGACGATTGTCTTTGTGATCCCCGCCGCCATTCGCAACACGCAATTGGGCATCGCCTCAACGCCCGCGGATCTGATGGAGGCGGGCAATGCCTTTGGCGCGACGCGGATGCAGCGTTTGTGGACCATCGAACTGCCCCATGCCCTTCCCAACATCATGGCCGGTTTGACCCAAACCATCATGCTGTCGTTATCGATGGTTGTGATCGCAGCGCTGGTGGGCGCTTCGGGCTTGGGCACGCCGGTCGTTCGTGCGCTCAACACAGCCAACAGTTCCCTCGGCTTTGAGGCCGGTTTGGTGATCGTTGTCGTTGCCATCCTATTGGATCGCCTACTGACGTTCAGCGCCAAGCGCGGCTAAAGCGGTTCCCGTTCAAACAGCTCACGGCGCACGTCTGGCCATCTCATAACCCCGCTCTTCGGGTTCATCATCCGCCATCTCCGCGGGGAAACCGGGAGCGGTAATGTCCAATCCGGTCGCATCTTCCAAACGTCGGATGATGTTGGGTGAAAGCTCGCGCGGACCATATCGCGCTTCGCCATCCTTGAATATCTCGACCATGAGAGGTGATATCTCCAAAGGCACGTCGTGCGCTTCGGCGATCTTTTGAAACAGGCCTATATCCTTTGAGACCAAGTCCATGGTGAAGGAGATGTCCCGGCTGCCGTTTAAGATCACTTGCCCTTCGGTCTCGGCCACAAAAGACGTGCCGGAAGAGATCGCGATGGCATCATAGGTGGTTTGCAAATCGAGACCGGCGGCCTTCATCGTGGTCATGGCCTCACACACCGTCAGAAGGTTGGCCGTCGCCAAATAGTTAGTCATGACCTTGAGGATTGATGCAGACCCTAACGGACCGGTGTGCAGAACCCGCCTGCCCAAGGTCGTGAGAATTGGAAGCATCCGATCAAAAGTTTCGCGGTCACCGCCAGCAAAAATCGAAATATTGCCCGTGGCCGCGCGGTGGCACCCTCCTGAGACCGGGCATTCCATCGTCGCTGCGCCACGCTGCGCGACGCGTTTAGCCAAGCGCTTCACTTCATCGGCGTCGGTCGTGGACATTTCCGCCCATATCTTGCCTTCCGACAAACCCTCCAGCAAACCGTCTTCGCCCTCCATTACCACCGCTGTCGCTGCAGGCGACGGGAGACAGGTGATGACGAGATCGCATGAAATGGCCAATGCCTTGGGACTTGAAGCCCAATGCGCGCCCTGATTGAGAAAGTGCTGTGAGACTTCTTTGTCGAGGTCCCGCACGGTAACGTCAAACCCGTTGCGCAAGAGCGAGCCCGCCAGTTTGCCACCGACATTGCCCAGTCCGATGAAGCCAATTTTCATTGCTGTATCCATTTTTCAAAAGCGAGGGGCTCAACCACCACCAAAGCGGTATTCGCCGCGATAGTCATAAGGTTGCGCCTGCATCTCCAGATGCAGACGGTCGCCTTCATAGGGATGGGCCAACGCAACGTCCTCGTTCAACGCATGGCCCAAACCGGGCCGATCGGATGGGATGACATGACCATTTTCCCAGCGGATGGGGTGATCCAGCAATTGCGAGTGGAAGTTGTCGAATTGCCCGATGGATTCCAGCAGCAGGAAATTGGGAATGCATGCACCCAGTTGAACATTGGCGAGCGCTTCGATGGGTCCGCAATAAAGATGCGGCGCCACTTGCGCGTAGTACACTTCGGCTAAAGCGGCGATCTTCTTGGCTTCCAGTATCCCGCCAACCCGTCCCAATGCAGGTTGCAAAATGGAAGCGGCGTTGGTGCGCAAAACGCGGGCGAATTCATACTTGGTCGTCAGCCGTTCGCCGGTTGCGACGGGAATACTGGTGCGTGTGGCCACGCGCGCCGTGTCCTCCGGCATTTCAGGTGGGGTTGGTTCTTCAAACCATAGCGGTTCATAGGGCTCCAGGCGGCGCGCCATGCGGGCAGCACCGTCCGGCGTAAACTGACCATGGGTGCCAAACAGAAGGTCTGCCCGGGTGCCCACCGCTTCACGGATCAAACGACAAAAGGTCTCACAACGCTCTAAATCCACCATGGCGGGCTGATGGGGGTCATACTCCGTGTACGGGCCTGCCGGATCAAACTTGATGGCGGTGAAGCCCTGTTCCACCAATACAGCCGCCTGTTCGGCGGACGCTTGGGGATCATTGTAAAATGCGGCGGGGTCTTGGCCTTCACCCGGATAGAGATAGGTGTAGGAGCGCAAAGTCTCATTGACCGTACCGCCCAGCAGGTTACGGACCGGCTGTTCCAAGGCTTTGCCCACAATGTCCCAACAGGCCATTTCGATGGCGGAAAACGCGGCCATAACCGTGGGGTCCGGGCGTTGCGAGAAACCGGATGAATGAAACCGGCGAAACAAAACCTCGATGTCAAACGGCGACGCCCCGTCGCAATGGCGGGCGAACAGGTCTTCGGCCACTGCGCACTGCACCTTCGGACCAACGCTCGCCCCGTACATCTCGCCGTAGCCAAATATGCCGGTATCGGTGGTGAGTTTTACAAACAGGAAGTAGCGGCCGCCAAAGGAAGGTGGCGGATTGCCCACCACGAAGGTGCGCACATCTTTGAGTTTCAAATTGATCTCTCCACAGTTTGCTTCGTGCCCAACCAAAAACCCAACTGGACCGGATTTGTTCGATCCATGTCGGAAGAGTTGAGCCTGGTTGCGGGCCGCTTGTTGGGCAGACCGCGACGCCACAGTTTTCCACGCCTTAGACGGCGCGTCACGGGTCGAAATAGATCAATTCAGATCACGGGGCTTGTTGGTAAACGACAGGTTAACTAGCATATCGCCATGAGTACCGTGTCCATAGATATCCGTCGCGCCGGGAGCGGCGATGCGCCGACCTTGTCCAAGGTGCACGATTTTTCTTGGCGTCAGGTCTATTCCGGTCTCATTCCCCACCGAGCGTTAGAGACGATGATTGCCCGTCGGGACGAGCAGTGGTGGGCGAAAGCCATTCGCCATTCCACCCGCATATTGGTGCTGGAAGCCATGGGCGAGATCGTGGGCTACACGACCATGGGCCGCAACCGGGCTTCGGCATTGGCGCAAGAGGGCGAAGTTTACGAACTCTACCTTTTGCCAGAATATCAAGGGGTTGGCTTGGGTCGCAGGCTCTTTCTAGCCGCTCGCCAAGAGCTCACCAATATCGGCTTGAGCGGCAGTGTTGTCTGGGTCTTGGACGAGAATCGTGCCGCCGTGCAGTTTTATCAAAACGCAGGTGGGATCGACGTTGCAGAGGGCAGCGAGACGTTTAGCGGCACGACATTGAGCAAGACAGCGTTCGCTTGGGTTTAGACCGGTTGTGGGGAGAATAAAGCTCTCCCCAGAGTGCCGATTAAGACCACCAAACCCGAGTGTAGTTTAAAACGTAGCTTACATGTCGACAGTGATAAGCGTGCATGACACCGGGAGTGAATATGTCTGTTCTTTCAAAAATCGGGTTTGCAGGGCCCAAAATACCTCATACGGGCATCATCGCTTTGGCAGTGCTCATCTGCGCCTCGCTGCTGCCTGTGGCACCCGTTTTTGCCAAGACGCTAACGCAGGCTGAAATCCGGACGGAAATGCTCAACAAGACCATCGTCACCCGACGATTTGGGCTGCGTATCACCATGCGCTACCGCCCCAATGGAACGGTGTCTGCCAAGACACTGGTGGGATCACTCAATGGGACATGGCGCTATCGGGGAAACCGGGTTTGCACGACGTTTCCCAGCGGCCCCGCAAAGGGCACAAGCTGCGTGTCGTTTCGCAAAACTGGACCGAAAAGCTTCGTTTCGTCAGAGGGCGTCAGCTTTTCTGTCCGCTAACTCGTCAGTAGCGGAACACCCCAAAGGCGGGGGCGATGGTGCCGCGCAGGAAAATCTGCAGGAACGTTATCGCCAGCAACAGCACAATCGGTGAAATATCGATCGAACCCAGATTGGGCATGAAGCGGCGAATTCGGCTCAGCACCGGCTCCGTGGCGTCGTGAACGAACGAACTGACCAATCATGCGCACGACCGGGTTGGACGGATTGACGACGTTAAACGCGTAAAGCCAAGACAACACGACGGATATGATGATGATCCACCAATACAGGTTCAAGATCGTATCGATGAGCCAAAAAACCGCCTGCATACCTGTCTCCTTGCGCGCCATATCGGCTTGATCCCACGGGCGGTCGCGGGCCTGGACGGCATCGCCGGCATGCCGTTGCTGCACGGCGGCTTCGGGCATCTCGCCTCGAACACGCCGCCGCTCCTCGTGATGGGCGCGCTGCTGGCGGCGACGGCGACCCGGGCGCTGATCGCAGTGAACGCCGTCATCGTGGGGTTGGGCGGGCTGCTGGTCTGGCTGTTCGGCGGCACGGCCATCCATGTGGGCGCATCGGGTCTGATCTTCGGGTGGTTCGGCTTTCTCACCCTGCGCGGTCTGGTCGACCGCTCGCCGAT
>JBCBYZ010000112.1:0-11164 GCA_039815595.1 Pseudomonadota bacterium | reverse complement strand
CATGACCCAAAGGCTTTCAGCGCACGTCTTCGGCACTTCCAAACTGTCATGCACGCCCGTGACTTGGGAGTGGCCTGATGAAATCCGTCTCGATCTGGACCGATGGCGCCTGTTCAGGAAACCCCGGACCAGGAGGCTGGGGTGCACTGCTCCGCTATGGCGATAAAGAGCGGGAACTCTACGGCGGTGAAGACCTAACGACCAACAACCGCATGGAACTCTTGGCCGCCATCGAAGCCCTGAACGCGTTGAAGCAACCCTGCGCGGTCGATCTGCACACCGATTCCCAATACGTGAAAGGCGGTATGACCGGCTGGATTCACGGCTGGAAACGCAATGGCTGGAAAACGTCTGCCAAGAAACCGGTGAAAAACGCCGAACTTTGGCAAGCGCTTGATGAGGCGGTTTCCCGCCACACCGTCAACTGGCACTGGGTTAAGGGTCACGCCGGACACGCCGAAAACGAGCGGGCCGATGAACTGGCCCGCATAGGCATGGAACCTCATAAACTCGCCTCCCCGAAGGAAAGCGACGCTTAGAAGCGGCCTTTTACAGCACCGCCAAAATAGCCGCAGCTGAGCTTTTGTCGGCTTGACCCGGGTTCTCTTCCAAATTTAGCGCGGTGACGACGCCGTTTTCCACGACCATCGCGTAGCGCTTCGAGCGCACGCCCATGCCCGCGACGCCGAGATCGATGTCCATGCCGATGGCTTTGGCGAAGTCCGCATTTCCGTCCGACAAGAATGTGATCTTGCCCTTGCCGCCGGAAGCTTCCGACCATGCGTTCATCACATGCACATCGTTTACGGATGTGAAGGCGACTGTATCGACGCCTTTTTCATGCATGGCATCAGTGTGTTCCACGAAACCCGGCAGGTGGTTGGCGTGGCAGGTGGGCGTAAACGCGCCGGGCACGGCGACCAACACCACTTTTTTTCCATCGCAGAGGTCTGCAACCGTGTGTTTAGCCGGTCCGTCTGCGGTCATGGTGGTAAAAGTGACTTCTGGCAGGGTATCGCCAACAGAAATTGTCATGGGAAGGCTCCGCAAGTGGATGAGTAAGGAGGCTTTGTCTTGCGGGCAAATGTCGGTGAGCGCAACCGCCAAAACGACGCCGACCGCGTACGGCTTAGCGGGGAATGGTGGGCGCGAGACTACTGAATTGCCAGTGTGCTGCGCACAGCTGTTTTCCCCGTTTTTAACACAAACACCCATTCCCCATCGCGATGTTTGGCCTTCAACGGTTTGTGGAATCGTTTTTGAAACACCATCCGGTCGCCCTCGCGGCGTCCCTGCGTAAGGGGATCAATGGTGACACCGTCGGGACTGGCGACAAACAGAACTGGTTTTCCAACAGCGCTTTCGAACGCATCGCCCCATGCGGCTTCTCCTGTCAGTGTTGTCCCATCGGCTGAAAGCTTGGCTGTGATAATCCCGCTGGCTCCATCTGTCTCTGAAGGCAGTTGAGACTTGGCAGAGAGCAGCGCGCGCGCAACGGGAGCCGAACTCGCCACTTCCTTGCCCAAATCCAGATCGATGGCGAACGGCACGGGCACACAGATTTCTTTGCAGATGCCTAACATGCCGGATACTTTCAGCTTCGTCTCTTGGCCGGGAAACAAGGGTTCTATTGTGATGGGGAACGTTACGTTGCCCTTATAGCCTGCGCTGCGACCGGACTTATCGTCATATGCGCTGGGCACCGGATAAGCGACTGAGAATGCGGCCACATTGACAGACCCGGTCAGCGAAATCTGGGGCGGCAGGCCGGAACTGCCGGGGGATCGCCAATAGGTTTTCCAACCGGGTTCCAATTGAATTTGTAGCCCCGCATCAACCGTTTTCCCGTCAAAGGACTTTTGCGCTATCAGCCGAAACTTCGATCCCATCGTCTCGACCCAAGCGCTTTCAGCCGCCCGCGCTGACGCGCCTGATATGGCCAATAGCGTGCATGACAAGAGCAGACGCGCAGTAAGATTTTTGTAGTGGTGCATGGTCACGGTATATACCGGTGATGATGCCGCAGAAACCATGGCTAGGAACACGCTTGCGAGCGAAAGCTTCATTTTGCCGTGATGATTGGGCCGTAACTGCAATCCAACACTGTGGGCGCGACTGACACTGCCATCCTCATGCCCCCTTTTGCCACGCATGTGCCCCTGTTGCAGTTGCCTCGCAAACTTGGACTGATACTGTTTCACCATGCCGCCGTCAGATCCAGCAAACCCGACATCCTCTTCCCAGCCGCCCGGGCATCTCGATCTGGTTGGGCATATCCTCATTGCCATGCCGGGTATGATTGATGAACGCTTCGCCCGCACCGTGATCCTCATCTGCAACCATGATGAAGAGGGCAGCATGGGCTTTGTGCTGAACCAGCCCGTCACGTCTCCGAAGTTTGATGAGATACTGAACGAGTTGAAGCTCAAGGGCGCCAACAATCAACTGATAAATTCCGACCGTGACATAACAGTGTTTCGTGGAGGACCGGTGGAGCAGGGGCGCGGTTTTGTGCTCCATTCGCTCGACTACTCCACCCCCACCTCCAGCCGCGTGGGAGATTTGGCCGGCGTGACGGCAACGCTGGATGCCCTGCGTAAACTCTGCAGCGATCAACCCCCTGCAAAGGCCCTCATGCTATTGGGATATTCCGGTTGGGGGCCAGGGCAGTTGGAGGCGGAGATCGTTCAAAACGGGTGGCTGTCAGCGCCCGCAACGCCGCAGCTCATCTTTGATACGCCAAGCGACCAGCAATACGACCATGCGCTCGCCCAAATCGGTGTCAGCGAAGCGAGTCTGTCGACCAGCGCTGGCCGCGCCTGACATATAGCGTCCTCTTAAACGCGGTCTTGCTTGACCGCGCGATCGGCAACCTCGGCGCTCATCGGTTGTCCAAACAAAAACCCCTGCGCGTATTCACAGCCCATTTGCATCAGTTCTAGCGCGTCGGTTTCGTCCTCTGCGCCTTCTGCCACAACCTTCATGCCAAGGTCATGGGCCAAGCCAACAATACTGCGCAGGATGATTGGGCGGCTTTGGCCATTGGCGGAGGTGACGAAAGACCGATCAATTTTGATGGTATCGAACGGAAAGCGCATCAGGTGGGAAAGGGACGAATAACCGGTTCCAAAATCGTCCAGCGAAAGACCCGCGCCCAGTTCCCGAACGCGACTGAGCACCTGTGTCGACTGTTCCGGGTTCTCCATCACCATGGATTCTGTCAGTTCCAGTTTCAGCGCTCCGGGTTCAAGCTTGTGCTTGGTCATCACTGTGCGCACATCGTTGATGAGATCATGCCGCAGCAGATGGCGGCTTGAAATATTAACGCTGACAAAAAGCGGGTCGCTGTCTTCTTTGGCGTTCCATGCGGCAAGTTTTTCTGCGGCTGTGTCCAGCGCAAATAGCCCCAACTGAACGATCAATCCTGACTTTTCTGCAAGTGGGATAAACTCCGTCGGCGGAACAAAACCGCGACGCGGGTGCCGCCAACGCATCAAGGCTTCAAAGCCTGCCACCGTCTTGGCTTCCAGATCAATGATGGGCTGATAGGCCATCTCCATCTCACCGCGGTCCAACGCTCCGCGCAGTTCTGACTCCAGATGGAACGCCGGCGCCTGTTGAGTGCGGAACGCTGGACGGAAAGGCTCAATCCGGTCGCCCCCCACACGTTTGGCTTGAAACGTCGCCAGATCCGCATCGATCATCATGTCCTGTGCGGTCTCGTGGTTTTGCAACAGCGACACCACTCCGATGGAAGCCGTAGCCGCCAGCTCCGTATCGGCAAACGCAACCGGCGTGGTTATGGCGCGGTTCACCGTAGCCGCCAGTTCCGCAACCTTTGCCGGATCGTTCTCCGACAAGATCAAAAGCCCAAATTGATCGCCACCGAGTCTGGCCAACGTGTCTTGTGGCTTCAAAAGGCGCATCAAACGTCGCGCAAGCGTGGTGAGCAGTGAATCCCCGACGGAAAGCCCCATGCTCTCGTTGATCTGGGCAAACCGGTCGATGTCCACAATCAACACGCTTGGTTTCACCAGATCGCTGCTGCGGGCAAGGCTGATGGCGGCTTCCAAGCGGTCGAGAAACAGCTGGCGGTTGGGAAGGCCGGTCAAGTTATCATGAACAGCATCGTGTAGCAGGCGCTCTTTGGAGAGCTTTTCGTCAGTGACATCCGTGATGGTTCCCACACAGCGCAGCACTTCGCCATTGCTGCCAATGACCGGACGCGCCTTGATGGAAAGCCAGTGATACTGCCCGTTCTCCGCATGCATGCGGAATTGCTGCGCGATGCGCCCGCGTCGATGATCCAGCACAATGTCAAGCGTTGCGCGAAAGCGGTCCCGGTCCGCAGGGTGAAGGCGCGGCAGCCAGGACGCGGGTGGCGCGTTTAGCGCTCCATCCTTCAATCCCAGTTGTGCAGTGGTTTGTTGGCCCACAAAGATGCGATCCTTGTCCACGTCCCAATCCCACACTGCATCGCCTGAGCCGGTCAAAGCCAAGGCCTGCCGTTCGGTATCGCTGACAATACCTTGCGCAAAAGAACCACCGGCAAAGGCGTGCTGCATCACCGTAAATGAAATCAGCATGATGATCAGCACCAAGCCGCCACCCAGCGCCAGTTGCACCAGATCATTGTCCAACCGGCCGGTCACCACCAGCCCGGCTGTGGCGACCCAAAGGCCCAACAACAGCCATGTTGGGATGATGAGGATCGCCCGATCATACTGGCGCAAGCTGAGAAGAATGATAACGAAAAGGCCAAAAGCAATGCCAACCGCCAGCGTGATGCGGGCAATGCCTGCCACCGGCGCAGGCACAAACAGCATGCCCACAAACAGGGCAATAACGCCCAGCATCCAAACGGCAATCATCAAATTGTAGCGACGGCTCCACCGGTTGAGGTTGAGATAAGCGTAGAGAAACAGAATAATCGAACCGGCCAGCGCAATCTCGCTGCCCACCCGCCACAGGCCCGGCGTCCCGTCTGTCAGCGTGATCACTTTGGCAATGAAGCCAAAATCAACACTCACATAAGCCAGCACGGACCACGCAAACGCAGCCGTGGCGGGGAACATGGCCGACCCTTTGACAACAAACAGGATGGTCAAAAACACGGCCAGCAAACCGGCAATGCCGATCACGATTCCTTTGTAGAGCGTGCTGGAGTTGACCGTGTCCTTGTAAGTGTCGGGGTCCCACAGTGTGAGTTGGCGCACATCATCACCCATAAGTTCGGCGACAACAGTGACGACGGAGCCGGGGTTAAGTGTGATGCGAAAGACGTCGGCTTCCGAATCCGACTGGCGCTCCAGCGAGAATCCCTCGCTGGGGGTGATCTGAACGATCCGTTTGCTGCCAAGGTCGGGCCAGAACAAACCGGACCCCACCAGCCTGTAAAACGGTGAAACGATCAGCCGGTCTATCTGCTCGTCGCTATCATTGGCCAGTGCAAAGGCAATCCAGCGGCCGGAGCCTTCAGCGTTTTCAGAAAACACTTCGATGCGGTTGATGACACCATTGGCGTCCGGCGCGGTGGTCACCTGAACCGTGTTACCGTTGCGCGAATAATACTGAACAGACCCTGTCAGATCGATGGCGAGGCGCTCGCCGCTGACGTCCACCGCTTCCAAAGCATGGGCGTGGTTGCTGCTTGTAAAGACCGCAAAAAACACCAGCAGGAGCATCGATACGGGCGTGAAAAGACCGGAAAGCCGCAATCGCTTCAAGCTTACTTCCCCGCTTCTGGCGACCGGGTTGATGGCCAAGCTGACCGACACCGAACACCGCCTAGTTCATAGAGTGATTTGATACGCCAAAGGCGCTCGCGGGTAAACGAATTGCACGCCGGAAACTGAACGTATCTGGCTGTTTGCAGAGTTATTGCACCTGTGCTCGATCGCTGCCGTGATCGGGGCCCTCATTGGGGCCTTGATCGGGGCCACGATCAGGGTCGCTCGCAAGACGTGCAAACAGGCGGTGATCGCGCCACTCGCCAGCAATTTTCAGATAGGCCCGTGCAATGCCTTCCTGCTGGAAGCCGCACCCCACTAGAAGGCGTTGCGACCGTTCATTGTCCAACACGGTGGCCGCTTCGATCCGGTGCAAACCGTGATGATGAAAGGAAAATTGGCAAACCGCGCGAACGGCTTCGGACATGTAGCCTTGCCCGGCATAAGCTGCGCCCATCCAGTATCCTAGCGTGCCGGTATCGGCTACCCCGCGCCGTATATTGCTTAGCGTCACGCCACCCAGAAGTGTTGGTTTTGTACTTTCGTTTTCATCAGCCAGAAACAGAAACCAAGGCATGCCGCGCCCGGAGTTGATATCGCTCTCGTGCCGTCGCAACCGGGTGCGAAACGCGCTGCGGGAGAGCTCGTCCCGCGTCCATTGCGGCTCGTAGGGTCTCAGAAAATCTGCACTGGCACGGCGAAGTTCAGCCCAAGCCTCAAAGTGCTCCAGTTGAGGCCGACGCAGAGCCACCCGCCTGCTGCGCAACTCTTGGGGAACCGTGGATTTGGAGCCTGAGAAGTTTAAAAGGCGCATCTGCAGGCCCGACTGTTCTACTCGGCAGCATGGCTAAAACTGCCACCCAGATGCTGACTGATTTCTGAAGGTCCAGGCACATTGTCCACTGGACCCAGCGCGGAAACCGTGGGGCTTCCTTCAATGAAAAGACGACCTGCAAGATCCTGCAACCGCGTAGTGGTCAGAGCGTTCAATCGCTCCATCAGTTCCGCATTGCCGATTGGACGACCAAACAACAGGAATTGCCGCGCAATCTGCCCGGCCCGTGCGGCGGGGCTTTCCTGGCTCATCATCAACCCGGCGTGAATCTGCGCCCGCGCCCGCTGCAATTCCTCCTCGTCAATCCGCTCCGTTACTTTCTTCAACTCATCCAGAATAACCGGCACCAGTTTTGGGACATCGCTCTCTTCTGTTGCCGCGTGCACACCAAAAACGCCCGTGTCTGAGAAGCCCCAATGGAAGGCATAGATTGAATAACAAAGCCCGCGGTTTTCCCGTGCTTCCTGGAAAAGTCGCGAGGACATACCGCCACCCAACAGGGTGGACAGGACCTGAGAGGCGTAAAAGTCACGAGCGCCATAAGCACGACCTTCAAAACCCAACACGATCTGGGCTTCCATGAGGTCACGTTTCATGCGCTGGTCACCGCTGGTATAAAAACAAGCCTCCGGAGGGCGGGTCGGCGCGCTGCCGAAATCGCCAAAGCGCGTTTCAGCCAGCTTCACAATGGTGTCATGGTCCACATTGCCGGAAGCTGCCAGCACCATATTGGGACCGTGATAATGATCGCTGAGATAGCTGCGCAGGTGATGGTCCTTAAACGATGAAACCGTGTCTGCTGTGCCCATGATCGGGCGGCCGAGCGCTTGATCGCGAAAGCAGGACTGCTGAAATTCGTCGAACACCACATCTTCCGGGCTGTCCAACGCGGCCCCGATTTCCTGAAGAATGACGTGCTGTTCGCGGGCAAGTTCCTGCGGATCGAATACGGAATTGTTCAAAATGTCCGCCAGGATATCGATGGCCAGTGGCACATCATTCTTAAGTACACGGGCGTAAAACGCAGTCGTTTCTGCACTTGTGGCAGCGTTGACGTCACCGCCCACGTTTTCGATTTGCGTGGCGATGTCCCGAGCAGTGCGGCTTTTGGTGCCTTTGAAAGCCATGTGTTCCAGCAGGTGGGCAATGCCGTGCTCGTGGCCCCGTTCGTCGCGCGACCCGGCTTTGACCCACACACCAAGTGCAGCGCTTTCAATATGCGCCATCCGGTCCGTCACAACTGTCATGCCGTTGTTAAGAACGGTCACTTTTATGTTCGATGGAAGGGGTGGTGCAAAATCTGCACCGCGTGTGGGTGCTTCGCTGTCAGCCGCGCTCAATACTGGCTTCATATAAAGCGCCTCCTCCAGCGCTGTCAGGCCGTGACGACCTTTGCCGCCCGTGTAGACCGTGAAATATACGCTTCAACGGCCTCCAAATTGTTGGCCAGCACTGTGAAGCGTTCAAGCGCGTCCATCAAGTCCCCGCACCGGGCGGGCAAAGGCGGACGAAGGCCGCTCGCAGCTTCCACGGCGTCGGGAAACTTGGCCGGATGGGCTGTCGCTAGCACAATCATCGGTGTTTTAGCGGTCGCGGTTTTTTGGACAACGCCGTCAGCGACGTCCAAGCCAACCGCCGTATGGGTGTCCAGCAGATAGCCCGTTTCCGTCAGCGTTTGCTCAATCGTCTTCGCCACCGTGCGGTCGTCCGCGCGTCCAGCGTCAAATTCATCGCGAATAACGGACCAGACAGCGTCTCCCAGCGAAAATGATCCCGACTGAGACAGAGAGGACATGCAACGATTGACATAGTCTGCGTCGCGACCGCTGGCTTCAAATAAAAGCCGTTCGAAATTGGACGAGACCTGAATGTCCATGCTGGGGGAGGTCGTGATTTCAACACCGGACTTCTCGTAACGCCCCGTCTCCAGCGTGCGGGCCAAAATGTCATTGGAATTGGTGGCGATCACCAGCGTTTCCACTGGCAGACCCATTTTCTTGGCAACGAAGCCGGCAAAGATGTCGCCAAAGTTTCCGGTTGGTACGCTAAAAGACACCTGACGGTTCGGAGCACCCAGGGCCACCGCAGCGGTGAAGTAATAGACGATCTGAGCCATGATCCGGCCCCAGTTGATCGAATTGACGCCGGAAAGTGCATTGGCGTCTCGAAATGCGTGGTGATTGAACATCGCTTTCACAAGCGCCTGACAATCGTCAAAATCCCCTTCGATGGCCAGCGCATGGACATTGGCATCGTGAACACCCGTCATTTGAAGACGCTGAACATCGGACACGCGGCCCTTGGGAAACAGGATGAAAATATCCGCATTGTTCCGGGAACGAAATGCTTCAATGGCCGCACCACCCGTGTCACCGGAGGTTGCGCCAACGATCGTCACCTTCTCGCCGCGCTGCTTCAAGACGTGGTCCATCAACCGCGACAATAGCTGCATCGCAACGTCCTTGAACGCCAAAGTGGGGCCGTGAAAAAGTTCTTGAACAAACGTGTTGTCTCCCGTTTGCACCAATGGCGCGACGGCGGGGTGGGCAAAGGTCGCGTAAGCTTTATCAACGATGGCGTTGAAAGCAGACCGATCAATTTCGCCCTCCACAAAAGGCCAAAGCACGGTTTGCGCCACTTTCGCGTACGGTTGTCCGGCAAATCCGGCAATCGTGTTCGCGCTCAACTGGGGCCACGTTTCGGGCACATACAGCCCACCATCGCGTGCGAGGCCAGCCAATATAGTGTCACAAAATCCAAGAACCGGGGCATCGCCCCTCGTGCTGACATATTTCATCATATATACCGTGCGAAATCGAAAAATGGCGTGAAACCGAAAAAGCGTTGCGCGAAGGGCCGGACGGTGTTCGGTAAGTGAGGTTTGAGGCGCGGCGCGATGTGCACCGTGCGTTGGCCGGACCATAATCAAGCGTAATGCCAAAACCAAGTTTCAATCCAGCGACACCGTTTGGCGGTTTGAAACAAGTTTGATGGTTCTGCGCCGTTGGAATCCGCCGCTTGCCTCGCCAAGTGCTAAACTGCCTGCTATAGCCGCCGCCGAAGATGCGAGTTTTGTTATGATATTGTCCGGTTTGTTTCTCTCAAAATGCTCACGCAGCGGCGCCGCGCCTTTGGCGATTGCCGCTCTCGTATTGGCAGGCTGTCAAAGTTCCGGCACTGGCGGCGTGCTTGGCAGTGTTTTGACGGAAAACGACGAGCAGAAAAAGGTGATTGAATTGGCCAATCGCGGCACGCAGGGCCAAAACCCCAATGCCCGCACGCGGCTAGCCAATACCCGCAACGCGTTGTCGGACTATTGTCCGGCAGTCCGCCTCCGGTCTGGAACCGAAACTTATCGCGTTGTGCCGGAAAATGGTGACAAGGAAGACGCGAGCCAGTTGCGTTACCAAGCCACGATCACCAAGGTTGCCCGCGAGTGTGCCTATGTGGGCCAAAATCTGGAAATCAAAGTCGGTGCGCGCGGTCGCTTTATCACCGGCCCTAAAGGTACGCCGGGCCAATTCGAGATGCCAATCCGGGTTGCTGTTACGCAGGGCAAAGACACAGTTTACTCGCAACTGCACCGCTCTCAGGCCAACATTGCGGACGGCACGACCAATGGGAGGTTCTCGTTTGTCGACGATAAGGTGGTCATTCCCGCCCCCACGAGCGCGAATGTGCGCGTGTTCATCGGGTTTGACGAAGGCCCTTACAACACGCCTTAGCCTGGTGTTGCGGGCGGTCAGGCCAGAGGCCCATCCCACTCTCCCAAAATCGCGATAACGGCGGGAACGTCGGTGAGCTTGTTCAACACCGTTTCCGCACCTGCCTCGGTCAACTGATCGGCATGGCCGCTGTGACTGTGGGAGCCACCGGTAAATCCGATTGTGCGCATACCCGCCGCCACGCCCGCCTGCACGCCCGAGATGGAATCCTCCACGACCAGACAAGCGGCCGGGTCCACACCGAACTCTTTGGCTGCGTGAAGAAACACGTCCGGAGCCGGTTTGGATTGAATGTCGTTCATATCCTTTGCCGAAAAGACATAGGGGCGAAACCGATCCCAAAGCTCTGCACGGGTGAGTTCCAGCTTCACTTTTTCCATGGATGCATTGGAACAGACGCAGCGTGGTTGATCGAACATGTCGAGCACTGCCAAAGCACCGGCTACCGGCTTAACCTCGCGCCACAACCGTTCCAGCATGGCCTTCTCAACCGTTGCATCATGATTGTCGGGGAAATGGCGGCCCAGCTCTTCTTCCATAACTTGGCGAACATATTGCGTGGACGTGCCCGCAAACCGTTTTCCAAACTCCTCTACCGTGAGATTGGCGCCATACTCATTGATAATTTCGGTCTCCACCTGCGAGGCGATCACCTCGGAGTCCATCAACGTTCCGTCGCAGTCAAAAATCACCAATTCACAATCTGGCATCGGTTTGGCCTTTTCCCGCAAATCACTCATTTGAATTCATACCGCGTCCCTTAAGCAATTTTTCACCCCGTTGGGTAACCTTAACGAACGCCTGAAGTGTATTTTGTACGGGTATTTTCGATGCGCATTCTCAAATCGTCCGCTTTGCAGCGGTCGAACCTTTCT
>JBCBYZ010000056.1:0-20050 GCA_039815595.1 Pseudomonadota bacterium | reverse complement strand
TTCTGTATTTTCGATGAGGTAGCGGGCTTGGCCGGTTTCGTGTTTCCCAGTTCAAGTGCACCCAGCATTTGGCCTGACTTTGCCACTACCGCTTTTTGCTGCACATCAAAGCTAAGGCTCGATCTCTGCGCGACATGATCAGCCAAGACCGTGAGAATATCCTGTTTTTCAACCGCCGCTGTGGATAGTATGCGGGCACTGCCCACGCGTCCTGCCAAATCAGTCACCACGAGATACTCATTTGACGCCAAAGCGTCTTCAGCAGCGATCTCAACACCTCGACCATTCGCCATTTTGAACCGCACCGCGCCAAAACGGTTTTGACCTCCTCTGCGGGCCACGCGATCCGGATAGGCGTTGAGCAGGAGGCGACCTGCCGTTTGCGTATCTGGCTCAATCGTTTGCGCAGCTTGTGACGGGAACACGGAGCGGGCAATCATCTTGGCCGAGGCATGTATGGATTTGGCGCGCTGGCTGCGGTCTTTCAAAAGACGGTCGAGCCGCTGACCCAGATCCGCCCCCCGACCGCCGACACCCTGTTCTTGAACCAAAAGTGCGAGACACGCCGCCAAGTAGGTTTCGGTTTCAGGGGCTTTCAAAACCATCGTCCCCAAGCGCGGATCCAGACCCGTGTTTGCGACTTGACGCCCCAAGGGTGTCAGCGAACCGTCGTCTGACACAACCCCGAGCATCGCAAGCAACGATCGTGCTTCGTTGATAGCAGCATCCGGCGGTGGCGTTACCCAAGCCAAGTCTTTCGGATCGCGCACGCCCCAATCCGCCAAGGCGACGGCAAGACCCGACAGATCACTGACCTCAATTTCGGGTGGGGCATGATCCGGCAGCGCCGCGGTTTGCTGTTCGCGCCACAGGCGCACAGCGTAGCCCGGTCCGAGACGGCCTGCCCTCCCCGCCCGTTGATGGATGGAGGCTTTGGACGCTTTCACCGTTTCCAAGCGGGCGGTGCCGGATTGCGGATCGAACACCGGTTGCCGGGCAAACCCGGAATCAATCACGGTTGTGACGCCCTCAATGGTCAGCGACGTTTCGGCGATAGCGCTTGCCAGTATCACATGGCGCAAACCCTCATTTGGCGGGGCGATGGCGGCGTCCTGTTCAGCCGGGTCCAACGCACCGTAGAGCCGAAACAATTTGGCTCCCGCGCCAAGCTTGCCGTTTAAAGCCTCATAGCAACGCTCAATCTCTTTTCGACCGGGGAGGAACACCAAAATGCTTCCCGGCCGTTGTGCCAATGTTCCGCGCACGGCTTTTACCACCGCTTGTTCCAGAACCTCGTTCGGCAGGCGATCCTGATAGGAGATGTCAATTGGGAAGCTGCGCCCTTCGCTTTCAATCAACGGGGCGTCCAAAAACGCGGTCAAGCTTGCGCCTTCCAACGTGGCTGACATAGGCAACAGGCGCAAATCATCGCGCAAGCCCTGTTGCAGGTCACGGCAGAGGGCCATGGCCAGATCGCTGTTGAGACTACGCTCATGGAATTCGTCAAACAGCACGGCCGCGACGCCTTCCAAACCGGGATTGTTGGAAAGCAAACGCAAAAAAACGCCTTCCGTAACCACTTCAATCTTTGTGTCGGCAGAGGTCTTAGTGTCGAAGCGCACGCGGTAACCAACCGTTTTGCCCACCGGCTCCCCCAGCAATTGGGCCATGCGGCGGGCGGCGGTGCGCGCGGCGATGCGCCGTGGTTCAAGAACGATGATTCGTCCGCCTTGGCGCCACTCAGCATCCAACAGCGCAAGGGGGACAAGCGTGGTCTTGCCCGCACCTGGAGGTGCAATCAAAACCGCACTGGAGCCTGCACGCAAAGCATCGCCAAGCGCGTCCAATACGTCGGTTACGGGAAGCGATGGCAAGGCCGGGCGGTGGGTCAAGGATCATGCGCGCGGTGGACGGAGAGAACTTGTGTGATACGCGGGCTGAGCAACAGTCGCAAATCATGAACGATCGCCCGTGGCGTTTTATGCACTCTCTTCCGCCAGACGAATGATCTTGCCACCACAAGCTGCGGCATCGGCCTCATCATGTGTAACCATAACCACCGGCAACATACGACGACGGGCCTCCGCAAACACAAAACCGCGCAACTGGTCACGCCGTGCCGTATCAAGTTTTGAAAACGGTTCGTCCAACAACAAAGCATCAGGGCTCGACAGCAGCACGCGCATGAGCGCCACGCGGGCGGCCTGACCGCCGGACAGGGTGGCCGGGTCACGCTCTTCAAACCCGCTCAAACCGGCTGTCTCCAAAGCCGATGTAACCAATGCTTTTCGTTCTGATGCCGGTGCACCGGGGGGGACAGCAAACAGGAGGTTTTGCGCCACCGACATATGAGGAAACAAAAGCGGGTCCTGAAACAGAATACCGACGCGGCGGGCGTGAGGGGGCAGATCGGTGATGTCCCGCCCTTGCAACATCACACGCCCAGAGCGGGTGAAATTTGCGTCTAGTGAGCCATTTATGAATGAGAGAAGGCTGGATTTTCCAGCACCGGACGGGCCCATCAATGTGAGCACGTCGCCGCGCGCCACCTCTTCTGTGAGAGCAATCAGGGGCTTGTCCGCCAGTTTGATCTCCACACTATCCAACACCAGTGCGCTCATGCTTGTCCCCCCATGGCACGTCGATTGCGGAACAACAGTGCCGGAACAGCGGCAGCGATCACAAACACCACAAAAGGCAACACCATCTGCAAGAACGCGTAAACGCCAATGACGCGCCGGTCGCCCCCGGCGGAAAGCGCCACCGCTTCGGTCGTTATGGTGGAGATACGGCCTGACCCCAACAGAAGTGTAGGCAAATACTGACCCACAGACACCGCAAACCCGACCGCCAATGCGACCAGGGCCGGTTTGAGCAGCATGGGCAAACGAATGCGCCAGAAAAGCCGGTTGGGCGATGCACCCAGACCCGCAGCGACGGATGCGTAGCGTGGGTCCCACGCCCGCCACGGGTCGGACAGGGACAGAAACACATAGGGCAGCACGAAGACCAGATGGACCAAAACCATGGCCGCCATCGTGGCGTCCCACCCAATCAGCAGGAAAAAGACTTTCAAGCCGAACACGAAACTCACCTGCGGCACAATCAATGGCAGATAGATGAACCAGAGGGCCCGAGACCCGCCGGTGCGCCCGGTGCGCCATTCCCGTTCCAAACATGCCAGCGCCAAGAGTGTGGCGACAGCCGTTGCGACACCCCCAATAAAGAGCGTGTTGGCCATCGGTCCGCCGAGCGACAGAGACGCGCGGTTCCAGGTATCAAAACTGAGCGCGTTTGGCGCGAGGTCAGGAAAAGCCCAAAACCCTGCCACCGACCAAAGCGCCAAAACGGCCAGCCCGGAAAACACGAGCAGCGCTAATAAGGCAGTTGCCACCATGGCAAACCAACGCACAGCACCATCGCGTGCCAGCCGTCTGCCCTGAGCCCGCAGGCTGTGTGAAACCGCTCTGCCAAACCGTTCCAGAACGAGCCAAATCGCCAAAGCCATCAGGGTCAGGCCCAATTGCAACAACGCGCCCGCCGACCCAACAAAACGCAGTGCGAGATCCGCATCTGACATCCATTCCGTCAGGCGCACCGCCAACGTAGACGGCGTGGACGGACCTAAAATGATGGCCACGTCCACCACGGAAGATGCGTAGGCAATGACCGCGAAGACGGCCAGGCGGATCTGCCGGTAAATTTGCGGCCACGTCACGAACAAAAAACCGCTCAGACGACCATAGCCCATGGATTGGGTGAGCCGATCAAATTGCCCGGCTTTGGTTTGCGGCAGGGCCGCCAGCGTTACCAGCAACAAGAATGGGACTTCTTTGATAACCAGCCCGGCGATCATGGCAAGGCCAAGCGGATCATTGAGAATGAGCCAATCCGGCGGACGGTCCAGACCGGTGGCCCAAGGCGAGAAAAGCCGCATCAAAAAGCCTGACGGAGCGATCATAAAAGCCAGGCCGAAAGCCGCCGCTGCATGCGGTACGGATAGAAGGGGCGACAAGAATTGCTGCATGCGGGCGAAGGACCGCGTTCCGCGCCAACCGCCCACGAAAAACGCCACAAGCGTTACTGAAATCAACGTTGTGATCAGCGCTGAAAACAGGCTCAAACCGGCGGAACGTCCGATGCCCGGCATGGCAAGCAATTCTTCAAACGGGCCCAGGGACCACGTGTTGCCTCCCAAGGCGGGCATGTAGCCGAAAGCAGGCAGGATGGTTGCCAGCAGGCCGCAGCACACGGGCAGCACCAGAATGGCAATCGCAAAGCCGGGCGCTGCGGCGAGAAACGACACGGTAGCCCGTTGACCCGCTGCTAAACGTCAGACGTCCGTCTAGTTGCCCGCGCCATAGCGGCGGGTCCATTCTTTTTCGATGGCCGTCATCCAGCTTGGGTGCGGCTCCGGCAGCATGGGGCCGAGTTCTGACGGGCGCAGGGTCGCGATGCCCAAGTCGAGTGCCTCAAATTTTGCGCGTTCATCATCGTTCAGTTTGGCCATGTTCAGCACGGTTGGATCGCCCCAGACGGTGGGGTCCTGTTTGCGCGCCTGCGCTTCCGGTGACAGCAGGAAGTTCGCAGCTACCAAAGCACCCGCTTTGGCCGACGCGTTGTATGGGATCGCCACGAAATGCGTGTTGCCCAATGTACCACCGGAAAAAGTGAACGAACGGACGGTGTCTGGCAGTTTGTTTTGCGCAATCGCGTTGGACGCTTCAGCGGGGTTGAACGCGAAGATGATTTCCAATTCGCCGTCGGCCATCAATTGTACCATGGCCGGATAGTTTTTGGGATAGGCACGGCCTTTCCGCCAGAGGTTCGGGTGCAGGGCATCCAAGCGGTCAAACAACGGCGCAGCCACGGTTTCAAATTCACTTTCCATCACCGGCTGCAAAAGCTTGCTGCGGTCGGTGACGGTCTCCAGCAAAACCTGCTTCAGGAACGATGAACCGATAAAATTTGGCGGGGCGGGATAAGAAAAACGACCCGGATTGACTTTCGCCCACTCCACGAGATCAGCCGTCGAGTTCGGGAGACGTCCCAGTGCCTTTTGGGTGTCGCGCACCGTGTCATGAAAGAACACCATTTTGGCACCGCCCCAAGGCGACTCCAAACCTTCGGTCGGAATCGTAAAATCCACTGTAATGGTCGGTTTGTTTTCAACGTCCACGAAAGACCAGTTTGGCAGTTGGTCGGCCCAGCCGGGCGAGAACAAAAGGCCTTGCTGCTTCATGGAGGCGAAGTTTTCGCCATTGATCCAAATCAGATCG
Organism: Pseudomonadota bacterium; assembly: GCA_039815595.1. Classification (GTDB taxonomy): domain Bacteria; phylum Pseudomonadota; class Alphaproteobacteria; order Rhizobiales; family Rhizobiaceae; genus Pseudahrensia. The sequence continues at coordinate 14,771 of JBCBYZ010000056.1, read as the reverse complement.
ACCTTGCCGCCCACGTCCTGTCCGGCGGTTTTTTCCGCGACCACTGTGGCCACGGCCTTTGCTGTATCGTCCAGCTTTACATGTTCCAAGGTGACGCCGTAGCGCTGCTTCAATTCGCGACCGGCCCAAGCGATGTAATCATTGATGTTGGGCGCTCCGCCCCAAGCATTGAAATAAACCGTTTGACCCTTGGCGGCCTTCTCTACCGATGCCCAGTCGGCAGGATTAGGCGCTTTGTCAGAAGCCAAAGCAGATGCGGTTGAGAGACCAAGTGCGATTGCGAGACCCAGTTTGAAGGCTCTTGCACGCCTGGCCCAAACCACAAAGTGACTGTTTTGGGTGGTTTTCATGACAGGTCTCCCGGGTGGGGACGAAGGCCCCAAATGATCTGTGTTCGGCTTATTGCTTGCGGCAGACGGACGCAAGGCGGCAGTGGTCAACTCATTTTCACAAGAACGGGACAAATGACGTTCGCCGACACGCTCAAGGTTGTTGTTTACAGGCCCCGTTTGGTCAACGTGCGGCTCACCGCATCTTGCCAACCATCGTAACGGGCTTGGCGCAGGTCGGGGTCCATGTTCGGTTCAAAACGTCGCTCGCAGTTCCACGTGGCCGCAAAACCGGCTTGATCAGGCCATACACCGGCTTTGGAACCAGCGAGCCACGCCGCCCCAAGTGCTGTCGTTTCCATCACGGTTGGTCGGTCAACGGGCGCGTCCAAAATGTCAGCGAGATACTGCATGGTCCAGTCACTGGCCACCATGCCGCCATCCACACGCAGCACGGTCTCTCCGCTCGCTCCTGCCCAATCAGCCTGCATGGCTCCCAACAGATCGCGGGTTTGATAGCAAACGCTCTCCAACGCGGCGCGGGCAAAGTCTTCCGGGCCGGTGGCACGCGTCATGCCGAAGATCGCACCCCGCGCTTCCGCGTCCCAATGGGGTGCACCAAGTCCTGTAAACGCCGGCACCATGTAGACGTGGTGACCCGCATCCGCTTGTTCCGCCAGCTCACCGGACTGGGTGGCATCATCAATGATTTTCAAACCGTCCCGGAGCCATTGCACGGTGGCACCGGCCATAAAAATGGACCCTTCGAGCGCATATGTTGTCTTGCCGTCCAGCCGGTAGGCGATGGTGGTGAGCATTTTGTTTTTGGAGGGGACCATGGTCCCCCCGGTGTTCAGCAACGCAAAGCATCCGGTGCCATAGGTAGACTTCAACATGCCCGCTTCAAAACAGGCATTGCCTATCGTGGCAGCCTGTTGATCGCCCGCCACGCCCAACACTGGCACTTCGGCACCCAGAAATTCGGCATTGGCAATTCCGAATTCACCGTTGGAATCCAAGACCTCGGGTAGAAGCTGTTCCGGGATGCCCAACATGTTGAGCATAGCGGCGTCCCACCGGTTCTCCCCGATATTGTACATCAAAGTGCGCGCTGCATTGGTGGCGTCTGTCACGTGACGGGTACCGCCGGTCATACGCCAGATCAGAAACGTGTCCACAGTACCGAAAACCAGTTCACCGGCCTGGGCCTTCTCCCGTGCACCCGGCACATTGTCGAGCAACCAACGCACTTTGGTGCCGGAAAAATAGGGGTCCAGCAACAGGCCCGTCCGTGCTGTCACGTCCGCTTCGTGCCCCCCGTCGCGCAGGTCTTCGCAAAACGGTGCTGTACGCCGGTCCTGCCACACAATCGCGTTGTGGATCGCCTCACCGGTCTTGCGATCCCAAATCAGCGTCGTTTCGCGTTGGTTTGTGATGCCAATTGCGGCGATGGCCGATACATCCAGTCCTGACTTCGCGAGCGCGCCGCGACACACGTCGACCACAGATTGCCAGATCTCTTCGGGATCGTGTTCCACCCAGCCGGATTGTGGGAAGTGCTGGGTGAACTCTTTCTGCTCCACGGCCACGATGGCTTGGTTGGCATCAAAAATGATCGCGCGGGACGACGTGGTTCCCTGATCAATTGACAGCACGTATCGTGCATTGTTGTCGGACATAGCCATGAATTCCTCCCAGAAAGCGCCAAATAAAACATAGCCGATGACATCCGCCGGCAAATTGGGCGGTACGGGCATCAACACCATAGGCAAGCGTTCTCCGTTACCCTAGATAGGGAGAATGGAAAACAGTGATCCTTCATCGGCGGCACAGGATGCTGAAAGCGGGCACGGTCGGCGAACGCTCCTTCTGACCGGGGCGAGCCGTGGTATTGGTCATGCTACCGTTAAGCGCTTTTCGTCAAAAGGGTGGCGGGTGCTTACCTGTTCGCGGCAACCGTTTGATAAAAACTGCCCTTGGCCTGAGGGTGAGGCCAACCACATTCATGTTGATCTGGCGGATGCCGACAGTCTGGGCATGGCCGTCAGCGACATTCGTGACCGGTTGGAATCCGAAGGCGGTAAGCTGCACGCATTGGTCAATAATGCCGGCATTTCACCCAAACTGGATGGTGGCGCACGGCCCAATTCCCTCGACACACCCATGCAGGTTTGGCGACAGGTATTTCAGGTCAATTTTTTTGCGCCCATCTTGTTGGCGCGGGCGCTGTTTGATGAGTTGAACGCTGCCCAAGGTGCGATTGTGAACATCACCTCGATTGCCGGCAGCCGGGTGCATCCATTTGCCGGCAGCGCCTACGCGACATCCAAAGCGGCGCTGGCCTCTCTCACCCGCGAGATGGCTGCGGACTTTGGCCCCCACGGCATAAGGGTCAATGCGATTGCCCCCGGCGAGATCGACACATCGATCCTGTCACCAGGCACCGAGGACATGATCAAAGACATCCCGCTTGGCCGTTTGGGCAACACGCAGGAAGTGGCCGATATGATCTTTTATCTGTGTTCGGACAAAGCGAGCTATGTGACCGGAGCCGAGGTGCATGTAAACGGCGGCCAGCACGTGTGATGCCCGCCAGCGCACCTGCATCATTCCCCAAAGCCTATGCCTGAACTGCCGGAGGTTGAAACCGTCCGTCGTGGGCTTGCGCCCGTTATGGAGGGCGCAGTCATTGATCGGCTGGAACTGCGGCGGCGGGACTTGCGGTTTCCGTTTCCGGATGGATTTGAAACCAGTCTGACCGGCCACAGGATTGTTGCCATGGGGCGGCGGGCCAAATATCTGCTCATGGACATGGATGACGGTCAGGTCGTGATCATGCATTTGGGCATGTCGGGTTCGTTTCGCGTGGAACAGGACGGTGAGAGCGTCCCCGGCACTTTCCACCATGAACGGTCGCGGCTGGAGGCGCACGACCATGTGGTGTTTCATTTGACCGATCAGCAAGGCGCTCCCGCCCGTGTAATTTATAATGATCCACGCCGGTTTGGTTTCATGTTGGCCACGCCCCGAAAAGAATTGGATGCCCATCAAAGCTTCGCAGGTATGGGGGTAGAACCGGTGGGCAACGCGCTTTCAGCCGACCATCTGGCACCCTTGTTTGCCGGCAAAAAGACCCCCATCAAGGCGGCGCTGCTGGATCAAAAGATGATCGCCGGGCTTGGCAATATCTATGTGTGCGAAGCGCTTTGGCGCAGCCGCATTTCTCCGCGGCGTTTGGCGGGTAGTTTGGTAACCAAAGCCAAACAGCCCACCGTGCGGTTGGAACGGTTGGTCGAGAACATCCGAGCCGTCATCGAAGAAGCTATTGAAGCAGGCGGGTCATCGTTGCGGGACCACGCAGCAACGGACGGCTCATTGGGGTATTTTCAGCATCGGTTCGCCGCCTATGACCGCGAGGGGCATCCCTGCCGACATCAAGACTGTGAAGGCACCATCGGGCGCATCGTTCAGTCGGGCCGATCCACCTTTTATTGCACGCGCTGCCAACGATGATGGTATGGAGTTTGCCGATTTGACACCAACCGGCCCACGGTTTGGGTTTCGGCAAACGCTATCAAGCGCTATGAAACAATCCGACACCACGGTTTTGCCGACAGACAAAGCCAATCTTGGGAAGGAGAGGTCGCATGGCCTTTGAGACAATCATCACGGAAACCAATAACGGCGTGGGGGTGATCCGTCTGAACAGACCCAAGGCGCTCAATGCGCTCAACACCCAGTTGATGGGCGAAGTGGTGGAGGCTGCCGAAACCTTCGATGCAGACGCCAAGATCGGGTGCATTGTGATTGCCGGTAGCGAGAAGGCCTTTGCCGCCGGGGCCGACATTAAAGAGATGCAGCCCCTCTCCTATATGGACGCGCATAAGCAAGACTTTTTTGCGGGGTGGGACGGGCTGACCCGGGTGCGCAAACCCGTCATCGCAGCCGTTGCCGGATATGCCCTCGGAGGCGGGTGCGAACTGGCCATGATGTGCGATTTCATCATAGCGGCCGACACAGCAAAATTTGGCCAACCGGAGATTACATTGGGCGTGATGCCAGGCATGGGCGGTTCCCAGCGCCTGACCCGGTTTGTCGGCAAGTCGAAGGCGATGGACATGTGTCTGACCGGACGGATGATGGATGCAGATGAGGCCGAACGCAGCGGTCTCGTCTCCCGCATCGTACCCGCCAGCAATCATATGGAAGTGGTTATGGACGTTGCCGAAAAGATCGCCAATTTCTCCCAACCTTCCGTCGGAATGACAAAAGAGGCTGTGAACCGCGCCTATGAGACCACATTGAGCGAGGGCGTTATCGGCGAAAGACGCTTGTTCCACTCACTGTTTGCTACCCATGACCAAGATGAGGGCATGACGGCCTTCGTGGAAAAACGCAGTCCGCAATTCAAAAACCGCTAGAGCGCGGCGTTAAAGACTTTGGGTCGCCGGTTTCGTTGCGGAATTGGCGGCGTAAAACCTTGACGTACCGGACAAGTTGAGCCTATACCGCGCCAAATTCGTTGTCGTATGGCGACGGAGCGCATTTTGCGTGCCTTCTTCCAAACCCTGCCTAACAGGAATGGTCGCATCCTCCAATTAAGATTGGCCTGCGGTGCGATTTTGACTTTGGGTTGTCGACCTCAGCAAGCATGGCTTGTGCGCGATGGCGATGCGGAAGGCGGCAAACCACAAACGAAGTTTTGTCAGCGGTCCCTTCGACCGCATCGACATCAAGCGAACCAAAGAGGGGCCCCATGGCCAACACTTCTTCGGCCAAGAAGGCCACCCGTAAGATTGCCCGCAAGACGGCAGTTAACAAAGCCCGTCGCACGTTCATGCGCGGCCAGCTACGCAAGATGGAAGAAGCGATTGTGGCCGGTGACGCTGCAGCCGCTAAAGAGCAATTGCAAGCCGTGCAGCCGGTGATCATGAAGTCCGCTTCCAAGGGCATCATTCACCGCAACACCGCGGCACGCAAAATGTCCCGCTTATCTGCCCGCGTTAAGGCGCTCGCTTAAGCGTCACCGGCAGACGTTTACGGGCCGCGCAGCCCGTTCGTTTTGCCGCGCACCACTACTGAGAATAAGGAAGGCTCCAGCAAGTGCTCGGAGCCTTTTTTGTGTGCCAATCGATCCGGTTGATGGACAGGAAATCCGGCTTCGACTTCAAAGGTGAAATGCCGCTTTCAAACGGCAGTTAAAAACACGCATCCGAAACGATCCCAACGGCCCGCATCTGCTCCTCAAATGAGAAGATGACGGTCTAAGTCAAAAGTATGGCTCCAAGCGCCGGATCCAATTGTGTCATCAACATGACAGATTTTTGCTATTATTTTCAATATATTATGGGGATGTTGGGGCAGCCCCCAAGATGCACTGCGGCTCTGAGAGGCCGCTATGGTGAGTCAAGTGTGAAGATTCGCAATAAATTTTTTTCGACGTGGGATACCGGGTTTTCACGTGGGACCGAGGCCGGAGTCAGATTGATTCAAAAGCCTTTTTCAGACGGCAATTTTTTAGCCACATCCGAAAATTTTTTTTGAGCGCACCTGCGAGTCAAGAATCTGGTTCGAAGGTTCTTGTGGGTAAAAATCTCAATGTGTATGGTCCCCGGAGTGGCAAGAAACGGATTAATCGCAAGTCTAAATTGAGCATCGTTTACATAACGAAACTAATTTCGAGTCGGGAATTTGTTTTAGATTTCCCATGAGCGTTTTTTATCGTTGTCTGCAACTCAATCTACTTTTGTATACCTTAGATAGATTGGGAATTTTGAAAATTGTGTCTATTTGGATCGTCAACTTGGGCTGGCGATAACGGGAGAGCTTTGCATGAATTACGCCGGTGACATCAGCCCAAAAGCGTGCTGGGACATGTTGAGCGGCGAAGATCGTGCAGTTCTGGTGGACGTGCGCACGCGGGCCGAGTGGGCCTATGTGGGAGGCCCGATGGTTCACACCGATATGCGCGCTCCCATCGGCCAAGAGTGGCAGGTCTTCCCAACCATGCAGGTAGATGCAGGCTTTGTGGGCGCATTGCAGCAGCAATTGGACGCGCAGGGGGCGACCCGAGATACGAAAATCTGTTTTTTATGCCGGTCCGGCGTGCGCAGCTTGGCAGCGGCGCAAGCCATGACGGCGCATGGGTACACCCAGTGTTTCAACATTGCTGGCGGCTTCGAGGGCGACCCCAATGGGGACGGCCATCGAGGGCATGTGAACGGCTGGAAAGCTGAAGACCTACCCTGGCGTCAGCCGTGATGCCGCGGCGGCCACCCCAGGTGCTGTCGCAACTGAGATTTGAGCAGTGGTTTTTGACCACTGAAAGTGCGGCTTCGACCCGCAACAAGAAGACGGCCAAGAGCCGCAAGGAGGCAAATATGCATATGGTCCCATCTCCCTGTCTCGTTCGCCTCCGAGACACGACACCCGATGGAATAAGTGCCGAGTGGAAACAGAGTTGGGTAACGGGTCTGTTGTCGGGGGCGTCGAAAGACGCAAGATCGATGTAACGAGCAGCGATTAAGGGCAACACCGGTTCTTCTTGAAACAACCGGTCTGCCCATCAGGGGCGCTTTCAGGTGGCGGATTTCTAAATCCCGCACACCGAACAGGCTGATGCGAATACACGGAACAATGGGGCGCAACCGGTCTTGGCAGACGGGGTGACGATGCGAGATGACTTTTTTTGAAGGCGAGGACTTTATGGGCAATGGTGGCAAGCGCACTTCGGCTGACGAGACACCTATGACCCCGCCGGCGGCTAAGCCGGTCACGGCCGGAGGATCCGGCAAGAACACAGACAAGACGGCAAAAGATGGGCGGGCGGCGAAACCACCCCGTCCTCCAGCCCCAAAATCGGTTGCTCAATCCATTGCGAGAACCGGCGGCAAGGCTGTTGCAAAAAGCGGTACACCCCGCTCCAAAACCGCCCCCTCTGCTGACCAAACGGATGGTGCTGCAGCGGCGACCGTAGCGGCAAAGGATGTGCGCAAGTGGGTGCGCGTGCAGGCGCAGATGCGCACTAAACTGGGCCATGATTCCTATAACAGCTGGTTTGGACGCTGCCGTCTGGAGGAAGTGGCCAAGGGGCACATCACCCTTTCGGTTCCCACCGCGTTTTTGAAAAGCTGGATCAAGACCCATTATCAAGCGGACTTACTGGCCCTTTGGCAGGCGGAAAATGATGATGTGTTGCGCGTGGATGTGCTTCTGCGCAGCGCCGTACGCACACAGGTTGCAGCGGCACCCGGCAATTCACACGACGGTGACGCCTCTAATGGCAACGGCCAAACAGCAAGCACGCATATGAACGGTGATGGCACGTCATCCGGCGGCCTGAATGGAAAAAACCCTCAATACGGCCATGGTTCAAACGGACGAGGAGGCCATGGACAGTATGGGGCTGGGGCAGCATCCGGGGGAGGATTCGGCGGCCAAACGAATGGCGGGCCAGCGGGTACCAAAGGGTCCGGCATGGCACAAATCGGCACCGGTCTGCCGCAGCAGATTGTAGATCGCATGTCAGGCCGCGAGGCGGCTGGTGGCTTTGTCTCGGGGTCTGCCACCGGTTCCGGTGCTCAAGGCGTATCCGGCGGTCCAGCGCCGGTCAGCGCAAACAGCCGCTTTGGTTTTTCCGGTTCCCCGCTCGATCCAAACTACACCTTTGACACACTGGTTGAGGGCGCAGCCAACCGGGTGGCCTGTGCGGCAGCGAAATCCGTCGCCGAGGCCGATGGTGCAGCCGCCCGCTTCAACCCGCTTTTCCTGCACGCCAATGTTGGGCTGGGCAAAACGCATTTGCTGCAGTCCATCGCTTGGGCCGCCGCCAGCCGCAACAGCGGTATGAAAATCCTGTACCTGACAGCCGAGTATTTCATGTGGCGGTTCGCTTCTGCGATCCGGGATTCTTCCGCGCTTTCGTTCAAGGAAAGCCTACGGGAGATCGACCTGTTGTTGATCGATGACATGCAGTTTCTGCAGGGCAAATCCATCCAGCAAGAGTTTTGCCATCTGCTCAACGCACTGATCGACAGCGCCAAACAGGTGGTTGTGGCTGCTGACCGTCCGCCGTCTCAACTGGAGTCGCTTGATGATCGCGTGCGCTCGCGCTTGCAGGGTGGCGTTGCCCTGGAAATTGCAGCGCCTGACATGGGGATGCGCGAAGACATTCTGCGTCTGCGCTACCAAGATGCGCAACGCGACGATCCAAGCCTGAAAATTTCCGATGCCGTCATAAAATATGTTGCGGAAACGGTGACATCTTCCGGTCGTGATTTGGAGGGCGCGTTCAATCAATTGCTCATCCAGCAGCGGTTCACAGACGGTGCGCTGGACCTCGATGCTATAGAGAAACTGCTTGGCCATCTGGTCCAGTCCAGCGAGCAGCGCAAGGTGCGCATCGAAGACATCCAACGCGTTGTAGCGCGTCACTACAACGTGTCGCGCAATGACATGCTGTCCAACCGGCGCACGCGTGTGATCGTGTTGCCGCGCCAAATCGCCATGTATCTGTCGAAACTGCTCACACCGCGCTCGCTACCGGAAATAGGTCGCCGGTTCGGCGGGCGAGACCACACGACAGTGCTTCATGCCGTGCGCAAGATTGAGCGCCTGTTAGCGGAGGATCAGCAATTGGCCCACGAAATCGAGTTGCTGAAACGGTTGATCCACGAGCAAGGTCAGTAGGCCACTCTTGGACCAAGGCGGGTCCAGACACATGCACTGATGAAACCATCGTCGGCAGAACAGACGCGACGTGCAAAGGCTTGGATAGGATGTCTGCCCCCCTTGAAAGGGGGCAGGGCATGGGCCAATTTGCAAAGCCAATCGAGATGATTTGCCATTTCGGCATTTGCGTCAGCTCTTTTCGTTTTTATCAGCTTTGCCGCATCCGGCTTTACCGCCCGGTGACCATGCGGCACCGTCCCTTCGGCAGGAACCTGCAATGCGCGTTACCCTTGAACGGTCCAATCTTCTCAAATCGCTGAACCACGTGCAGCGCGTGGTGGAACGGCGCAACACGATCCCGATCCTGTCCAACGTGTTGTTGAAAGCCGACGGCGGTTCCTTGACGCTGAAGGCCACCGATCTCGATCTGGAAGTGACCGAAGAAACCGCAGCCAGTGTCGATCAAGGCGGCGCCACAACTGTGTCCGCGCATATGCTCTACGATATCGTACGCAAACTGCCGGACGGCGCCGAAGTTATGATGTCCGTTGGCGACGACAATGGCCTGCGTCTGGTTTCAGGACGGTCACAATTTCGCTTGCAGATGCTGCCGGAATCCGATTTTCCAGACCTGACGGCAGGCGAATTCAGCCACATGTTCCGCATGGCTTGCGCGGACCTGAAACGTCTCATCGACCGCACCCAATTTGCGATCTCTACCGAAGAGACCCGGTACTATCTTAACGGCATCTACTTCCACGGCGTGGACGGAGACGAAGGCCCGCTCCTGCGGGCAGTCGCGACGGACGGCCACCGTTTGGCTCAGGCCCAGAGCGCAGCCCCTGATGGTGCGCAGAACATGCCCGGCATCATCGTACCCCGGAAATGTGTGGGTGAATTGCAAAAATTGCTGGAAGCGCCGGATAGCTTCGTCACCGTGGAAGTTTCCGAGACGAAAATTCGCTTCACGGTCGATCAGGTGGTGCTGACCTCGAAGCTGATTGACGGCACATTCCCCGACTACAACCGGGTGATCCCGACTGGAAACGACAAAGAATTGAAGCTGGACCGGGCCACATTTGCGTCTGCAGTGGACCGTGTCTCCACCATCGCGTCGGACCGGGGTCGCGCCGTAAAACTGTCGCTTACGGGTGGCCAATTGGTGCTGAGCGTCAACAACCCTGATTCCGGCAGCGCCGAAGAGGAGTTGGCCGTCGATTACAGCGCGGAGGGTCTCGATATCGGGTTTAACTCGCGCTACCTGCTCGACATCACCAATCAATTGTCAGCGGATGAAACCACATTCATGCTGGCTGACCCGGGTTCGCCGACGCTCATCCGTGAGGAAACTGATGCAGGCGCGCTCTATGTGCTCATGCCAATGCGGGTCTAGCTGCAGGCAATTTTCCAACCTGCAGCCATTTCATTGTTGCACCGGAACGATCACCCAATCGTTGAATCCGGCCCATGGTGGTGCTCGATATGATGGCCGGTAGCGCTGACACACCATCAGCGGTGATCGCCCGCAGCCCCGCGCGGGTTTGGATTGAGCGCGTCTCTCTCACACGGTTTCGCAATTACGCAAGCCTGCGCCTGCCCTTGGACGAGCGGCACGTCGTGCTGACCGGCAACAACGGGGCCGGTAAAACCAACCTTTTGGAATCGGTTTCGTTTCTCTCCCCTGGACGCGGGCTGCGCCGTGCGCCCTATGAACGAGTCGCGATGTCAGATTCGGTTGAAGACAGCGCAACTGCAGGCGCGGGCACTTTGATAGGAACTTGGGCGGCGAACTTTGATCTTCATGGCGCGGTGGGTCCGGTGACCATCGGCACAGGTTTGCGCGCAACGCCCAACGGGCCGGAAACGCAACGACGCACCCAGATCAACAAGGTCGCCACCCGGACCAGCGAAGCGGTGCAAGAGCATGTTCGAGTGTTGTGGCTCACCCCGTCAATGGACGGTCTGTTCTCCGGAGCGGCGGCTGATCGTCGGCGGTTTTTGGACCGTATGGTGCTGGCCATCGACCCCAGCCATGGAACCCGCGTCAACGCGTTTGAAAAGGCCATGCGCAGCCGCAATAAATTGCTGGACGCGCGCAGTTTTGATGGCACCTGGCTGGACGGTTTGGAGGCGCAGATGGCTCAGATCGGCGTGGCCATTGCCAGCGCAAGGGCAGAATTGATTGTGCTGCTCACGGACCTAATAGAAACGGACAGCGCGACAGACGGAGAAGCAAGTGCATTTCCAAGGGCCGTCTTATCCATGGAGGGGTTGCTGGAGGAGCAAGCCCGAAGCGGCGCGAGCGGAGACCTGGAGGATCAATACACCACGCTGCTGTGCCGAAACCGCCCACGCGACAGCGCCGCAGGCAGGACGCTGGACGGCCCCCACCGCAGCAACTTGTGTGTTGTGCACGGCCCGAAAGACATGGAGGCCGCGCAATGTTCAACCGGCGAACAAAAGGCGCTGTTGACCGGCATGGTGCTGGCCCATGCGCGGCTCGTGGCGAAAGTCAGCGGCATGACCCCTCTGTTGTTGCTGGATGAAATCGCGGCCCATCTCGATGCTTCCCGCCGGGCAGCGCTTTTTGATTTGCTGGACAAAATCAATTGCCAAGCATGGATGACCGGAACCGATGCTGATCTGTTTTCGGCCCTCGGAGAACGGGCGCAACGGTTTACGATTGCCAATGGCATCGTAGACGTCACACCATAGATTATGGCTGACACGTCGTTAAATAGCGAAGAGATTGAACGCTATGCGCGCCATCTGGTATTGCCGGAGATCGGTGGGGCGGGGCAACAAATGCTTAAGGCCGCGCGGGTCTTGGTCGTTGGCGCGGGCGGATTGGGCGCGCCGGTCGTGCATTACCTGGCCGCCGCTGGCGTTGGCACAATACGGCTCGTGGACGATGACCGGGTGAGCCTGTCCAACCTGCAACGTCAGGTGATCCACGATACGACATCGGTGGGTATGGCCAAGGTTGCGAGCGCTGCAGCATCAGTCGCCCGCATCAACCCGCATTGTGTGGTCGAGCCCGTCGAAGAACGCTTCAACGCGTCCAATGCGGACACTCTGTTAGACGGTTGCACGGTGGCGGTTGATGGGAGCGATAATTTTGATACGCGCTACGCCGTGGCCGCTGCTTGTGAGATCGCGCATGTTCCATTGGTGACCGGAGCGGTGAACCGGTTTGACGGGTCGGTTACGGTACTCGCGCCATGGGAGAACGGGCCGGACGGGGTTCTAAACCCGCGCTATGAAGACCTGTTCCCCAATCAACCCGATGATGGTGTCCTGCCCACATGTGCGGAGGCTGGCGTGTTGGGAGCGACAACAGGAATTATCGGCACCATACAGGCGGCGGAAACGATCAAAGTCATCACCGGCGCTGGAGAGCCGTTGGTTGGACGCCTGTTGATGGTGGATACGCTGCGTATGGCGTTTCAAACCATCAGTTACCGGAGACCAAAATGAGCGGGTCAAACATGCCCAAGGCATTCATATTCGACGTGTTTGGCACGCTGGTGGATTGGCGCAGCAGCGTCGCCAGGGACGTTGAACAGTGTTTCAAGGGGTCCGGATTGGAAGTGGATGCGGCCGCGTTCGCCGACCATTGGCGGGGGTGTTACCAACCCGCGATGGAGCTCATCCGGTCCGGCGGGCGCGGATATGTTCCGCTCGACGATCTGCACCGCGAGAACCTGGATGAAACGCTGCAGACCTTTGGTCTCGCAGACGCGCTGGACGACAGCCAAAAAGCGGAGCTCAACAGGGTTTGGGAACGGCTGGACCCGTGGCCCGATGTTGTTGAAGGGCTCACCAAGCTCAAGGCGCACGCCATCATCGCCCCCTGCTCCAACGGGTCCATCGCACTTATGACCCGGCTGGCGAAGTATGGCGGCCTGCCATGGGACTGCATTTTGGGGGCTGACTTGGCGCAAAACTACAAGCCGGAACCGCAAGTCTACCACGCCTGCTGCACCGCCCTGCGCTTACAACCCGCCGAAGTTATGATGGTCGCTTGCCACAATAACGACTTAACCGCCGCCCGCTCGGCAGGATTGCAAACGGGCTTCATCCCAAGGGTCACAGAGCACGGACCGCGACAGACGCTTGATCTGGAACCGGAAGATGATTGGGACCGGGTCGTGGGGGTGATTGGGGAATTGGCTGGGTAGAACGGAGGTCTGCTGAGCGGACAGACTACCGTTTTGCCCGGCGTCGCAAATGAGACACAAATTTTGCCGATTTCAATGAACCGTTGCAGCAACACGTTTGCTGACTTTGCCTGCATTGCGCATTTTGGCTCTATTGGCCCTTTGCTGTTTGCGTTCCAATACCCGTCTTTGTTGACGGTTCATGGTTGGCTGGTTTGGTGAGTTGCGCATAGAGTGCGGAATGTTTGGCGGCAGATGATCATTTGCAGCAGTCGCGCCGCCAGCATAAAGAGTGTTGTCCCGCTTGAAGGAACGGCCAGCTTCCCCAGCAACCGGGGCTGGCATTTGTGGGCGTACACTTTCCCACTCATCAGCCTCGTAGACCTCTTCCAAAGTCAAGGCACTACGTTGCAGAATGTAATCTTCTGGCTTCGGTAGAGATGGCGTGAACTTCCATTCAAAGCCCGTCACTGGCCCTTTACCCTTGAGACAGGTGTAACCCTTGAACTGGCCTTCCTCGATTAATTCAACGCCGATTCTGTCCATGTGTTCGCGCATGGTGATGGATGTGCCATCGGGTTCAATCCACCTTGTGCCAAGGCGTAGCAATTTTGTCTCCCGCTCACGGGTGGAACCGTCAGGTGCTCGCTCAAAGATATGCGCCCAGAACTGCTTATCGTCGTGCGAACCAATCACAGCGCCTGTTGCAGCACGGACAAGCGTTCCATCCAGCATTTTGAGCGCACCGTCAGAGCGCAAAATGTCCATGATGGGGACATGCTTGCCAGCAAAGGGATTATCCTCGCCCTCAACAGGCGCACAGAAGGTGACGTGGCCGGGCGTAACCATCAGGCTCTTGAACGTACCGTCTGGCTTACCTTGCTCATTAAATTGAGGAACAGGCGCATCCAGAATATGCTTGGAACAGTTCTGGAAGGTTTGACCAACCTTCCCCGGAATCAACATTCCGTCATCATCGTAGGAAACCACCCAATCATTGGTCTGGATTTCCTCAATAGGTTTCGTCCAGACCTTGGCCTGTACTTCTTTCTGGTCGTATCTGCCGTTCGCATCCGGCTTTAAGTCCAACGGCCACATGGAAACGGGAGCACCGGCGAGGAAGCATTCGGGGGCTTTAAATCCTTTACTTGATAGCTCTTCTTGCAGGGCTTTGTGAAGATCATCCAGCTCCGGAACCTTTTTCCCAAAAAAGGAAGCCTTCTGATATGCCTTCGCCAAGATATCCCCTTTTAGGGATTCAGGATATGCTCGCCCTTCCACATCTCGATAGGCTGCAAAAACATCATCGGCTTCTCCATTAAAAATTCCGATGGTCTGCTGCTAAACAAAATCCCCAATTACTTCTTCTCGTGAGGGACGTTGAGGAGTTCCTAATACATTCCCGGTACCACTACCGAAACCAGCCTTGTCCAATGCATCGTGCACTGCGTCCCTAAATCCATCCCACTTGCCACCAGCTACGGTGACAGAGCCAGGGTTCACAGTTACTGTTGTACCATTTCCATCTTGGTCGTCATCACCGATCATTTACACTCTCCATGCACTTTGAAAAATTTTCAGAAAAAACTACTTTTTTATGACTTAAGCCGAA
>JBCBYZ010000138.1:0-8903 GCA_039815595.1 Pseudomonadota bacterium | reverse complement strand
TTGCTGGAGGGCTATGACGGCTGTCGCCGCATTTTCGCACTGGTGCGACCCCGGCAGACGCGGCAAAGGCAAATCGAACAGATTGGTGTCCGTCTGCACCAGCAACCGACCGGACTCCACGTGGGCACTGAAATGCTCCCCAAAGGACAAAACATGCGCGCGCTGTCGGGCCGCTTGCTGTTCCAACACGGCCTGCGCTGCCGGCTCCTGCGGAGCAACAACCACGGAACCACGCTTTTTGATGATTCCCGCTTTCTCAAACGCGATCTTTTCCAGCGTGTCGCCCAGAAAGCTTTCATGATCCATCGAGACCGGCGTGATCACGCTGAGTGTCGTTGTCTCCATGATGTTGGTGGCATCAAACCGTCCGCCTAATCCCACTTCAATAATGCACAGGTCTGCCGCAACCTCGCTGAACAACACGAACATGGAGACAGTAAGCAGTTCAAACACAGTGATGGGTTGGCCGCCATTGGCACGGGCCACACGGTCTATTGCATCGCTGAGGATGGCGTCTTCCACCAGTGCACCATTGAGGCGGAACCGTTCGTGCCAGCGGACCAGATGAGGTGAAGTGTGGACGTGGGTGCGCAGGCCAGCCGCCTCTGCGATGGACCGACAAAAGGCCACCGTCGAGCCTTTGCCATTGGTGCCAGCAACGTGGATGACGGGTGGGAGCTTGGTATGCGGATCACCCAATTGGGCCAACAGGCGTGTAATGCGGCCAAGCGAAAGGTCAAAGCCCTTGGGGTGAAGCGCCATCATCGCTTCAATCCGTTCATCAGCAGTCATGGCGCGGTGAATGTCCAAGGTCTTAAGAGCAGAGTGTTAAGCGGTGGAGCGGTGTGGCAATGAACCGTGTCAACGGAGCCACAAGGCCCGCACAAAGCGGGAGAACGCCCGTCTCAAGCAGGTGCAGGTTTGCCGTCCAGCGCGTCGGTGGATACGACATCATCAGATGCTGAAGCGTTAGCCTCTGCAGATGCTACGACATTTTCAGGCGCATCTGCTACTCGTGCTGCGGCTTCGTCCTGAACTGGCTCTGCCAAACTTTCTGACACCACTGGAGCAGTTTCTTCCGCGTGATCGGACTCATCAGTTTTGTCGGCGGCAGCCGGTTTGATTTGCTCAGTCCTCATGAGAATGGAGAGCAGATTGCCCAGCGTGTCGCGATGTTGAGGACGGGGAACAACCATATCTACCATACCGTGTTCCTGTAGATACTCGGCGCGTTGGAAACCCTCCGGCAGTTTTTCCCGAATGGTTTGTTCAATCACGCGGGGACCGGCAAAACCGATTAATGCACCCGGCTCGGCGATGTGAATGTCCCCCAACATGGCATAGGAGGCGGACACGCCACCGGTCGTCGGGTTCGTCAGCACGACGATGTAGGGCAGGCCAGCTTCCTTGAGCATCTGCACAGCAACCGTTGTGCGGGGCAATTGCATCAGCGAAAGAATGCCCTCCTGCATGCGGGCACCGCCCGAGGCTGCAAACAGGATGTAGGGCGTTTTACGTGAAACAGCCGTTTCCATGGATTTTATGATCGCCTCACCGGCGGCCATGCCAAGCGATCCGCCCATGAACTTAAAATCTTGAACACAGACTGTGACATGCTGCCCGTGAATACGGCCCACAGCGGCAAAGATCGTGTCCTGCTCGCCGGTCTTGTTGCGATTTTCTTTCAGTTTGTCCGTGTAACGACGCTCATCTCGAAATTTAAGCGGATCGACCGGAACTTCCGGTTGGGGCAGTTTTTCGAAATTGCCATCGTCCATGAGACGCTTGATGCGTTCTTCCGCCCGAATGGCCAGATGATAGCCGGACGCCGGAACGACAAAATGGTTCGCCTCCAAGTCCGCATGGAACACCATCTCGCCGGATTGCGGATCCTTGACCCAGAGATTTTCCGGCATCGTGCGACGGCTGAAAAGATCCAGCTTGGGACGGACGTAGTCGGTGATCCAATTCATGGGATAGTTCCGTTAGCGGGTTGAGGACAGAGCGCAGGGAGACGGGCCGCCTACAAGACTTGCCTATAAATGTGGCATGGGGACGTTGGATGCAAGGCGGCGCCCGATGAAACGGACGTCATCACTATGCGCGTGCGTTGTGAACACCTTCTGCGATGGAGGAAACCAGCGCCAGCGTGCTGGACACGGTATCCGGCCCGGCCTTGCCGTCCACCAGACTGTCGGCCACGGTGGAGACAATCGCGCTGCCCACCACGACACCGTCTGCGGCGCGGCCAATGGCGCTTGCTTGTTCCGCCGTGCGCACGCCGAAACCTACGCAGATGGGAAGATCAGTCTTGTCCTTGATGTGAGCCACAGACCGGGCAACCTCTTGAGGTTCGGGCGTTGCTGCGCCGGTAATCCCGTTGATGGAAACATAATAGACAAAGCCCGATGTGTTGGAGAGCACTTTGGGCAAGCGTTTGGCGTCGGTGGTTGGTGTTGCCAGGCGGATGAAGTTCAAACCCCGTTTGACGGCCGGCAGACAAAGTTCCTCATCCATCTCTGGAGGCAGATCAACGATGATCATCCCATCAATGCCGCTGGCTTCCGCGCCGTCCAGGAAACGCTCAATACCGTATTGGTAGATCGGGTTGTAGTAGCCCATCACGATGATCGGGGTGTCGTTGTCCCCCTCCCGGAAAGCCTTGGCCATCGTAAACGTGTCGTCGAGGTTTTGCCCATGCAGCAAGGCGCGTTTACCGGCCTCTTGGATGGAAGGACCATCCGCCATTGGGTCTGAAAACGGCATACCCAACTCGATAATGTCGGCACCCGCTTCAGGCAGGCCTTTCATGATCGAAAGCGAGGTTTCCATGTCCGGATCACCACCCATGAAGTAGGTGACGAAGGCGGGGCGGTTTTGTTCAGAAAGCTGCGCAAAGCGCGCGGTCATACGCTGTGTCATGGTCTACAACTCCACGCCTAGCGCTTCGCCCACGGTGAAGACGTCTTTGTCGCCACGACCGCACAGGTTCATGACAATGATCTGGTCTTTGCCCATGGTTGGAGCGCGTTTGACGACTTCGGCCAACGCATGGCTTGGTTCCAGCGCGGGGATGATGCCTTCGAGACGGCAGAGCAATTGGAACGCTTCCAAAGCTTCCGTGTCTTCAATGGGCACATATTGCACACGGCCAATGTCTTTGAGCCACGAATGCTCTGGGCCGATGCCCGGGTAGTCGAGACCAGCAGAGATCGACGCGCCCTCTTCGATCTGGCCGTCTTTATCCTGCAGCAAATATGTCCGGTTGCCGTGCAAAACACCGGGGCGGCCCGCCGTCAGAGACGCGCAATGCTCGTCACCCTGCAAGCCCTTGCCGCCGGCCTCGACACCGACAATCTCGACGGACTCATCGTCCAGGAACGGGTGGAACAGGCCAATGGCGTTTGACCCACCGCCGACGGCAGCCACCAACATATCGGGTAGACGGCCCTCGATTTCCAACATCTGATCACGCGCTTCCTTGCCAATCACCGATTGGAAATCGCGTACCAGTTCGGGATAGGGGTGCGGACCGGCGGCCGTGCCGATAAGATAATAGGTGTCTTCAACATTGGTCACCCAATCGCGCAGCGCTTCGTTCATCGCGTCTTTCAATGTGCCGGCGCCGGCGGTGACGGAGACAATTTCTGCACCCAGAAGCTTCATGCGGAACACGTTGGGCGACTGGCGACCCACATCTTTTGCGCCCATATAAACAATGCAGGGATAGCCAAAACGGGCGGCCACGGTGGCAGATGCGACGCCGTGCTGACCGGCCCCGGTTTCAGCGATGATGCGGGTTTTGCCCATGCGTTTGGCCAACAAGATTTGCCCAAGGCAATTATTGATTTTGTGGCTGCCGGTGTGATTGAGCTCGTCACGCTTAAAGTAAACTTTGGCCCCGCCCAGATGCTCCGTCAGGCGTTCGGCAAAATAAAGCGGGCTGGGGCGACCGGTGTAATGCTTGTTGAGGCTTTCGAGCTCTGCGACAAATTCCGGATCTTTTTTGGCTGCCTTGTAAGCGTCATCCAATTCCAAAATATTCGGCATGAGTGTCTCGGCCACAAAACGACCGCCAAAAATGCCAAATTGGCCGTCTTCATCCGGGCCCATGCGGAAGGAATTGGGAGCTTGCACGTTCATTATTGTCACCAAATGTGTTCAGGCCATTCCTAACCGCCTTGATGTCCCAAGCGGACCTAAGCGCGGCAAAAAGCCATGAAGTCTTGTATTTTCGTGATGTCCTTAACACCGGGCTCCGCTTCCACGCCAGATGAAACATCGATTCCGATGAGGCTGTTGGACGCATCGCTGACCAACGATTTGGCCAAAGCGAGATTTTCCAGATCGATGCCCCCTGACAGCAGGACCGGTGTTTCTGTATTGAGACCGGCCACCAAGTCCCAGTCAAAGCTTACGCCATTGCCACCTGGGAGGTCCGAACCCGCAGGCGGCTTCGCATCCAGCAGCAGTAAATCAGCGATACCATCATAGGCCTTCAGCTTGGTCAGGTCGCCTTCGGACCGGATTGCCAGAGCTTTCATCACCGGTTTGCCGTATCGCGCCTTGACTGTGCGAACATGCGCCGGTGTCTCCGCGCCGTGAAGCTGGTGGATGTGTGGCTGCATGGCACCATCGATTGCGTCGAGAAACGTGTCATCAGCGTTGACCGTCACTGCCACAGTCTGCCTATCGCCCGAATGGACCACCAGGCCCGCGGCCTGTTCCGGCGTGACATTGCGGGGGCTTTTTGGAAAGAAAATAAATCCCAGATGGCTCGCGCCACCTGACACGGCTTGTTGCACCGAACCGGGCGTTGACAGGCCACAGATTTTCACCGTTTCGAGTGCCATGGTGATGAACTGGTCCGGGTTGTTAAGCGCGAGCGGTTGGCTCGCACGATGTTGGCAGCGAGTCCAGTCTGGCAGGCATGCCTCAAGACGGATTTTGGTTGGATTTCTGGAAGGCTGAAGAATGGTGAACCCATCAAAAACGACAGTCTGAGGAAGAGCCACCTCATCTGTCACATATCCGTATCACACGTGTCGCATGGAAACCGAAGGGGGGATTCAAGACGTCTGGAAGCCCGGTTTAATCGATCGCATTGCACGAGCACACGATGTGGAAGTCCTTCACAGAGACCGCCCTCTTTGTTTTTCTTGTCAGCTCATCGGTCGGTATCATCTTGCACCGCCTGTGGTTTCAACTTTTGCTGGGCTATCAGCCGTTTTAAGATCGGTTGCGCCTTGCCCTCAGCGCACAATTATTGTGGCCCAGTGTTTAGACGGTGACGGCGTGCAGCTTTTGCCCGTGCGCCCTCAGCCAAGCCTTTTGCCGCTCCATGTCCGGGCAGATCGCTTTGACGTGGGCCCAGAAACGGTCCGAATGATTCATCTCACGCAGATGCGCCACTTCATGGGCGGCGAGGTAATTGAGCACATCCGGCGGCGCCAAAATGATGCGCCAAGAAAAGTTCAATGCGCCGCTGGATGAACAAGAGCCCCAGCGAGACGTTGTATCCCTCAGCGTAATGGATTTCGGCTTCACACCCAGTTCTGCCGCATAGAAGGTTACGGCTTTGGTGAGATCCTGCTTGGCCTGCCGTTTGAGAAAATCACCCACTTTGCGCGGCAAAAAGTTAGGATCACCAAAGACCCGGATCACCTTGCCGTCCTCCTCCATGCCGATGGACACAACACCACGTCCAAGGCCGGAATGCATGATGCGATGGGGCACGCCCCGCAGCGGGATGGTTACCCCGTCCGCGATGCGGGTAACATCCGGTAAACGGGAGAGCCGTGCGGCAGCCCAGTTTTTGTTTTTCTCCAAAAACCGATCCACCTCATGGTCTGGCAACCCGGGCGGCACGGTGACTTTTAGGCTCTCGCCCTTTTTGGACGCCGGCACCAAACGCAAAGTGATGCGCGACGTGCGGGCATTTTCCACGATCCGCACGTCCACCGGCTTGCCGTCGATTTCCAGCAAGGTCCAGCGCTCCCGCTGACCGTTGGCTGTGCGTCCGGGCTTTTTCAAGAAGGAAAGCATGACGGTTCAACTATCCGATTCGTGGCACGTCCAGAAGGCGGAACGGGATTGAGGACTAAAAACGAAAAATGCCCGCCAGAAGCGGGCATTTCATCGATCTTGTGAGGCTTGATCGTTCCGAACTTCTTAGACGCCGGGAACGTCCTTGCCGCCAGATTTTTTTACGCGTTTGGTTTTCGGCTTGGCATCGCCGTCCACCTGTTTGGCGCGATGCGCCATGAAGTGGTCGAACTCTTCCCGATCCTTGGCGCGGCGCAGCTCACGGGCATAATCGTCAAACTCGGCGCGCATTTCGTCAAGCTTCATACGCTCTTCGTGCAGACGCTTGAGTTCCGCTTCACGCCAGTCGTCAAAGGCAACATTGCCGGTGCGGGCGTTTGCGAAGGAACCGCGGCCTTTGGCGAAGATGTCGCCTGCCTTGTCAGTTGCTTTGTTCACGTCGCTTTTGAACTGCTCCAACCGGTCACCCCAGATAATGTAGGCAATCATGGCGAGGCCGAGCGGCCAAAAAATCATGAAGCCGATGACCATCATGGCGATGGTTACGGGGGTCCAGGCCGGGCGAATAAGGGCTTGTGTCATCGAGTGCTCTCCTGTTGTTCCATTCCAAAGAGCGAGCGCCCTTCGGCTGCTTAAGAGGTAGGCCTCCAACCGCCTTAATCAAGTCACATTTGGGAAAATGATCCCATCTTTACAAAGGATGCGGAAGCAAAAACGGTTCTTTACAGGCTCTGCCGTCAAAAATGCGGCGTGGGTAGTCCGATTGGTGATGCAACGTCCTGAATAATCTCCCTAAAACACGCTACTGGCTTTTTGGTGTTTGGGGGTTTGGCTTTGTTTGGGATCGCACCATCGACACGGCTTCGGCCGTCGCCGTTCTACTTTTCCACCGTGGATGAGGGTGTGAAATCATTCACAACCTACAACCACATGTTGATGCCAACAAGTTATGGCAACGCGGAGGAAGAGTATTGGCGGCTCATCCACGGTGTGGCGATGTGGGATGTCGCAGTTGAACGACAGATCCAGATTACAGGACCGGACGCCGCGCGGCTGACGCAGGTGCTGTGCCCCCGTCGGATGGACAAATGCAAAGTTGGCCAAGGCAAATATGTGGCGCTCTGCAATCACAATGGAACACTGATCAACGACCCCATCGTTTTGAAGATGGACGAGCAGCGCTTTTGGCTATCCATTGCTGACAGCAACATTTTGTTTTGGGCTCGGGCCATCGCTCACGAACGCAAGTTCAACGTGTCTGTAGTGGAGGCAGACGTTTCTCCACTCGCCGTTCAGGGACCCAAATCCGACGATGTGGTGGCTGAAATTTTTGGCGACTGGGTGCGGGACCTGCGTTATTTCTGGTTCCGTGAAACCGAGATTGAAGGCATTCCGGTTACGGTTGCGCGGTCCGGTTGGTCCAAGCAAGGCGGGTTTGAACTTTATCTGCAAGACGGCACCAAAGGCGCTCAATTGTGGGACCTCGTAAAGGAAGCGGGAAAACGCTGGGATATCGGTCCGGGTAATCCCAATCCCACCGAGCGGGTGGAAAGCGGATTGCTGTCATGGGGTGGCGATACCGACGATCAAACCAACCCGTTTGAAGTGGGATTGGAGCCCTATGTTGATCTGGACGTGGATGACGATGTGATCGGGGTGCCTGCCCTGAGGCGCATCAAAGCCGAAGGGCCAAAACGCCACCTGCTGGGTGTGATGTTGGATGGGGAGGAGCAGGTCGATCCGTCTTTCCATTGGTTGACGGTGTTCAAAGAAGGTCTGCCGGTGGGCCACATGACCAATGTCACATGGTCCTATCGTTTGGAACGGACAATCGGGTTTGGCCTGATGCAACGCACTGAAACGGAAGCCGGGGACCGCGTCACCGTGCAGGCTTATGGCGATCTGTTCGACGCCAAACTGGTGGAACTGCCGTTCATCTAAGGCCCGTCCAGCCCGAAACGTGACGAACAGCGTGTGGGCCAATAGCCTTGCCATTCACCAGTGGCATTCGTATCGATGCGATCACATCACGTTAGACCGGAAGGCCAGTGCCCGATGCGGGGGCTTTGCCTTCCTGTTCGTGCAGCTGATGATCCGAAACCGGACCCCATTCGAAAGCAGATTGCGCTTTGGACGAGACCTTTATTGATGGACAAAAGCTGCGGGCGCATTTGACCGCACTGGCAGGCGGTGCCGACGGAGACGGCAGCAACAGCGATGTGCGTTTGAGCGTACTCACCGCCTTGAAAGAGGCGGTGAAAGCAGGACGCGGGCGCATCGAACAACGCTTCATCGCCGATGGTTATGGTCAAAAATGCGCAGAGCGTCTGTCCCGCCTGCAAGATGAGATTATCGCCTGCATCCACGATTTTGCGATGACCCATGTATTTCGGGCGAGCAATCTGTCATCCGGTGAGCGCATGGCCATCGTGTGCGTCGGCGGCTACGGGCGCGGCACGTTAGCTCCCAGTTCAGATATCGATCTGTTGTTTTTGCTGCCCTACAAGCAGACCGCGCTGGGGGAGAGCGTGGTGGAATACATTCTCTACATGCTGTGGGATATGGGCTTTAAAGTGGGCCACGCCACGCGCTCGGTCGAAGACTGCCTGCGCTTGTCCGTGGACGACATCACGATCCGTACATCGGTTTTGGAGGCCCGGTTTTTACTGGGTCAAAGAGCGCTCTACGATGATCTCATGCGGCGGTTTGATGAGACTATTGTGCGCACAACGGCCAAGGAGTTCATCGCAGCCAAGCTCGACGAACGGGACAACCGTCACAAGAAGGCCGGTCAATCCCGGTATCTGGTGGAACCGAATGTCAAAGAGAGCAAAGGCGGCCAACGCGACCTGCACACG
>JBCBYZ010000047.1:0-22434 GCA_039815595.1 Pseudomonadota bacterium | reverse complement strand
TCGCCGTCGCACCCGCCTGATGCTCCTTCAAAATCCCGATGATCTGCTCGTCTGTGAACCGTGATTTCTTCATCGTCCGTCTCCTCGTGTGAGGAACAGGACTAACCAAAAATCGAGGAGGTTTCAGGGGAGCAGGTCAAAGTGCAACTCCAATGGACGAATGAAAGCAGTCCCAATGGCCGCTTTTGCGATGTGCCCGCAATGGTCGTTGATCCAAGCGAACGTCCGCTTCCCCCCAGAATCAGACTTAGGAAGCAAAGAACTAAGCTCGGTTAGTTTGTCCGAATGGCGCACCGTTTATTGCTACCGCGGGACACACTATGCGAGCCTCAGGTCATAAGCCGATTTCTAGACTTCCGATGACGAATCCTTCTTTTAACTACCCCCCACACTCGTACCACTTCACGTCAAAACACCTGCTTTGCCGCGTCTCTGTTGGGATCATCCTCTGCGCTGGTTTCGGCGCGTAGGAAGGGTTTTGTGAGGTCATCCGTTCCCTTCCATGCGTAGGGGTCTTTGCCGCAGACCATCACGATATCGCGCATGTCTCTGGTGGGCGGGAGGCGACCGTCCCAGTCCCATGGGAGCAAGCTTTGGGCGCTCATGTAATGATTGACGAGGCTGCGGCGGTAGGTGCCCTCGGCGGCCCTATTGGGCAGGCTGCGGTGGTGCAGATAGCCGTTGAACAGGATCGCGCCACCGGCTGGAATTTCCACCACCACGCCTTCGTCCGCATCATCGGGTGTACCCACCAGCGCATGGCCCTCGTCAAACTGGTCTGACCCGTGGGGCGCAGTGTCGTAAAGAATGCCGTCGCGGTGCGAGCCGGGGCGCACCCACAGACATCCGTTTTCCTCTGTCGCATCGTCGATGGCCAACCACAGTCCGCATAGGGACCGGTCGCGCGTGGGAATGAAGTGCTCGTCCTGATGCCACCCCTGCCCGGGCTTTCCCGCCGGTTTGATGAACAGCATGGACTGCATGCATTTGACGTCCGGCCCGATTACCGCGCTTAAGGCTTCTGCAAAACGCGGGTGGGCCACGAACTTGTTCCGGATTAGATCGGACGCTTTGTGGGGAAACTGCACGGTAAGATAACGCCCCATGGCGTCGTCGTCGCTGGCACTGTCGGGCACGGGCACGATGCCACGCACATCTCCCCTTTGTCCTCTGCAGATGGCTGCCGCTTCGGCTTTTAGTTCGGCAATATCCGCGGCGATTAACAACTCCGGGATCACCACGTAGCCGTCGCGGTCATAGGCCGCTTTCAGCGCCTGTTGAGATGGGTTTGACATGCTCTTTCCTCCCAAAAACAGCGGACCCAACCGGCCCTGTCGCACTGCGCTATAGGGAATGAAATTGGCTGCGGCCGTCAAGATGGCCAATGGAAAACACGGCAGTGGCTTACGGTCCGCATATCACTCACGGCAATGTCAAAGGAGTTCGTTTGCACGTGAGTGGAGCGGCTGGCACCTCCCAACGCAGAGCGAAGCGCCTCGACGCGCGCAGGCCGTGAAATAGAGACCCCTTATGGACTTGGTATTTGGCTACATTGCCGGTCTTTTGACCTTGTTGAACCCCTGCGTTTTGCCGGTTCTTCCTGTCGTGTTGATTGCTGCATTGAACCAGCATCGCATGGGGCCATTGGTTTTGTGTGCCGGCCTTTCGGTCACCTTCGTCGCGTTGGGCGTGTTTCTGGCGTCTGCCGGCCCTGCGCTCGGTTTGGACGATCAACTTGTGTCGCAAGTGGCAGCGGTTGTCATGGTCCTGTTTGGGGCAACGCTGGTCACACCGGTTTTATCGCAGCGCTTTGCCGTGGTGGCCGGGGGCGCGACGGCTTCACTGTCGAACAAGACCGCATCCTATCAAGGTAGCGGCTTGTCCGGGCAGTTTATCACCGGCCTGCTGCTTGGGGCGGTGTGGAGCCCCTGCATCGGACCGACGCTGGGCGGGGCCATCGCGCTCGCCTCGGAAGGTAACAACCTGCCGTGGGCCGCGACCATCATGCTGGCTTTTGCGATGGGCGTGTCGACTGTCATCCTGCTGCTTGCGACCGTATCCCGCGAAGCACTGATGCGCCGCCGCGATGCGCTGCAGGCACTATCCGTCTACGCCCGCCCGATTATGGGGTGGTTGCTCATCGGCCTAGGCACTTTCATCTTGCTTGGCTTGCATCACGTCATCGAGGCTTGGGCCGTCGAGTCCCTGCCCTACTGGTTCCAAGACCTCTCCATCCGCTTTTGATCCACTCACCTCTCATCCCCCACGAAGACCCCAGTTACAGGAGACGCCTCTCATGTCGAACAAACATCCCCTCACCAAACGCCGCTTCGTATTCGGTGCCGCATTGAGCGCACTGGCAGCGCTGTCCATTGGCACACCGCAAATGGCGGAGGCGCGAACAGTCGCGTTTTCAGAAGCCAGCTACAAACGCCTGCTTGCCAGCGGCAAACCCTTCATGCTGGGCGTGCACGCCTCATGGTGCAGCACCTGCGCCCGCCAAAAACGGGTGATCAACGCGCTCAAACAAACCGGCAACCCTTACAAGGGCATCACCATCGTTGAAATGGATTGGGACAAGTATCGCGGCAGCGCGCTGGCCAAACAGTTGAACATCCCGCGCCGCTCAACTCTGATCATGTATAACGGAGGCAAAGAGGTCGATCGTATTGTGGCTGCGACGGGCAAAAGCCGGATCAAAAGGCTGATCGACGCCGCTTACTGAGGCTTGGTCTTAGCGGCACTCGTCGCCCCGGCTTCTGCTTGGGGCGGCGGGTCACAGTTGGCGAAAATACGCGATCGTGTGACGCAGGCCTTCTGCCAATTCCACCTTCGGTGTCCAGCCGAGCATCTCTTTGGCCAGAGTTATGTCCGGGCACCGTTGCTTTGGGTCGTCCTTGGGCAGCGGAGGATGCACCAATTCGCTGGACGACCCGGAGATTTCCCGCACGCGATTGGCCAGTTCCAGCATCGTAAACTCGTTTGGATTGCCAATATTCACAGGTCCGGTGAATTTCGGATCGCTGTCCATGGCCTTGCGGATGGCGGATACCAAGTCATCGACATAGCAAAATGACCGGCTCTGCTTGCCGTCTCCATACACCGTCAGAGGCTCCCCCTTTAGGGCTTGGACGACGAAGTTCGACACCACCCGTCCATCATCCGGTCTCATGCGGGGGCCATAAGCGTTGAAAATGCGCACCACTTTGATCGCCACACCAAACTGACGGTGATAGTCGAAGCACAGTGCTTCCGCGCAACGCTTGCCCTCATCGTAACAGGCCCGAATACCCGTGGGGTTCACGCTGCCGCAATAGTCTTCGGTTTGGGGATGCACATCGGGATCGCCGTAAACCTCGCTGGTGGACGCCTGGAGTATCGGGCAATTGTGTTGTTTGGCCAGGTCCAACATGGTCAACATGCCCAACACGCAAGTCTTCAGCGTTTTGACCGGGTTGCGCTGATAGTGAATCGGCGATGCGGGACAGGCCAGATTATAGATTGCGGCAAACCGCTGGTCGATTTCTAGCGGTTGGCAGATGTCGTGTTCCAAAAACTCAAATTTGGGATTGGCCGAGAGATGCTGGATGTTTACCAATGAGCCGGTCTGCAGACTGTCTACGCATAGGACTGAGTGACCATCTTGCAAAAGAGAATCGATGAGGTGTGAGCCCAAGAAACCTGCGCCACCTGTCACCATGGTGACGGCATTTTTGGGAGGTGAGGTCATGACGTGTTTTACGCGGTGCAGGTCAATCTCGACCAAGTGCTAACGGGTTAGAAGGCCCATCACAACAACTTCCTACAAGGAACAGAAGGCCAATTAGGCCGCTGCCACCGCGTCTTGCGGCACCGATTGGAACGCTTCTTGTGCCAGTGTCACTCTCAAGCCGTCCAGAGCATCGGACATCAGGATTTGGCAGGACAGTCTGGAGTTTGCTTCCACGTTGGGCGTGAGGTCCAGTTGGTCTTCTTCCTCTTCTGTGGCTGCGGTCAGTTTGGGTTGCCAATCGGCGTCCACATAGACATGGCATGTGCCGCAAGCACATGCGCCACCGCATTCTGCAACCACGCCAATGCCGCTCTCAAAAGCCCAGTCGCGGATCACTTCCATCACCCGAAACCCTTGCAAGGCTTCCAGGGTTGCGCTGTGCCCATCGGGAGCTGTGACGTGAATTTGCATGGGCGTGTCTTTCCGTACTGACAGGCATACTGGCCCGAAGGAGTCTGTCGGCGCTCTAGGCCGTTCTGCGCGTCCAAGCGCGCGGACCTGTAGCGCGCTCCCCCGCAGCCCCGGGACGCTGTAAGGCCGGTTGATAGTGCACAAACAGTGCGGGGTCTTTGATCTCGGTCAAGGATTTTACCGTTGGCGCATGGGTGATCAGCATCGTGTCGAAACCGCAGCGGCGCATGTGCCCCACCTGGTCGATACGAATGTCGCCGGTCGCACGCACTTCCCCGGCAAAGCCATACCGTTCCTTGAGCAAGCGCGCCTTAGAGAAAGACCGGCCGTCGGCAAAACTTGGAAAGTCGAGTCCGATCAGATCGATAAGGTCGAGATGCTGAGAAAGTGATTCAAGCTCTTCACCCGCTTCCAGAAGCACGCCGAGACGGCCCGAATTGCGGCTGCGCAGCATGTCGAGATTTTCTTCAAAGACGCTCAGCGAAACCAGAATATCTTCACCTGACGGGAGGGGCTGCTCGCCCTCCAACGGGATAAACGTGTCTTCTTCGGCAACGTGGCCTCTAAACAGGGTTGCCATTACGCCGCCTCCGGCACTGATGGGTAAAGCGCATCTTTGAAGGGTTGCGGCCCCACGCGACGGTAGGTCTCGACAAAGGTTTCATCGTCCGACAAGCGCTTGCCCAAATACGTGTTGACGATGGTCTCCACAGCATCGGTGATCTCGTTGGCCGCAAAGCCTCGCCCGATGATCTGGCCAATCGCCGCCTGCTCGTCGCCGGAGCCGCCTAGCGTCACCTGGTACAATTCCTCGCCGCGCTTTTCGACACCCAAGATGCCGATATGGCCCACATGATGGTGACCACAGGCGTTGATGCAGCCGGAAATTTTGAGTTTCAACTCGCCGATCTCGTTCTGCCTTTCCAAGCTCGCAAAGCGTTCCGAAATGTCCTGCGCAACAGGTATGGAACGAGCAGTTGCCAAGGCGCAGTAATCCAAACCGGGACACGCGATCATATCCGTGATCAAGCCCGCATTGGCCGACGCCAGTTTAGCGTCACGCAGCGCATCATAGACCGAAGGCAGATCATCGAGCCTGACATGGGGCAGGATCACGTTTTGGATGTGGCTTATGCGCAGCTCATCAAATGAGTAACGCTCGCCCAAGTCCGCCAATACGTCCATTTGGTCGCTGGACGCGTCGCCAGGCGCTTCGCCTGTTCCCTTCACAGCCACAGTGACAATGCCGTAGCCGGAGCGCTTGTGCGCGTGCACATTTTGGTTCACCCAGCGCGCGAAGGACCGGTCACTCGCCTTGCGGGCTTCCAAAGGCGCGCTAGTGGCGGGCAGTTCGACGAAGTCGGGGGCTGCGAAATAGGCTTCGATGGCCCGCACATCCTCGTCCGGCAGTTTCAACACGCTGTCTTTGATACGGTCGAACTCGGCTTCGATGTCCTTCTTGAGCTCTTCGAGACCGGTTTCGTGAACCAGTATCTTGATACGGGCTTTGTATTTGTTGTCGCGCCGTCCGTAGAGGTTGTAGACACGCAAAACCGCCTCGCAATAACTCAGCAAATCCTCTTCGGGCAGAAAGTCGCGCATCTTTTTGGCGATCATGGGCGTGCGGCCAAGGCCGCCACCCACGTAAACAGCGAAACCCAAGCCACCGTTGTCGCCGCGTTTCACTTCCAGTCCGATATCATGGAACTGCATGGCGGCACGGTCTGTCGGCGCGCCGATCACAGCGATCTTGAACTTGCGCGGCAGGAACAGAAATTCCGGATGCACAGTGGACCATTGCCGCAGGATTTCAGCATAGGGGCGTGGATCGGCCACCTCATCAGCACTGGCAGCCGCAAAATGATCGGCGGTGACGTTGCGAATGCAATTGCCCGACGTCTGGATGGCGTGCATCTCAACCGACGCCAGATCAGCCAGAATGTCGGGAATGTCTTCCAGCTTCGGCCAGTTGTATTGGATGTTTTGGCGGGTGGTGAAATGCCCGTAGTCCCGGTCATATTTGCGTGCGATATGGGCCAGCATCCGCATTTGAGCGCCGTTGAGCGTGCCATAGGGAATCGCAACGCGCAGCATGTATGCGTGCAATTGAAGATACACGCCGTTTTGCAGCCGTAGCGGTTTGAAATTGTCTTCGCTTAACGCGCCGGAAACACGCCGGTCCACTTGATCGCGAAACTGGGCAACCCGTGCGTTGACAAACTCATGGTCAAATTGATCGTAACGGTACATGCGATGAGCCCTTTGGCGAGTGTGAGATGCGAAGCGGGGTTAGGCGGCGCGGTCTTGGCGCTGGGCTTGTTTGCCAAGGTCGGTGCGAATGGTTGGGCCAGCCGCACGGATTTGCTCCCGAAAGCGCACGGGTGTGACGATGCCCTGCTCGACGGTCGCTTCTATCTCATAGGGTTCCACCACGTGGTTGTCCGCATCAGCCTTGGCGGCCAGCGCGGCGGCGGCCGTACGCTCGTCTTCGGTCTTTGCAAGGAAAGCCAGTTCAACGCTTTCCACCCATTGGCCACCACGGCCAAGCCAGACGACCTCTCCGTCCAAAAGACGGTTGCCGGTGAATGTGATTGGGGTTTTCAAGAGGCTCATGCTGCTTCTCCTTCCAGGATTTGCGATGATGATGTCGTAGGTTGGCTCGTGGCGAGGGATGAGAGCGGCTGGCACAGGGCCAAATTGGCACTGGCGACGGCCTCGCCAATGATGATCAGAGCCGCGGACCGGGCGTCCGCTTCGTTTCCGATTAAACGCAGGTCGTCCAAAGTGCCGACAAAACGACGGGCGTCAGAGCGGCCAACGTTTTCCAGAACCGCCACCGGCGTGGAAGCGGAAAGCCCTGCCTCTTGCAGACGGTTAGCGGTTTCACGCGCCACCGTGCGGCCCATATAGACGCTGACGGTGGAGCCCTTCAGAGCCAGCCCGGCCCAATCGGGCAAGTGCTTTCCATTGAGATCATGTCCGGTGGTAAAAACCGCGCTGGAGGCTGTGCCGCGCAAAGTGAGCGGTATTTCGGCCTCCGCAGCACCGGCCAGAGCCGCAGTCACGCCGGGGACGATCTCATAGACGACCTTTGCGCTGCGCAAAGCCGCAATCTCTTCACCCGCGCGGCCAAAAATCATGGGGTCACCCGCCTTGAGGCGAACCACCTTGAGGCCTTCACCTGCTTTTTCAATCATCAGGCGGTTGATCTGTTCTTGCGATTTGGAGTGGCAACCCTTGCGCTTTCCAACCGGGATGATTTCGGCGTCACGACGGGACATGCGCACCAGTTCCAGCGGCACAAGCGCGTCGTGCAGGACGACATCGGCATTTTGCAACAGGCGATGCGCGCGGAGAGTCAGCAGGTCTTCCGCCCCGGGACCGGCGCCTATCAGAGCGACGGAACCGTTAGTGGCTGGCCGTTCGGCGAGAAGATTGCGGGTATCTGCACAGGCTTGTCCCATGTTGCCGTCCAAAGCGGCTTTTGCTGGTTGGCCGTCGAAAAACCGTTCCCAGAACAAGCGACGGAGGCGTCCATCTGCGAACGTGCGGGCAACAGCGGGGCGAAACACATCCGCAAAGCGTGCCAACGCGCCCAGGCGTGGGTGTAGCAATTTTTCGATCTGCGCTTTCAGGCGACGGGCGAGCACGGGCGCGGTGCCGTTGGTGGACACAGCCACGACGACCGGCGCGCGGTTTACGAAAGACGGCGTGATAAAATCGCAAAGATTAGGACGGTCCACCGCGTTGACGGGCACGCCCACCATGCGGGCGGCCTCAACCACGAGAGCATCGGCCTCTTCCGTTTCCTGTGCGGTGAACACTATGGCCGCATCCGCCAATTGCTCGAACGTGAAGGGACCAGGAACAACGCTTGCATTTGCCAGCGACACCGCATCTAGCGCGGCGGCGGACAGCTCGTCCGCGATCACGCGCACATGAGCGCTGGTTTCACTCAAAAGGCGGATCTTGGAGGCCGCTTCATCGCCGCCGCCGACAACAACAACGGTTTTGTTTTCAACTCTGAAGAATGTCGGGAAGACATCAAGCTTGGCCGTGTCTTGTGTGCCGAACGCCCGACCGGATTTGCACGATTGCGAGCCAACATCGTGCGGTTCGGTCAATGCGGCCTGGGTCAATACGCTTGAAACGGACATGAATGCTTCCTTCTTCGATGCCCATCAAATTAGGAAGCGCGGGAGCATTTCGTCAGGAATGGCATTCCAAAGGCGAGAAGGACGGAGAATTTTGTTTTCTCAATTTACCTGATGTGAGCAAACAACTGAAGTTTTGGTCCACTTTTTCGGCTCGATGCGCAAATTTTTCGCGCTCTTTGCAAATCAGGTCCGAACCTATGAAAGATGAACAGAAGATAAATGCATCTTCAGGGACTGTTCAGTTCTCCTTGGTTAATAACGGTTAACGCGTCATCGTTTGGCACGCACATGCAGAGAGGACCCACCTATGAACCTGGCATCTAAAGCCTTCGCAGTCGCCATATCGCTAGCAACCATGCTTGCCGCGGCCGTGCCCGCCCAAGCGAATTCCTTCCGCTCACCCATGGTGAAAACCCAGTCCAGTGACGTCATTCATGTTGGTAAGCGTCACCGTCGCGGTGCGGCCATCGTCGGCGGTCTTGTTCTTGGCGCGATTGTCGGAGGGGCCATCGCTCGTGATCGCGGCTATCGTCGCCACTATCGCGGTCACCGCCGCTATTACCGTGGTCACCGCAAGTATCGCGGTCGCTACTATCGGGGTCACAGCCGTTATTACAGAAAATGGCACCGTGGCGGGCGCAAATTTCGCCGTGGCTATGGCTACGGTTCCGGTCGCGGCGACAAGTAAGCCCGGCTGAACAGTAAACCTCCAAAAGCCTGCCCTCTATCGGGGTGGGCTTTTTTGTGTTCGTTCCGTCCAACGCCTTTTCTGATTTTGGGTCCGTTGCGTCAGGACGAACCGACTACGGTAACCATCTTTAACAACACCCGCTTAACGCCGATCCGGTATTTTC
Source organism: Pseudomonadota bacterium (assembly GCA_039815595.1). Taxonomy (GTDB): domain Bacteria; phylum Pseudomonadota; class Alphaproteobacteria; order Rhizobiales; family Rhizobiaceae; genus Pseudahrensia. The sequence goes on along the minus strand of JBCBYZ010000047.1, from coordinate 13,240 downwards.
ACCCGACAGGAGTACACGGCATGAGCACGACAAACGTTGGAAGTGGCGGCCTCGCCGAACGCTTGATCACGCTGTTTATGGGCGGGATCATGGGCGGTATCGGCCTTGTGGCCGCTTGGTATTGCTACCAGTGGGCGATGAATCCGATGTTTGTGGAACACCGGCATCTTTGGGTGGCCGGGCTGGGCGTGCTCGCATTCTTCATGCTGCGCGGGGCGTGGTTTACAGTGCGCCCGACGAAAGAAGAGAAAGTCATCGAACTGACCTCCGGCGGACGTTGATCGCCTCGCAATAGCTTTCTGTGCCCTTTTGAAGTCCCAAGTCGATGCGCCGCTACGAGCCCAAATAGCCGGCGACGATTGCGATGAATGCGCCCACATGAACGACCATAATGGCACGGTCCTTCCACATCAAACCGACTAAGAACCAGAGTGCGATACCAATCACGAAGGCCAATACGTTCCACGGAACGACATTCAAGCCTGTGAGCCCGTAGCCAATGAGTTGGATGACCGTGGCTATCCACTTGACGATGTCCACACGTTCCAAAAACTTGCTCCCACTTCGCTCCGGTACGACCGACCTCGCAAGGAGGATCTCCAAAAAGGGTATAATGGCTACGTCGGTTGAGGAATGGCTCCAGAACTGATTGCCGATCACACCAGTCGGCTTTGTTCCTTGGCGGCTGCGATGAAGCTTGCAAACAAAGGATGTGGCGCAAAGGGTCGGCTCTTCAGTTCCGGGTGATATTGAACCCCGATGAACCACGGGTGAACCTCGCGTGGATATTCAATCGTTTCCGGCAAAAGACCGTCCGGGCTCATGCCTGAAAAAATCAGACCAGCCTCTTCCAACCGGTCTTTGTAAGCGACGTTGACCTCATAGCGGTGGCGATGGCGCTCCGAGACCTCGTTTTGGCCGTAGATTTCGGCGATGTGACTGTCGGGCTTGAGCGGATGGGGATAAGCGCCAAGGCGCATCGTGCCGCCCATGTCGCCTGCCGCTTCGCGTTTTTCCAACTGGTTCCCTTTCATCCACTCGGTCATCAGTCCCACCACAGGTTCCCCCGTTTCTCCAAACTCGGTTGACGATGCATCCTTTATGTCGAGCAAATTCCGAGCCGCATCCAGCACAGCCATCTGCATGCCGAAGCAAATGCCAAAATACGGGATCTTGTGTTCTCTGGCGAAGGTGACCGCGCGAATCTTCCCCTCGCTCCCCCGCTCACCGAAGCCACCGGGGACCAAAATACCGTCCACACCCGCCAGGTGAGCGTTCGGGTCCTCGCTCTCGAAAACCTCCGATTCAACCCATTGCAGATTGACCTTCACGCCATTGTCCATGCCGCCGTGAACCAGCGCTTCGATGAGGCTCTTATAGGCGTCTTTTAGCACGGTGTACTTGCCAACAATGGCGATGGTCACCTCCCCTTCGGGATTATGAACCTTGCGGGAGACCTCCTCCCAGACCGCCATTTGGGGCGCCGGAGCAGGATCGATGCCAAAGGCGTCCAAGACTTGCTGGTCCAGCCCTTCACGGTGATAAGCCATTGGCACATCGTAGATCGACTTGGCGTCCAAAGCCTGCACCACGGCGTCTGACCGCACATTGCAGAAAAGCGCCAGTTTGCGGCGTTCCTCCAACGGGATTTCGCGATCCGCGCGCACCAGCAGCACATCCGGCTGAATGCCGATAGACCGCAGCTCCTTGACCGAGTGCTGCGTTGGCTTGGTCTTTAACTCTCCCGCCGCCGCGATGTAGGGCATGTAGGACAAATGCAGGTACACGCAGGCGCGGCGGGGCAAATCATTGCCCAATTGGCGGATCGATTCAAAGAACGGCAAGCCTTCGATGTCGCCAACCGTGCCGCCAATTTCCACCAGCACGAAGTCATAACCGTCATTGCCGTCCAGCACGAATTCTTTGATCGCGTTGGTGACGTGGGGGATCACTTGCACGGTGCCACCGAGATAGTCCCCGCGACGCTCTTTAGCGATGATGTCCTGATAAATGCGACCGGTTGTGATGTTATCGGCTTGGTTGGCCGGACGCCCGGTGAAACGCTCGTAGTGCCCCAAATCCAGGTCGGTTTCAGCACCATCGTCCGTCACGAAGCACTCGCCGTGCTGATAAGGAGACATGGTGCCGGGATCGACGTTGAGATACGGGTCCAATTTCCGCAGCCGCACACGATAGCCACGTGCCTGCAAAAGAGCCCCGAGAGCGGCGGATGCGAGACCTTTTCCCAAAGAGGAGACCACGCCGCCAGTGATAAAAACAAATCGCGCCATGGGATTTAGGCCTTAACGCGCAAAACCAGATTCGCCAAACACTAAGTGTGCACCCGCCAAAGTTTCCCCATGGCATGTGCACAACGAATTCCAGAACCAGTTGGCCGTGTGAAACACCGTGTTGGAAAGCGGATCAAGTGCCCCGATCCGCCCCCGTTTAATCGCAGCGGTTTAGTTGCCGCTCGGTGCGCTAGGGGCTGTTGGCACGCCGGTGTTGTTGCCCTCGTTTTGCAGATCATCCAGCAGCGAGCCAGCGGATGGCACGGCTGCCCCTTCCGATTCGCTAGGAACACCGGACTGTGCAGCTCCCTCCACCTGTCGGAGCACATCTTCGGTGCGGTTTTCGTTCTTCGCAATCACGCCTAAAGCCACGGATGTCAGGAAAAAACCCGCCGCCACGATGGTTGTTGTGCGGGTCAATGCATTGGCTGCACCGCGTGCGGACATCATGCCACCGCCGCCACCACCGCCGCCACCGATACCCAAAGCACCGCCTTCGGAACGCTGCAGCAAAACGAGCACGATCAGGGCCAGAACCAACATGATGTGGATGGTGATAATAACGGTGGTCATGAAAGGGTGTCCTGCTTGGTGCCCGAAGTCTTAATTGTTGTCTCAATCGTCAGTTCGGCCGCACGGTTGATACCAGTCGGCCAGCGCGCCACTTCCTAGAGCGGAAGTGTGGCCTTGCCAAGCCGAAGCATCACGAAAGCCCGCGATAGACCTCACAAATGGCGAGGAAGTCTTCCGCTTTCAAGCTCGCGCCCCCAACCAAGGCACCATCAACATTGGCAACGGACAACAATTCTGCGGCATTGGAAGGTTTAACCGACCCGCCATAAAGAATGCGCATCCGTTCGCCTGGGCCTTGCAAGGCTTCGACAAGACGGTCGCGGATCATGGCGTGGATGGCGCGCACATCATCCGGGCTCGGGGTTTTGCCTGTTCCAATCGCCCATACTGGTTCGTAGGCGACAATAGTGTTCAGGTCGTTGGCACCATGGGGGATGGACGCCTGCAATTGCCGGTAGATCACGGCTTCCGCTTCGCCTGCATCGTACTCAGCCTCGGTTTCTCCCACGCAGATAATCGCGGTCAGTCCGGCGCGGTGGCATGCGATGGCCTGTCCCGCCACCGTGGCATCGCTCTCGGCATGGTCCGTTCGGCGTTCGCTGTGGCCCACTATGCAATAGTCCGCATAGCAATCCGCGATCATTTCGGCAGAAACATCGCCCGTATGAGCTCCGCTCGCTCGCGCGTGGCAGGTTTGACCACCCACCATCAAGGGTGTGTCCTCACTGATTGTGGTGGCAACATAAAGCAAGGTTGCCGGAGGGCAGACCACGACATCTACCTTGTCCGCCAAGTCCGCATCTACACCCCGTGCAAGCAAGGCCAATTGATCCAACTGATCGCGAGTACCGTTCATTTTCCAGTTTCCAGCGACGAGTGGTTTGATGTCTGGGGTCATGGTGCCTTTAAGGTGCCTGTGGGGGTTGAGGTGATTGGTGAGGGTCGTAAAGCAGTTTGGCGCGATAGGGAATTGTGTCTGAAGCCTGTGTGAACGCGCATCACAACACGTTGTGACGGCTGACCGCTTGCCCAGGCGGAGGGTGAGCCATATGTTGCGGCAAAATCGAAGCAGCCAATCACAAACCGCGCTGCATTCTTATCAAATACTGTGAGGCTTGGCTGTGCTGGAATCGTTGCGCTCGTTTGTTGGTGGATGGATCGCCAAAATTTTGCTGGGTTTGTTGATCCTCAGCTTCGCGGTCTGGGGTGTCTCCGGCAGCATACTGGGCGGACAAGACGCCAACACCGTGGCCCGTGTGGGCGACACAGTGGTGTCCCCCGTCGATTACATGGCCACATACCAAAACAATCTGGCGAACATCCAGCGGCAGACCGGTCAAAGACTGAGCCGCGAGCAGGCGCGCCTGTTTGGCGTAGAAGCGCTGACGCTCAACAATGTCATCTCGTTTGCCACACTGGACGAATTCACCCGCGAAAACGGACTGGCCCTTTCTGACAAGACACTTGCGCAGTTGATCGCTGACAATCAGGCGTTCCAGGATTCGACCGGTAAATTCAATCGCACAACTTTCCAGCGGGCGATTTTCAACGCGCAGATGCGGGAATCCGATTTTATTGCCGCACAAAACTCCTCCGCAGTGCGCAATCAGATCACGCAAGCTGTCGCCGCAGGGTCCATCTTGCCGTCAGCCTTTGACGAAGCGCTTGCAAGCTATATCGGCGAAGAGCGGGTGCTAGCTTATATTTTGCTCAACGAAACCAACATCACGCCCCCCGCCCCAGCTTCCGACGCGCAGTTGGACACGTATTTTCAGGCCAACAAAAAGACCTATGATGCACCGGAATACCGCAAACTGACACTGCTGGAGATGACGCCGGAGATTTTAGCCAACGAGGCGGAGATTACCGATGAGCAAATCAAAGCCGACTATGACTCCCGGTCAGCAGCCTACCGCAAGCCCGAACAGCGGCGTGTCCAGCAGATCGTTTTCCCGTCCGCCGAGAAAGCCGAAGCGGCCAAAAAAATACTCGCAGACGGTGGCCTGTTTGAAACCGTGCTCAGCGAAAACGGACGCACGGTGGAGGACGCCGATCTTGGCCTCGTCAGCCGCGAGCAACTGACCGGCACGACCAACGAAACCTTTGCCAAAACGGCGTTTGAATTGGAAAATGCCAGCGTCAGCGACATCATCCAAGGCCCCTTTGGCCCCACAATGATGCGGGTTTCTGAAATCGTGACGGCATCCGTGACACCTTTGGCAGACGTTGAAGCGGAAATTCGCAAAGACCTGGCTCTGCGCGCGGCTGCGGACCGGATCAACGAGCTGCAGGAGCGCATAGAAGATTCCCGGGCCGGCGGTATGAGCGTTGCCGATGCGTCGCAGGCGGCTGGTTTGACTGTGCGCACAATCGAAGCCGTGGATGCGCGCGGACGGGACGCAAACGAACAGCAGATCACCGACATCCCTCAGTCCAGCACCGTGTTGCGCGAAGCCTTCCGCACCGCCGTGGGGCAGGAAGCGCCACCGCTTGAAAACGGCCCGGCCGGTTTTGTTTGGGTCGACGTGGTGGAAATCACCCCAACCCGCGAGCGGACGCTGAGCGAAGTCAAAGACAAAGTCGCGGCGGACTGGTTGGCCGCCGAAAAACAAAAAATCCTGCAGGCTAAAGCGGAAGAGATATTGAAAGCCTACCGCAATGGCGGGGACCTGGAAGCGCTCGCGACTAAAGCGGGGGCCGAAGTGAAACGCACCGAGGCTCTTGCGCGCAACGGTCGGGACGCCGCGCTACCTCAATCAACCATCGCGGAAGCGTTTAACGGGGACGAAAAACATGCAGCCGTCACGCCGGGCGATACCCCTACAAGCCGCATCGTTGTGACCGTCGCGGACGTTAAAGCCACGCCCAATCTGGAGACACCCGCAGAGCAAGCCCAGGCTATAAACGCCGGAGCGCAGGACGATTTGATGACGCAGTTCATTGCAAACTTGCAATCCGGTTATGATGTCACCCATAACCCAGCCCTGATCCAGCAGCTGTTGACGCGACGCTAGCCGCGCCAACACGCCACTTACGCCACGGGGAGTCCGGTTGTGGCAGACTTTAAGACCTCGATTGCGCTGGCCGCCAGCGGCAAGCCTCTGACACGGGAACAAGCACAACAAGCGTTTGACGCGATGATGTCTGGCGCAGCCACACCCGGCCAGATCGGCGGGTTTTTGATGGCGCTTCGGGTGCGTGGTGAGACTGTTGACGAGATTGCAGGCGCTGTGAGCACGATGCGGGCAAAGATGGTGCCCGTCGATGCACCCGCCAACGCCATCGACATTGTTGGAACCGGCGGCGATCAATCCGGCTCCTATAACGTGTCCACCTGCGCCGCCATTGTGGCCGCTGCTGCTGGAGCAACCGTGGCGAAACATGGCAATCGCGCCCTCTCCTCGAAGTCCGGCGCAGCCGACACGCTTGAAGCGTTGGGTGTCAGTCTTGACCCCAATCCGGTACGCATTGCTAAGTGCATTCGGGATGCGGGCGTTGGGTTCATGTTTGCCCCAAACCACCACGCCGCCATGCGTTATGTGGGGCCAACGCGCGTGGAACTGGGCACGCGGACAGTGTTCAATTTGCTGGGGCCCTTGTCGAATCCCGCCTCCGTATCGCGACAACTGGTGGGCGTGTTTTCACCGGAATGGGTGGAGCCGCTGGCCCACGTGCTGAAAGAGCTGGGCAGCGAAGCTGCATGGGTCGTGCACGGCGACGGTATGGATGAAATCACCGTGACCGGCTCCACCATGGTGAGCGAATTAAAGGACGGGGTTGTACGCAGTTTCAAAATCATCCCGGAAGATGCCGGGGTGGGCACACATTCGATGGACGCGTTGAAGGGCGGAGATGCGAACGCCAACGCAAAGGCGTTGCTGGAGGTTCTGGACGGCGAACACGGGGCTTATCGCGACATTGTATTGATGAACGCTGGAGCCGGGTTGTTGGTGGCAGGCATTGCCGCAACTCTTTCTCAAGGCGCAAAACTGGCTGCTGATGCCATTGATACCGGCGCGGCGAAGGACCGGTTGGCAAAGCTGGTGGCCGTCTCCAACGGTGAAGGCGGCGCGGCATGAGTGATATTCTGGAAAAGATCGGCGCATATAAGCGCAAGGAAATCGAAGCTGCCAAACAGGCTGTTCCGCCAGCGGAAATCAAGGCGCGCGCCAAGGATGCACCGCAGGTGCGTGGCTTCGCCAATGCGCTCCTGGGAAAACGCGATGGAGACGACTATGGCCTCATCGCGGAAATTAAAAAAGCGAGCCCATCCAAAGGTTTAATTCGCGAAGACTTCGATCCACCAGCACTGGCCAAAGCTTATGAAGCCGGGGGAGCAGCCTGTCTTTCCGTGTTGACAGACACGCCTTCTTTTCAGGGTGCGCCGGAGTTTTTGGTAAATGCCCGCACCGCCTGTTCCCTGCCCTGTTTGCGCAAGGATTTTCTCTATGACCCATACCAAGTCTATGAAGCTCGGGCCTGGAATGCCGATTGCATTTTGATCATCATGGCCGCCGTTGATGATGACACCGCAAAGACACTGGAAGATACCGCCTTTGAACTTGGCATGGACGTGCTTTTGGAAGTGCATGACGCCACCGAACTGGAGCGCGCACTTGCCATCACCTCTCCGTTGGTGGGCATCAACAACCGTAATCTGAAGACGTTCGAGGTGAGCCTCACCACAACGGAAACGCTTGCACCCACCATCCCATCGGACCGGTTGGTGGTTGGGGAATCCGGTCTTTTCGTCCCCGACGACCTGATGCGGATGGAAGCCTGCGGCGTCACCACGTTTTTGATCGGGGAAAGCCTGATGCGTCAGGAAGATGTAACCGCAGCCACCGCATCACTGCTGGCCAAAGACGCCGATACAGCCGACGCTGTGCGGGCAGCCTCGTGAGCGAAGGCACCCTCACCCATCTTAACGCGTCTGGCGAAGCCCATATGGTGGATGTGGGCGAAAAGGCCATCACCAGCCGCGAAGCGACCGCCTGCAGCCAAGTGATTATGCAGCGCGAAACGCTGGACCTGATACTGTCGGGCAATGCCAAAAAAGGTGATGTGCTGGCCACGGCCCGTTTGGCGGGCATTATGGCTGCGAAAAAGACCTCGGACCTCATTCCGCTCTGTCATCCTTTGGCGCTGACCAAGGTTACCGTGGATCTGGAGCCGGACCAGTCCCTTCCCGGTCTGCGCATCACGGCGCTTGCGCGGGTGAGCGGTCAGACCGGGGTGGAGATGGAAGCTTTAACCGCAGCCAGCGTGGCGGCGCTGACGGTCTATGACATGGCAAAAGCCGTGGACCGGGGTATGCAGATTGGACCCACGCAACTGACGACCAAAAGCGGTGGGAAATCGGGAGACTGGCGGGCGGACGCGGGCCAGTCTAACGGGGACTAGCCGTGCCGGTGCGCCAGCCCCTGCTTTCCGTTGCCGATGCGCTCACACGTATTTTGGCCGGCGTTGCACCGCTTCCGGCGCAAACCGTTCCGCTTTCAGAAGCCCACGGCAGAGTGCTGGCATCCCCTCTCAAAGCACTGCGGACACAGCCGCCTTTTGCGGCCTCCGCGATGGACGGCTACGCGGTGCTTCACGCCGATCTTCAAGGGGTTGGCACAGTGCTAAACAAAGTTGGGGAGGCTGCGGCGGGACACGCCTATATCGGTTCGGTTGGTTCGGGAGACTGCGTGCGTATTTTTACAGGTGCACCGCTGCCGCAAGGAACTGATACGGTTCTCATTCAAGAGGACGCCGAGACCGATGGCGGTTCCGGGGTTACGGTCAGCGAAGTACCGGACAAAGGCCGATATGTGCGCCCTGCAGGCTTGGACTTTGCCGAAGGCGACACACTGCTAGAGGCAAACCGTGTGCTCTCCGCAGCTGATGTGTCCTTGGCCGCTGCCATGGACCACGCTGCCCTGCCAGTGCGTCGAAAGCCCATTGTCGCGCTTATCTCAACCGGCGATGAATTGGTGCCGCCGGGGACACCCAGACGGGCCGACCAAATTGTGACGTCCAATAATTTTGGCGTGGCCGCGTTGGTGGAAGAAGCCGGTGGCTTTGCGCTGGACCTCGGGATTGCCGCCGATACCCATGCCGCGCTTGCCGACGCCTTTGACCGGGCTGAGAACGCTGACATCGTGATCACTCTTGGCGGCGCATCGGTGGGCGACCATGACCTCGTGCAAGATGCTCTGACCGCTCGAGGGGTCGGGCTGGGTTTTTGGAAACTGGCCATGCGCCCAGGCAAGCCCGTCATGTTTGGTACGGGTACGACCACCGGCAACGAAACTGCAAATGAAGGTCAGCCCAAACGCTATCTGGGGCTGCCGGGCAATCCGGTATCATCCTTGGTGTGCACCCATATCTTCGTTTTGCCACTGCTTCGGGCGTTGTTGGGCCAACCCGCCGCCACGGTTTTGCAGGATGCGGTGCTGGCGGTGGACGTGCCGCAAAACGATCAGCGCGAAGAGTACATGCGCGCCAGTTTGGAGCTCAGAGACGGCGCTCTTCACATCACGCCCTTTGCGCGGCAGGACAGTTCCATCCTTTCCGGCATGGCAAAAGCGGATTGCCTGATGGTGCGACCGGCCCACAGCCCACCCATGCGCGCAGGCGATCCCTGTAAAATAGTGCCACTTCGGGGCTGAATATCGGAACACTTGCAGAACATGTTAAGAACCTGTTAACTTGTTCCTGTTTTGTACAGTGATGGTGCGAATCACCAATCCGGAGGGACCATGCTGACCCGTAAACAGCACGAATTGCTGATGTTCATTCACGAACGGCTGAAAGAGGCCGGGGTTCCCCCATCGTTTGATGAGATGAAGGACGCTCTCGACCTCAAATCCAAGTCCGGGATTCACCGGTTGATTACGGCCTTGGAAGAACGAGGGTTTATCCGCCGCTTGCCGAACCGCGCCCGCGCACTGGAAGTGATCAAGCTGCCGGAAAGCTATGTACCCAGTCCCGCCGGCCGCAAACCGTTCTCACCGTCGGTGGTGGATGGCGGGTTGGGCAAAGCACCGCCAGCCCCCGCGCTTGCCGTCTCCGCTAATGACGATATGGCAGCCACTGTACCAGTGATGGGACGCATCGCGGCGGGTACGCCGATCTCCGCCATTCAACACACCACACACTCTATTGCGGTCAGTCCAGACATGCTTGGATCCGGCGAGCACTATGCTTTGGAGGTCAAAGGCGATTCGATGATCGAAGCCGGTATCCTCGATGGGGACACCGTCGTGATCAAACAGGCCAACACCTGTGATGCCGGCGACATTGTTGTGGCACTCGTGGATGATGAGGAAGCGACGCTGAAACGGTTCCGCCGCAAAGGCGACTCTATCGCTTTGGAAGCAGCCAATCCGGCGTATGAAACCCGTATTTTCGGGCCTGACCGTGTTTCCGTCCAAGGCAAACTTGTAGGGCTGATCCGTCGGTATAACTGACTTACTTAGCTGGTACCGGAAGCTCTTGGGCTGGATACAAATGGGCCGTCCATGGGCGTGGATTAGGACCACGCGCACGGCGTATGCGGAGCTGGTTTAGTCGTTGCCGTGGCGTCGTTTTGGTGCGGTCGAGCGCGATACCCTTCTTGTACGAAGCCAGCACTGGACCGCCGGTTCCATACAAGGCCGCACCACCACGGGTCTGCAGTTGTTGCCGATCCAGGACCAACGGACGTTGGGTGTCCGGTAGAGCTCCGCAAGGTCTGGGCACGGCAAACGGTATGATGAGAATATCGGCCAGAGCACAGTCCTCCTGAATGCGGGCGGTGCTCTCCAACACCGCTATACGAAGGCCAGTTGTGGTGGCTGTGCTGCATCCGAATTCATCGCATGTGAAGGCTGGACCCTTGGCCCCTCTTTTGCGGTTTTTACCCACTGTGACGTCATCAATGGCGCCGCTTTCAAACGCTTTTCGCCAGACCTGCGTCGAAAACTTGTCCGCTCCCGGCCGCAGCAAATGCAATTTGCCACGCTCGTCCAAGAGACCGATCTGGCGACCGTTTTCCAAAATAAGGAGATCGGGCATCTCACGCGTGCTCAATAACACAACCGGCAAGACAAGAAACGGAATGGCGCACCAACGCAGGTTCGTTCGCGACAGCGTAAGAACCAACAAACCAAGGGTTCCAAACAGCAGGGCAGCCACAGAAATGAAACCGGTCTTGTTGGGGCCGAACAGATCGGACACCCAAGACGCGATTGCGACCACGCGCTCCATCATCCAGCCCATGGCTGTGAGCGGCGCCAGTTCCAGCCCGAAAGGCATGGCGATCATGCCCACCACGGCCATTGGCATCACACCGAAAGTCACAAATGGCATGGCCAGCAGGTTTGCAACGAGACCCCACGCAGCAACGTTGTGGAAATGGTAGGCCGCAAAAAACGCAGTCGCTACACCCGCAACAAGCGATGTGAGCGCCAAACCGCCAATGTCCCGTCGCAAAAACCGTCCAACAGCTGCCAGCCGCCCTGCACGATATTCTTTTTGTCTCGATCGAGCCCGCTGGTTGACCCCTTCATATGTGGCCACAAGGGCGGCCACGGCAGCAAAGGACATTTGAAACCCCGGTGACAGGATTGCGTGTGGCGCAATTAGCAAAATGATCATGGCCGCAATCGCTACGTTGCGCATTGTGACGGCTCTACGATCGAGCAATATCGCCAGCAACATGACCGCAATCATGACGTACGCCCGCTGGGCTGACACGCTGCCACCGGACAAAAGCAAGTAGACGCTGGACGCCCCCAGTGCGATGGCCGCCGCCCATTTTCTGGTGGGATGGTGGAGGGCAATCGCGGGAAAGCAGGCTAGCAAGCCGCGCACGGCAATCATGACGCTGGCCGCCGCAAGTGCCATGTGCAGCCCTGAGATCGCTAGAATATGGGCCAGACCGGATTGGCGCAGAGCGGTTTGCGTGTCTTCATCAATGCCACTGCGGTCGCCGATAATCAGGGCTGCCGCCAGGCCACCATTTTGGCCGGGCAAATTCTCCCGCAGGATCAGCGCCACCGATTCACGCACCCGCCCGATGATGCGCCTGGTAGATTGCACAACACCCAGAGACTGGTTCGGGTCCGCCGCAAGACGCGTGGGACTGCCCAAGAAGAATCCCGATGTGCCGATACCAGCAAACCAGGAATTAAAGGCAAAATCGTAAGAGCCTGGGTAAATGGGGCCAGACGGCGGTGCGATGCGCACCGTGCCCGATACACGTTCACCAACCCGAGCGGGATCATCATGCTTTCTGGCGGTGGCCCGCACGATGAGGGGCTTTCTGGAACGGAGCCCTATGCGGCCCGCACGGACCTTTGGCATGACGGCATCACGGCTCGCCGAATCTAAACGCATGGTATAACGCACGCTGCCGTTGGCACGGTGTTCAGCGCGGATGACTGTGCCAATGAGTTTGGCTGAAACGGGACGTTCCACCGTTGGAGTTGCAATGCGCAAAGTGTGTAACTGTGCCATGGCTGCGCCTAACGCCACCAAAGCTAAGCATCGCGTCAGCGTTAGCAGTTTGGGGGCGCTTCTCAGAGACCGCGTTGCAATCCAAAGCAAAAGGGCCGCTGCAGCAAACGCTCCGGTCATGGGTTCCCGCGGTAAAGCGAAATAGAGGATGCTGCCCACACCGAAAAAGACCGGTGCCCATAGAAGCGCCGCGCCGCGTTCAGCCTCGCGGGCCAATGCCACCGCAGCCGCGTCACGCAGGCTCTCCCCTGCCAATTCACCCCTCAACAGCCACTTTTTCCAAACAGTGGTGGGGGGCAGTCGAAACTCTATGCCATCCGTTAGACGATCAGCCGTCTGGCCATCAGTATCGACGAGTTCATCAGCACCCGACCACATGGGGATAACAGAACCATCGGCAGACTTGGGGTCTATCGGGGTCCAGTGCATCTCGGGCGAGGGATTTTCGGGCGCATCACCTCCCAACCTGCTCGAGACAGTCCCTGGCAGCGAGGCGGAGTCTGAGTCCAGGTCCCAAGACGCTTGGACCCATTCGTGATCTTTCCTGCCTTTGCCCTTTTTGGCCAAACGTTTCCTGCCTAATACGCTGGGATCTTGGCTGCCCTGTCAGAAGCCCGCGGCCCGTCCAGGTCGCTCGAGACTGACACACACTGGCGCAGTTCCCGCTTGTATGATCGCAGCCCTGTGGTACACGGGCAACGTCCCCTTTTGTTCCCCTCCGCGCCGCGCACGCTTGGCCCAAGACCGGCTTCCTTGTTGTCCGTGGGCGCGGATTGATACCGACCGGATTTTATGACCGATCTTACCAACACTACCGCCGGATCGACGGACGCTGAAACCGTCACCCGTTTTGCGCCCTCTCCCACCGGATTTCTGCACATTGGTGGCGCGCG
>JBCBYZ010000196.1:0-3537 GCA_039815595.1 Pseudomonadota bacterium | reverse complement strand
TCGCTACCATCTACGGGTTGCGAGCGCTGACATTTGTTTTGTTGGGCAGCCTGCCTGGCACATCTATTGAAATGTTATTCTTGTTTGCGGTTCTGTTCGGGGCGGTCGATTATTCCACCGTTCCCGTGACGGCCAGTCTGGTGGCGAGCCACGTTGGTATCAAGATGATGGGGCTTGCTATGGGCCTGATCTCGGCAGGACACGCCATAGGCGGCGCAATGGGGGCATTCGCTGGGGGATATATCTTCACTGCGACTGCGAACTATGACCTGGTTTGGAATGGTTCAATCTGGCTGGCTGTTGGCGCAGGGGTGCTGGTGTTGTTCCTGAAAGCGCAGCCTGAATCCAAAGTAGTACCAAGCTAGTCTGACATTTGGCAGGCTTGCCCGGTCACAACCCATACGTTTCCGGCGCAGACAGAACTGACCGGTTTTGGCACGCCCGTTCGAAGCGGTCATTGGCGTAGCCGCGGCGAATACACGATCTGTTCGCAGAGTGTTAGTTCACCACCCCGGAAATTTTGCTGCGTAGCGAACGGCAGGTTCGCCGCGCCGCAGCATCTTGACCGGTCGATGAAAGGCAGCAATGGGCCGTACATAAAGGTTGTGTTCTTTGAGCGCAGAGGAACTCTGAACGAATACTTAGAATACTAAGCGTGTGGACCACCAAAATGTTATGGATCCCAGTACGGCGCAGGGGGGGGGCCAACGACAAAGTGGAAAAGCGTTTTGAAACGCACCAGTGACAAGGTGGCTGCGTTAGCCGCTACCAAAAGCCAGGCGAAGGCGACAAATACTCCAAAGAGAAACAGCGCTTCGCGTGTGATCTGAGCAGCTTCGACCCGTTCGGTGTTGGAACTGTTATTGAGTACGCCTCGGATATACCCGATGGCTTTAGGGTTACTACTTCGTATCCAAGGAGGGATTGATATGAAGCCAAGCGCCGTCACTTTTACCTCGAACGGGGTTTCCGTCGTCTCTTCGACCCACGTCCGGAACGTCGCCCGGAACCCGTGCGGTCGAGCTTCCATTTCCTCTCGTTCCATCAACCGGCTCACGGTTGCATCCGACATGGCTTTGCCGCGCGGGGAAAGGAATAGGAACTCAGACCCGACGATGACCGGGCGGGTTTCGATGACACTTAGCGCCTCACATGACAGCGGCACCCGATGCTGAGTTGCGGTTTTTTGTTCGCTTCGAGTCGAGCGTCCAAACATCGTCTTCAAACTCACCTGGAACCGCAAACCGCACCTCACTTGTCCGTGCCATAGTGAGCATCAAAAACCGCAACGCGAAAGCCGATGGAAAGTTCTGCTGCGACAGCCATCGGTAAAACTTGGGAACTTCCTGGTAGGGAAGAGAGGGGATGTGTTTCGTCTTGTGGCGACGCTTTCCCAGGAGTGCCAGCGCCTTCATCACCGCTTGTAGATCGACGTCGAGCCCGAGCGCGGCGGCATGTTTCAAAGTGAGGTTCATCCGGTTCATCGCCTTCCGCGCGGTATCCGCCTTCTTGTGCCAGATCGGCTCAAGCATTTTCTTGAGCACATGTTGATCGACATCCTCGACCGCCATAGTTCCGATCTTGGGGATGACATGCACTGAAAGGGGAGAGAGCCATCGGCCAGCTTGCCCATCGTTCTTGAGCTCGGCCTGACGGGCGGCAAAGCGCTGATCAATCGCATCCGCAACTGTCAGCCGTTGCTCTCGACGCATCGCAACTTGCCGCGTTTGTATAGGATCAATGCCATTGCGCAGTTGCCGACGCGCATCAGACGCTCGCTCCCGCGCTTCAGAAAGAGGCACATCTGGCCACCGACCAAGACCCATTTCCCGTCGTTTTCCTGAAACGTTCAGGCGCAACATCCACTTGCCGGTCTCTTTCCGGCTCTTCACCAGCATCAGTCCTTGGCCGTCAAAGTGTTTGCCTGGGCCAAGGTTTTTGACCTTGAGTTGGGTTAGCGCGTTCAAAAGTGTCATAGCCCACCTTTCAGAACCTAACTTTGGCCCACCCTTTGGGCCACCTCGATATCTGGAAAACAGTGAGGTGCTGTGAGGCGGTATGGTCAGGTCGCAACAAAAAATACCTATAAACAAAGGTATTTAGGTGTATTTTGTATGTTTATGGAAAAGTAGAATGGTGCCCAGAAGAGGACTCGAACCTCCACGACCTTGCGGTCACTGGCACCTGAAGCCAGCGCGTCTACCAATTCCGCCATCTGGGCACGGGTTGGTAGACGGGCGTGTAAGCGCAGCGGTGTGGGCTGTCAATCCGATTCTGAGCTTTGCACGTGTTGTCGGAGCAGGAGCCGTCGGCGGGGAATTTCTTGAACAAAGAAGGCAGGGACCGCGCCAAATTGGCGTCTTGTCTGTGTTTGGGACGAAGAGTAGGTATTTGCCTGAAACTGTGCGCAAGGAGCGGATGATGTCCAAACTGGTCACGATCTACGGCGGGTCCGGGTTTGTCGGGCGCTATATTGCGCAACGCATGGCCAAGGCCGGGTGGCGTGTGCGCGTCGCTGTGCGTCGCCCGAACGAGGCGATTTTCGTTAAACCCTATGGAGTCGTTGGCCAGGTTGAGCCGGTACTGTGCAACATTCGCGACGATGCTTCGGTGGCGCAGGTCATGATGGGTGCGGATGCGGTTGTGAACTGCGTCGGAATCCTGGCCAAGTCTGGCAAAAACACCTTTGACTCTGTTCAGGCCGACGGTGCAGCGCGGGTGGCGCGCATCGCTGCGGCGCATGGCGTTGCCAAGATGGTGCACGTATCTGCGATTGGCGCGGACGTTGAAAGCGCTAGCGATTACGCCCGCACCAAGGCAGAAGGTGAGCGGGCTGTGCTGGAGAGCATGCCCAACGCCGTGATCCTGCGCCCATCGATTGTGTTTGGATCTGAGGATGAGTTTTTCAATCGGTTTGCGTCGATGTCGCGGCTGGGTCCGATCCTGCCTGTGGTGGGTGCCGACACTCTGTTTCAGCCTGTGTTTGTGGACGATGTGGCACAAGCCGCGGCCCTTGCGCTGACCACGGATGTTGCCCCGGGCGTTTACGAACTGGGCGGCCCGGATGTGCGCAGTTTCCGTGAACTGATGGTGTCGATGCTGCACGTTATCCGCCGTCGCCGGGCTGTGGTGAACATCCCGTTTTTTGCAGCAAATATCATGGGCTTTGGATTTGATCTGGCGAACACGTTGTCGCTGGGTCTGGTGCCAGCGCAGATCACGCAAGACCAGGTCCGCAATTTGCGCAACGACAATGTCGTGGCGGACGGAGCCATGGGCTTTGCCGAGTTGGGCATAAAGCCCGTCGCCATGGACGCGGTGCTGCCGGACTATCTGTGGCGCTTCCGCCCGTCGGGTCAGTATGACGCGATCAAGGAAAGCGCCAAGAACCTCAAGACTTAAGCATAGGCCCAGATCAGCAGACCAATGCCGAGAGCCACCCGGTAAATTACGTACGGCGTAAAGCTGATGCTGCGGAGCAAGCGCATCATGATGACGAGCGCCAGAAGTGCTGCGAGGAAAGCGAAGGCCGCTGCG
>JBCBYZ010000125.1:0-9833 GCA_039815595.1 Pseudomonadota bacterium | reverse complement strand
GGGCGATGACGCAAAACAATCTGGGCACTGCGCTTTGGACCCTTGGTGCACGCGAAAGAGGGACGGAGCGGCTGGACGAGGCCGTGACGGCCTATCGCGCGGCGCTGGAGGAGTGGACGCAAGAGCGCGTGCCTCTGGACTGGGCGGGGACGCAAAACAATCTGGCTGACGTGCACCGCGCATACATGGAAAAGTGCGGTGTCTTGGGCGATGCATCCGGCGTGGAACACCATCGCAAAACGGGACTGGCCCATATCGAACAGGCTTTGACCGTATTCAACATTGAAACGACACCCGCCTATCATGCGATGGCGACAAGTATAAAAGACGCGCTCATCGCGTTCTGAGCCGTCCCCCCCAAACGAAATTGGGCCCAGCTTTGCAGCCGAGCCCAACGATCGCCCCTAAACGGTCGATCTGACACCGAGAATTTGCCCCCCGCAGCGTCGAGACCGTTCAAGTTGCACGCGCCGCACCAAGGAGGGATGGGATGGTGGACAAACGTGCATCTTTCCAGACCTTCGGCGTAGCCACTTGCAAAGCCGCACTTTTGGGTCTGGCGTCGGTCCAAGAGACTAGTTCACCGAACAAGGCCGACGAACGTTTGCGCCCCGCCCCTCGGACCGACGCTGCTGATTTAGGGCAAACCGCTGATCGTGTGCACGTATGTTACTGTTACGTTTACGTAAGAAGTCAAAAACGCTTATGAATCAGCACTCTGCGGAGGGCATAAAATCACTATTCTCTAAATTCGAAGCGCTTTGGATGTCGAGAAATCGAAATTGAACCGATTAATATGGTTATTTTTGTCGGTTTAAGGAGTTTTGCAGTCCACCCCTTCGGGCGAGTTGGACTGCTGTTTATTAAGGTCCGCTGGAGCGGAGCGGAACAAAAACATCCCGGCAAAGCGGGGTTCGCTTTCCCGCGCCGGGGTGCAAATTTGCAAGCTTTTTTAGCGGTGCGCTACGCTGCGATGCGGGACTTTGCGGTTTCGTATTCATCCACCATTCGGTCTACGAGGACCCTGGTGGGAACGACGGCTTTGACCGCGCCAATGCCCTGGCCCGAGCCCCAAATGTCTTTCCACGCTTTTGTGGTGTTGGAACCAAAGCTCATGGAACTTGGATCGGATTCGGGCAGGTCATTGGGGTCCATGCCTGCCGCCTCAATTGAACCGCGCAGATAGTTTCCGTGCACCCCGGTAAACAGATTGGAATAGACGATGTCGTCGGCGTTGCTGTCGGCAATCATCTGCTTATAGGTGTCGACCGCCCGTGCCTCTTCGGTGGCGATGAAGGCTGACCCGATATAGCCCATATCCGCCCCCATGGCCTGTGCCGCCAGCACAGCGTCGCCCGTGGCGATCGAGCCGGACAGCAGCAGCGGGCCATCAAACCACTCGCGAATTTCCTGGATTAACGCAAACGGCGACAGGGTGCCGGCGTGGCCCCCGGCTCCCGCAGCGACGGCCACCAGGCCGTCAGCCCCTTTTTCAATGGCCTTATGGGCAAAGCGGTTGTTGATGATGTCGTGAAGGACGATCCCCCCATAAGAATGAACCGCCTCGTTGAGTTCCGGGCGGGCGCCAAGCGACGTGATGACGATGGGCACCTTGTACTTCACGCACATCTCAAGATCGTGTTCCAAGCGGTCGTTGGACTTGTGGACGATCTGGTTCACCGCAAACGGTGCCGCCGGTTGATCCGGGTTCGCGGCATTGTGGGCGGCAAGCGTTTCCGTGATTTCCGCCAGCCATTCGTCCAACTGCTCGGCAGGCCGCGCGTTGAGCGCTGGAAAAGACCCGATCACCCCGGCTTTGCACTGTTCGATCACTAATGGCGGGTGCGAAATGATGAACAACGGAGAAGCAATTGCGGGAAGGCGCAAGCCATCCTTAAGGATTGCGGGTACGGCCATGGAGCGTCCTTGATGGGGTCAGATTGGATTGCCGCGCACACTACAAACTCTTACCAATACGTCAATTATTCTGTTTTCTTGCACCCATCTCACAGCACCCACCATCCGCCCCAAACAACGGCGGTTAGCCGTGACGTGTGCTCCGGTCTTTCCCTGGCGGTAGTTTGATCAGGCAGTGGCTGCGCCTCATTGCTTTGCAAAGCGCCTCAGGCCCGATAAAACCGAATCAACGGCGGCGATGGAGCAAACCCTTGGCGGGATTCGAAGATCTTTTGCGATCTGCATTGGCAAAGCACGACAATCCGTCGGCTGAGACCAGACAGGTGATCTATCGCTCTTCGCGCGAGGCGCTGGAGCGTATGATCCAGCAAAAAGAGGGCATGCCCGCAGAAACCATCGCCCTGCAACGCCAGAAGCTTGAAGCGGCCATCGTTCAGGTGGAGATGAGCCGAACAGCGTCGGCAGAACCGGTACCACAGTTCAAGGCGGCTCCTCTTGAACCCGTTCAGCAGTCAGTCCCGCAACAAGGCCTGCAACCTGCGCCTCCGACCGCAGTGCAGCAGCCCATTCCGCAACCGGCACCAGAGCAAAAAGCTGTCCCCGCCGTCGACGGCGCGCTCAATTTTGGTGTTGCACCACCGCCTCCGCCTTCACCCTCGCCCCCGTCCCAGGGCACTCCGCAGATGACAGCACCTCAGCCCGTGCCCAATCCTGCCGCCGCTCCGGGTCCGAACGTGGCCGCCAGTCCGCACCCCCATGGTGAGCGTGACTATGACGGCGACCTTTTGCGGGAGAAAAAGCCCTACGCGAAGATGCTGTTTTGGGCGATCATTATAACTGGCTTGGGCGTCACGCTGTGGTGGATGGTGACGTTCGGTCCGGACCTCCTGCGGTCACGCTTGGACGGTTCGGTGCCCAATCCGGCACCAACCATCGAGTCCGGTTCATTTAATCCCGACGCCAATGCCGGATGGGTTTCCGTCTTCTCCGCCGACAGCAATCCTGAAAGCATTGAGACCGGCAATGAGGGGCGTGCGGAACTGCTGCGCGCTGACGGTCGCACCTTTGCTCGTTTGGCCTCCAATCAGGGGGTTGATAACCGCATTCGCTTCGTCATGCCCCCCGGTGTCATGGAGCAATTGCGCGGTCGTGCGGCTACGTTTGAAATTACCATGCAGGCGGTGGATGGCGAGCAACAATTCTCGATCTATTGCGAGTTTGGAGCCTTGGGCAGTTGCGGCCGCAAGCGCTTTCAAATCGATGGACGTTTGCAGCCTTTCATTTTCGATGTCCTGATCAACGACACCCGCTTGGCCTCCGGCGAACGGGCACGTTTGGCGATTAATACTGATCTGGGTGGCACCGGCAAAGCGGTGGACATTTCCACCATCCGCGTTCGGGTCGACCGTTAGAAGCGAGCTGTGCCGGCGTTCAGATCCGAAGACTCTAGCCTTCTTTGTCCGCCAAAAACGCAGGTCCGCGGCCCACAATCTCGGTATCGATCTCGCCGATATTGTCCGTGCTTTTGCCGTCATACTCCATCGTCAAAAGCACGGTGCGCAACGCGTTGAGGCGGGCGCGACGCTTGTCGTTGGAACGGATGATGGTCCAAGGCGCAATGTCACTGTGGGTGGCCTGCAACATTCGGTCCCGCGCATCGGTATAGGCATCCCACAGTCTCAGTGCCTTTAGGTCGATTGGCGAGAGCTTCCATTGTTTCAATGGGTTGTGTCGCCGGTCGTGAAAGCGTTTGATCTGCATTTCCTGCCCGATATTGAGCCAGAACTTAAACAGATGGATGCCATCATCAACGATGGCCTGCTCCACGCTGGGCACTTGGGTCAAAAAATGCGCGGTCTCTTCTTCGCTGCAAAATCCCATCACAGGTTCGACGCCGCCGCGATTGTACCAAGAGCGATCAAAAAGAACCATGCCGCCGGTTGTTGGAAAGTGTTCGATGTGACGCTGAAAATACCATTGTCCCCGTTCGGTTTCGGTGGGGGCACTCAGCGCAACGATGCGGGCGTGACGGGCTTTTTGATACGTCCGAAACGTGCCGATGGTGCCACCCTTACCGGCCGCATCCCGCCCTTCAAAAACCAGCAGGATGCGCTCACCCGTTTTCATACGGTGACTTTGGAGTTTCACCATCTCCAATTGCAGGGCGTATAGCTCGTCTTCATACACGGACCGCTTAAGCTTTTTGTCGTAAGGATAGCGCCCGCTGGAAAACGCCTTGTCCGCAACCCAATCCGGCAGATTTGGGTCGTCCAGGTCGAATGCGCGGGTCTCGCCACTAACATCTATTTCAATCAAAACGCTCTCCCCATGCGCCATCGGCGCAGACTGGCAAATTCTTCGCATCACGATCTTTGAGCGCATCGACCGTGTCAACCGAGCCTGTTTTGCGGCGAGCCAGCGTGATGCGGAGCAATAAAAAACCCGCCATGCTGTCGCTGGCGGGCTCTGCAAATTTCATTGGGCTGTCGGGAATTAGAACAGAGCCTATCTGCGGCGGCGACGCTCCGACGCCGGCTGAAAAGCCAGTTTGGAGTGATGCTCGCAATAGGGTTTGCCATCGGCGCTTTGGTGGCCGCAAAACGAGAAGCCCGGCATGGTGGGATCGCCAGTTGGCCATTTGCAGCTGTTTTCAGTCAACTGCATGAGCGTGAGTTTGCGGGAGATGGGCACTACAACATCTTCGGTGGGCTTCGCGACGACTTCCACCTCTTCCTCATATTCCAAGTTGAGGGCTGCGTTTCCAACACTGCGCGGAGCGGACGATGGACGCGGGGCGCTGTTGGAGCGGTTAAAGCCGGACGACGCCGTGCGCGGTGTCGCCTTGCGGCGTGGGGCTTGGCTCTGCTGCTTGGGCGTTGCCCGGGCACGCCCGGAAAGACCCAGACGATGCACTTTGCCGATCACCGCATTACGGGTCACGCCGCCCAGATCGGCGGCAATTTGACTGGCGCTCAGCCCCTCGGCCCACAGTTTTGACAATCGTTCCACGCGTTCATTCGTCCAGGACATTCATGGCTCCTTAGGCTCGCCGCATCACATGAGCCCGTCAGAAAAAAGCGCGCAAAAACCCGTATCCGCCGAAGGCAGATTTTAAAACAATGGGTCGATCCCACCGTTGAACTTATTCGGATTTGAGGCCTGGCTTTATCGTCCGGACTGCTCCGGCAGAAGCTACAATGGTGGTTGACTCGCCCGCAACCCGCTCCCAGCCACCACGAATCATTTTTTCACTTTGTCCCCAACTCAGAGAATCTGAATTCCACCAAAGCCGGTAGAATGGTGCCTCAAACAGAATCTTAATCCACTGTTAACCGTTTCCGGCCACCTCTTTTTCCTTGACCCTGCCGCCTTGGCACCTGGCGGGGTGGGCTTGCTAGGGGGAGGTGTCCAATTGACAGGACACGTGGTGTCTTTAATGGTGGTGCGACCGCCGCAAGGCGGTTTTTCTTTTCTCGTCTGCCACCCCGTCTGCCACAATGGCGGGTGGTTCCCGGCGCAATTGCGTCGTACCCAATCCCTCACGGGTGCCGCGCCAAGGATGGGACGGCACCGCAGGTTCAAGAAAGTGAACAGTCCCATGGCCCAGGCCGAAACCAACACCGCTTTGTTTAGCGCTTTTGCAAGAGCGCCGATTCATTTTGAGCGCGGTGAAGGAGTACGACTGTTCACCAACACGGGTGAAGAATTCCTCGATTTTGCAGCCGGCATTGCGGTCAACGCTCTGGGCCACGGCCACCCCCACCTGGTGGAAGCGCTGACGGAGCAAGCCTCGAAGCTCTGGCACGTCTCAAACCTCTATGAGAGCCCACAACAAGAATCTCTGGCGCGGCGGCTCTGCGAGGAAAGCTTTGCCGAGCGGGTGTTTTTCACCAATTCCGGATCTGAATCCATGGAGTGCGCTTTTAAGACGGCGCGTCGTTGGCATTATGCAAACGGCAATCCCGACCGTGTGGACATCATCACCTTTGAGGGCGCTTTTCACGGCCGCACGCTGGCTGCCATCGCGGCTGGAGGAAATGAAAAATACCTTGCTGGGTTCGGCCCAAAGACGCAGGGCTTCATCCAATTGCCTTTCGGCGACCACGAAGCGCTTAAGGCTGCGATCACGGACACGACAGCGGCGATTTTGATTGAACCGGTTCAGGGCGAGGGTGGCATTCGGCCCGTCCCGCACCAATGCCTGCGCGGCCTGCGGGAGTTGTGCGACGAGCACGGTATTTTGTTGATCTATGATGAAGTGCAATGCGGCATTGGCCGAACTGGAAAGTTGTTTGCCCATCAGTGGGTGGAAGGCGCAACGCCGGATATTATGGGCATCGCGAAAGGCATAGGTGGCGGGTTTCCCGTCGGTGCGTGTTTGGCAACGGAAGATGCGGCCAAGGGTATGCAGCCCGGCTCCCACGGCACGACCTATGGCGGCAATCCGCTTGCTATGGCGGTCGGCAATGCCGTGCTGGACGTGGTTCTGGAAGACGGATTTTTAGACGCTGTCCAAGACAAAGCCATCTTCATGCGCCAGCGCTTGGCCGAAGTCGTGGATACCTATCCGCAGCTTCTGGAAGAGGTGCGCGGCGACGGCCTCTTGCAAGGGATCAAATGCAAAGCGACCAATACGGACGTGGTGGCTGCGATGCGTGACCAACACTTGCTGGCGGTGCCCGCCGGAGACAATGTGGTGCGTCTCATTCCACCGCTTACCGTCACCGAGGACGACATAAAAGAGGCTGTAGCCAGGCTCACAACGGCCCTTGATGCGATGACCCAAACGATGAAGCGGGCCGGCTGACACCATGGCAAAACACTTTTTGGACCTCTCCGCCGTCGAGGGCGGGGAGTTGAACGCTATTTTGGACACGGCCCACGCCATCAAAGCCAAAACCAAAGCCGGGACCGCCGACCGACCGCTGGAAGGCAAGGTGCTGGCCATGATCTTCGACAAGCCGTCCACCCGCACGCGTGTCTCGTTTGATGTCGGGATGCGCCAACTGGGTGGCGAGACGATTGTGCTGGATGGTGCCTCCTCGCAATTGGGACGCGGAGAAACCGTTGCCGACACGGCCCGTGTTTTATCGCGCTATGTCGATGCGATCATGATCCGCACCACCGCCCATGACCGGCTTTTGGAGTTGGCAGACTATGCAACCGTGCCTGTGATCAACGGCCTGACGGATGAAACCCATCCCTGCCAACTGATGGCAGACGTGATGACCTTTCAGGAACACAAGGGCAGCCCCAAGGGCAAAACCTTTGCTTGGACCGGCGACGGTAACAACGTGCTGCACTCCATGATGGAGGCGTCCGCCCGTTTCGGATTTGCGCTGCGCGCCGCTGTGCCGAAGGGCTATGAGCCCAATGAGCGCTATACAAACTGGGCCCGTGTGGAAGGTGCTGACATTACGTTTGCCAAAGACACGGCGACCGCAGTGGCCGGTGCCGACTGCGTGGTCACGGATACGTGGACCTCGATGGGCCAAGAGGATGAGTCCGGCGGCCACAATGTGTTTGCGCCCTACCAGGTCAATGAAACCATTATGGCTAAGGCCGATAAGGATGCGATCTTCATGCATTGTCTTCCCGCGCACCGTGGCGAGGAGGTCACCGATGCTGTGATGGATGGCCCCCAATCTGTGGTGTTTGACGAGGCTGAAAATCGCCTCCATGCACAAAAGGGCATCTTGATGTGGTGCTTGGAGGGCCAATAGAGGCCCTCTTGCGACAATTCGTTTCCCAACCCATCTACGCACAACGAGAACGGGCCACAGCCCACAGGTTTTTCAAACGCAGTCGCGCTCTTACTTAGACCAGTCCTCCCCTCGCTTTACCACGAGTTGAGACCGCGCGCTTTGCGCTTTTGAAACCGCGCAAGGATGATGTGTCATGTCGGGTTGGCAGCATGAAGCCAAATCCTGCAGGCGGGCTGGGCGACCACACAAGACGAGCGGACGCGCAAAGTGCGCAAAGGACAATCGATATGAGCACATTAGAGGCTGCATCTCTTTCCATTGATTTTGCCGGACAGGACATGGTGATCCCGTTTCAGGTTGAGCCGTTGGATGTGCGGGGTCGCGCCGTGCAACTGGGCCCGATGCTCGACGCGATTTTAGACCGTCACGCCTATCCCGAAGCGGTGAGCCGGTTGCTGGCAGAAGCCGTCACGCTGACGGTTTTGCTTGGCACAGCGTTGAAGTTTGAAGGCAAATTCATTCTTCAAACCAAGACCGATGGTCCCGTACCGCTTTTGGTTACGGATTTTACCACGCCGGATTCCGTGCGCGCCTATGCCCGCTACGATGCTGATCAAGTGGCTGCCGCTGTAGTGAATGGTAAGTCCACCGCGCCCGATTTGTTGGGCAACGGCGTTTTGGCCATGACCATCGATCAAGGTGAGTACACCCAGCGCTATCAGGGCATTGTGCAACTGGATGGCATTGGTCTCGAAGAAGTGGCGCGCCGCTATTTCCGCCAGTCCGAGCAAATTCCCACCGAAATCCGGTTGGCCGTTGGTGAAGTCCTGACCCGCAATGAAAGTGCCAAACAAGGCGAAGGCCCCAGCCACAGTTGGACGGCAGGCGGCGTGTTGCTGCAATTCCTTCCCGACTCGACCGAGCGCATGCGCCAGAAGGATCTGCCGGGTGGTGATGGCGCGTTGGACGATGATGGCTATCAGGAAGACGATGCCTGGCGCGAAGCACAGGCGCTGATGGGCACCATTGATGATGTGGAATTGACCGACACCGCCGTGGAGCCGGAGCGGCTCCTGTTCAGATTGTTCCATGAGCACGGTGTGCGCATTTTTGACCCCACCAAAGTGCGTGAGGAGTGCTCCTGTTCGCAAGAAAAGGTGCGAGCCATGCTGCAAGGACTCACGGAAGAGGAACGGGCTGAAAGCGTAGAAGACGGCAAAATCTTCGTCACCTGCCAGTTTTGCAGCGAACACTACAGCTTTGATCCGTCTGACTTTTCCAAAAATGGGGCCAAGCCCGGGCACACCGGGGGAAACAGCGACGCGGCGGACGGAGCGGTTGCCAACCCACACTGAGCATTGCCTGCCTGTTCACAGGAGGTGTCATCGGTCGTTTCATAGTTTGTGACATAAGCCATGCGCCGTGGTCCTTGATAGAAGGGCTGCGGCACACAGGCCGGTTACGGTCAATTCGGTGCAGCATCTTTTTGCCAAGGCGGGTATGATACCGCGCCTCGTAGTGGCGCGTCCGCTGTATTGCGCATTGTTAACTTGCGCGTCACTGCGGCGGTGCACATCTAAATGGCAAACAGGAAGACGCCATGCTTGACAAAGTGACCCCTGATAAGTCGCTCACCGTGCCGGAGGGAAAAGAACCTGTGGCCGGGTCCAGCATGGGCGAGATCGCCTATGCGGACCACGACGCGATGCCCTATCCGGCACAAGCGCCAAACCGGGGACGGTTTGGATCAGTGGCCGTGGGGTTGGGCAAAGGCTTGTTCCAGGCGATCTTGATGGTCGCTATTTTGTTTGCGGCCTACATGGCCACCAACCGCCTGATTGCCAGCAAACCGGAACCGCGCACACGCCCGCCCTTCCAAACTGTTTATACGGTGGATATGGCGCAAGTCGCGCTGAGAGATCATCAACCAACCTTTGTGGCCTACGGGCAAACCATTGCCGCCAGAACTGTCGAATTGCGATCCCTGGTTGGCGGTGAAATCGTCAAAATCAGCCCCAAACTGCGGGCTGGAGGAACCGTTACCAAAGGCGATGCTCTGGTTGAGATCGACGATTTCACCTATCGCGGTAACTTGACTGAAGCCAAAGCCAACGTCGCGGAGATGGAAGCGCGTATTGCCGAAAATCGCGCCCAGATCGACTTGGAACGCAGCAAGATGGTATCGGCGCAGGAGCAGTTGGATTTGGCTGT
>JBCBYZ010000115.1:0-10826 GCA_039815595.1 Pseudomonadota bacterium | reverse complement strand
TTTCCCACTCCCGCTTCGTATAGGTCTCATCGCTGGGTGGCGTGTCAACGCGATGATGCATCCACCCGTGCCAGCCCGGGGGAATCCGGCTGGCCTCCGCCAAACCATTATAGATCACCCAACGGCGCTCCCCGTGCTGGTAATAAACATTGCCCTCGTCGTCTTCACCGACCTTCTCCCCCTTACGCCACGTAAAAAAGCGGGTGCCCATCGTCTGGCCGTTCCACCATGTGAAGAGTTGTAGCAGGAAGTTTTTCATGGGTGTGGCCGCTCCCGAAGCCTGATGTCGCCGCATACTGCGCCGGTGGACAATGTCACCACAATCCTTAGCGGCGCTGACCGTACTGTGTCCAGACCGAATGGAGTGTTGCACGGTGAGCAACCAGCCAAACTGTGCTAAAGGGTAAGATAGAAATCTGACCCGCACTGACGGCTAATAAAATGAAGCACGCAACCATTTTAAGAAGAACCGCATTCGCCTTGTCCGCCTTGCTGACCGCTGCCTTGCCAGCCCCCTCAACCGCGCAAGAGCGCATGGGGATCGCTTTCGTCCAAGCGCCGGAACAATCGACCGGCCTGTGTGTTGCCGCGACCGCCGAGCAAGCCTTCGCCTGCGCCACCAAAAAATGCACCGATGGCGGTGCGTTGGCCGCTGATTGTTTGAGAACAAATTGGTGCTTCCCCGCCGGATGGAGCGTGGACGTTTTTTTGCAGCACAATGAAGGCGTCCATTGGCATGAAGTCAGTTGCGGCTGGGCAACCAAATCAGCAGCACTCACCGCAGCAAAAGTCATCTGCGATCCGCAGGAGCGCCAATACGTCGTCGATTGCACGGTGACTGGCCTCTACGATCCCCAGGGCCAACTGGCAGACCTTAACTAGTGTCTACAATAGCCGTCAGGCCGACCAAACGGTGGGAAACCAGTCTTCCGGCAGAGGATCATTCATCGCCAGTTTAAGACCCAAGTCGGGAAACGGAGGGGACACATCGTGCGGACGTTCCACGTAGCGAGCGCCCTCACCGACAAACCGAAAACTCACGGCCCTACGGCGCGTGTCGGTGGGGTTGGCAGGAGCATCATGCAGAGTGTGGAAATCAAAAGCCAACACGTCCCCCGGATTGACCGCATAGCTCACCACCCGACCGTCTTCTAAATCAATCTCGGGAAACGGTGCATAGGCAGTCGTATCGCCCTCAAGTGGCTCCAAAGTCTTGAACCTGCGCGGCGTGTAGGTGCGTTTGCCGCCGTGACTGCCTTTGAGGAAATTCAGACTCTCCGCCTCACCCACAGAATCGAGCGGTACCCAAAGGCTAACCGTCTTCTCACCATCGAGACAATAATACGGCATGTCCTGATGCCATGGTGTGGCGGACGAATTGCCGGGCTCTTTCACCAACACATGCTCGTGGAAAAACTGAACCTTTTGTGCGCCCATCAATTGCGCAGCTAATGCGCCCAGCGGACCTTCGCTCGCCACACGGATAAAATCTGGAATGCGCTTCCAGTTCACATAATCCCCAAAATAAGCGCCGCCACCTTCGGCATGGTTTTTGCCGTGAGGACCGGGATTGGCGATGTTATACTCAATCGCATCTGCAAGCCGCTCCAGCCAAGCCGCATCTAACACATCACGAATCACGGCGACGCCGTCAGTCAAGAAAGCCTCATGTACTTTCTCAAATTGCGTATCCAAAACCATCGCCTCCCAACACCATTTGCTCGACAATGTTGGGAAGCGACGGTCATAAGATCAAGCGCTTTTTGAATTCAGCGCACACGCAAAGCAGACCGGTCAGGCGGCCACTGTGGACAGGCCACCATGAACCGGTTGTTCAGGTCGGGCTGTGGCCATTTCGGCCACCATGTCTGCCGTCACAGCACTCAGCGTCCAGCCCAAATGACCGTGGCCCGTGTTGTAGAACACCCGTTGGCTGCGGCCCTGCCCCACGCGCGGCATCATGTTGGGCATCATCGGGCGCAAGCCCGCCCAGGGTGTCACATACTCGGTGGACAGGCCCGGGAAGAGGTCCCGGGTCCAGTCGATGAGCGGTTTGATACGGTCTGCGCGAATATCCTTGTTGTAGCCGTTGAACTCAGCCGTGCCCGCAACGCGAAAGCGGTTCTTGCCCAATCGGCTCGTCACCAGTTTCGCGTCATCGTCCAGCAAGCTCACCCAAGGGGCCGCGTCTTGGCTGGCCTGATCGTCCATGTGGACGGTTATGGAATAGCCTTTGACCGGGTAGATGTTCACACGGTCCCCAAGCATGGCCGCAATGTCACGGCTCGCAACGCCCGCGCACACAACAACTGAACTGAAGCGCTCGCTCGACGGGCCGTTCACGACATCGAAACTGAGATCAACGCCTTCGTCGCAAACTTTTGCTGCCGTCACCCGCTCGCCCAGACGCATCTTGGCACCACGGTCGACCAATGCTTTGGCAAGGCCGGTGGAGAAGCGGTGAATATCACCCGTCATGTCGTCCTCAGTGAAAAAGCCGCCATAAAGTGAGCCCTTCAATGCAGGCTCCATTTTGCGGATCTCCAACGGCGACACAGCTGAGCGGTTGACACCCCCCTTGGCCAGCAGGGTTGTCACCTTCTCAGCGGCACGAAACGACTTCTCATCGCGGTAGACATGCAGAATGCCACGCTTTTCGAGGTCAAAATCCAATCCGGCTTCGTCTGCCATCGCCAGCAAATGCGCGCGGGCAGCAATAGCCATTTTGGCGGTCTGAACCGTGTTGCGTTCGTAGTGGGGGATTTGCGCGACAAACTCCGCCATCCATGACGCTTTGTGCCAGCTCGGTTTGGGGTTCACCAACAGGGGCGCGTTGGACGAGAGCATCCATTTCATGCCCTTAAGCACAGTGCCGAGGCTGTTCCACACTTCCGCGTTGGAGGCGGATAACTGCCCGCCATTGGCAAAACTGGTTTCCATGGCCGCATACGGGTTAGCGTCGATGAGCGTCACGTCCACGCCGCGCCGCATGAGTTTCCAAGCGGTGGTTACGCCGGTGATTCCGGCGCCGATAACAGCAATTGATTTCATGAGAGAGGTCTCCCGATTTTTCGCACGTTAAGGGTGGGCATCGCTGTGCAATGCGCCCCCTCCGTGAAAAAACCTGAGAGATTCACCGCGTCAAAAAAGTCAAATGCGGCTTGCTCCTTCGGTGGAATGGTTGCGAGACCATTCGCTCTTCGGAGTTCATCGTGTCCAACGGTCCCGATACCTGAGAGTTTCCGGGGCGGTTGCTCCTTCGGCGGCAGCTAATCTGCGCTCTCCCGTTGGACACTTTTCGAATAAAGCAAAAAGGTGACCAAAACAATCACAATCTGCTGGGATTGAACCCGAAAAGATTATTCCGCAATTTTCTTTCGCAAAAGCTCATTCACAGCCTTTGGATTGGCCTTGCCGCCGGTTTCTTTCATCACTTGGCCTACGAACCAACCGATCATATTGGGTTTTTCGCGGGCCTGCTGAACTTTATCGGGGTTGGAGGCAATGATCGCGTCCACGGCGGCTTCAATCGCACCCGTGTCCGTCACCTGCGCCATGCTGCGGTCTTCCACGATCTTGGCCGGGTCCCCACCCTCATTCCAAAGGATCTCAAACAGGTCTTTACCGATCTTTCCCGAGATTGTGTCGGCCTTGATAAGGTCCACAATGCCCCCCAGTTGCGCGGGTGAAATGGGGCTATCAGCAATGTCAGTTCCGGCTTTGTTGAGCGCGCCCAAAAGGTCGTTAATGGTCCAGTTGGCCGCCAATTTCGCATCACGGCCTTCTGCCACCTGCTCGAAGTAATCAGCAATTGCTTTGTCAGAAACCAGAATAGACGCGTCATACTCTGACAGCCCATCCGCCATAAAGCGCGTGCGCTTGGCGTCCGGCAATTCCGGCAAATGAGCGCTCAGGTCTTCCACAAACGCATCATCGAATTCCAACGGCAGCAGATCGGGGTCCGGGAAATAGCGATAATCATGCGCTTCTTCCTTGGACCGCATGGACCGCGTCTCACCCTTAACAGGATCGAACAACCGAGTTTCCTGATCGATTGTTCCACCCTCTTCCAGAATTTCGATCTGGCGACGGGCTTCGTAATCGATCGCTTGTCCCATGAAACGAATGGAATTGACGTTCTTGATCTCGCAACGTGTCCCGAATTCACCGCCCGGCTCACGCACTGACACGTTGACATCAGCCCGCAGAGACCCCTGTTCCATATTGCCGTCACACGTTCCCAGATAGCGCATAATGGAGCGCAGCTTGGTGACATATGCTTTCGCTTCGTCGATGGAGCGAATGTCAGGCTTGGAGACGATCTCCATCAGGGCAACACCAGAACGGTTCAGATCGACATAGCTCATAGTCGGGTGCTGATCGTGCATGGATTTGCCGGCATCCTGTTCCAAATGCAGACGCTCGACGCCGATTTCAACGGTTTCAAACCGGCCCTTGCTGTCGGGTCCAACCTGTACAGTCACGGTGCCCTCACCCACGATGGGGTGATAAAGCTGCGAAATCTGATAGCCTTGCGGCAGGTCGGGATAGAAATAGTTCTTACGGTCAAACACCGAGCGCTTGTTGATCTGCGCTTTCATCCCAAGGCCGGTGCGCACCGCTTGGCGCACGCACTCCTCGTTCACCACGGGCAACATGCCCGGCATGGCGGCGTCCACCAATGAAACATTTGAGTTGGGTTCCTTGCCAAATTCGGTAGACGCTCCCGAAAACAATTTTGCTTCCGACGTCACCTGCGCATGGACCTCAAGCCCGATAACCAATTCCCACGGATGGTTTTCGCCGGGGAAAAAATGGTCCGGGTTTGGTGTGCGGGTGTCCACGAGGCTCATCACAAATGCTCTTTTGGTGTGCAGGTTGGGCCAGTTCTTAGGCTCCAAATATTGACGTCCTTGGCTAAATCAATTGTCGGCGTGAAACAAGAAAAAGCACACCGCTTGCGAGTTTGATCGCGCTTGCACGATGCGAGCCAATATGGTGCCTTCAACGTTCGGGTCGTCGCACTGGCACCTGGTCGCAGGCATCGCGCTACACGCGCAGTGCGAGGGGCGGAAGCCAGTCTTCTTTGGGTTTCAAAGGAGGAGAGACCCGCCATGACCAACACTCGAACTGACCCCGAAGTTTCAATCCAGAACCCCAAGACAATCGGCGTTCTCGGCCTTGGCAATATGGGCTCAGGCATCGCCCGCAACCTCGCCAAGTCGCAGTTCATCACCACAGGCTATGACCCGATCACCCACAAGGTGGATGATCTGGTGGCTGACGGCCTACACGCCCGCTCCAGCGCGGCTGAGGTTGGCAAGGACGCTGACGCCGTCTTTGTGATGGTGATGGCTGCCAGCGATGCGCACGAAGCCCTGTTTGGAGAAGACGGTCTCTGCACAACGTTGCAACCGGGAGCGACCGTGATCATCACAGCCACATTCCATCCGCACGAGGTGGTGGAAATCGCCGAACAGCTTCATCGGCGCGGCTACCACGTTATCGATACGCCCGTATCGGGCGGTTACCCCGGCGCACAGGGCGGAACGCTAACCTTAATGACATCAGCACCGGACGATCTATTGGCAGCCAACCGCCCGGTCTTGGAGGCCATCAGCGCATCCATCCATCACGTGGGATCCGAACCCGGCATGGGACAAACGGTCAAAGCCTGTTTGCAGAGCCTGCTGGGATCGATTTTTTCGGCCACCATGGAAGCTGTCGTCATGGCGGCCAAGGCCGGCGTGCCGGGTCAAACCGCACTCGACGTCTTCTCCACGTCATCCGGTGGGTCTCCGCTCATGCAAGGCTGCATTGAAAAGATGATCGACCGTGAGTTTGAAGGCGGCGGCAGCCACATCGCCACTATGCACAAGGACCTCACAATCTCCACCAGTTTTGCTCAAAAGCTGGGCGTGCCCTTGTTCACCGCATCCATGGCCATGCAGTTGTTCCAGTCCGGCATCACCCGCTATCCGGACGGCGACAACTGGGTGATCACCAAAATCTTGGAAGACATCGCCCAAGTGGAGGTCAGCCGATGAGGTCCTCCCCAAAGCTGGGCGTCATAACGGACGGCATCAGCCGAGACCTGCCCCATGCACTTGATGTGATGTTAGAATACGGGCTGCACCACCCGGAGCTTCAATATATCGGCAACAAGGAAGTGGGTGATCTTTCCGAGCAGGAGATCAGGGCTGCCAAGGCAGAAATTAGGACCCGCAACATGGAAGTGTCTTCCATTTCGCGCCACCTGTTTGCCGGCATGCCCATGGCAACGTCCGAACCGGGAGACACACTCCACACCCGGCATATGGACGCGCTCAAACGCTGCATCGACATGGCGCTGGAACTCGACTGCCAAACCGTGCGCATCATGACCGGCAAGAAGGAGATGATCCTGTGGGGCAGCCATGGTGCCGAAAAATGGAACGTCGCTCACGGCGCGTGGGACAAACAACTGGCCCTCACCGCCCCCGCAGTCGAACTGGCCCGAGAGCATGGCGTCACTCTGGTCAACGAGACAGGAAACGGCATCATGGTGCACTCGGCCTGGACGGCCCGGAAACTGATCGACGATCTGGACGCAAAAGACACCCTGAAAGTCTTGTGGGACCCTGCAAACGCCTGCTTTTGCCACGAGACCGCATACCCAGACGCTTACGAATTGCTGCGAGACGGCTATATCGGGCATGTCCATATCAAGGACGTCCAAGTGGACACGCCCAAAGCCCGCCTGGAAGTGCGCCCCATGGGCAAAGGACAATTGGCGGATGCGTTCCCAAAGATCGGAGCCGCGTTAAAGGCGGATGGCTACACCGGCGCAGTCAGTTTCGAGGGCGTCTACCATTCGGGCGACGGTGACTATGAGGCTGGCTTTCGAGGCAATGTCGATGTGTTCATGGACTGGTTTGGGTGACACTCCCCTCAATCGTCATTGCAGGGCGTGTCCCTGCAATCCATGGGCTGGCCCATAATCCGGGGTATGGATTGCGCGGACAGGCCGCGCAATGACGCCCTAAAAACTGTTCTCAGGCGGACGGCGAAAAACGACCCGCAGCCTGCTCGATCACATGGCCAGCCTGAAACAGGGTTTCTTCGTCAAAAGGCCGACCGATCAGCTGCAAACCGAGAGGCAATCCATCGGCGGACAGACCTGCCGGCACGGAGATGCCGGGCAATCCAGCCATGTTCACCGTCACTGTGAAAACATCGTTGAGATACATTTTGACAGGATCAGCCGCCATTTCTTTGTCACCAATCGCGAAAGCGGCGCTTGGCGTGGCGGGCGTCAAAATGCAATCCACGCCATCGGCAAACACCGTCTCGAAATCGCGTTTGATCAGCGTGCGCACCTTTTGAGCACGCAAGTAATAGGCATCATAATAACCTGCGGAAAGCACATAGGTGCCGATCATGATGCGACGCTGCACTTCTGGACCAAATCCTTCGGCACGGGTTTTTTCATACATATCCGTGATGTCGTCACCCTCGACCCGCAGTCCGTAACGCACACCATCGTAACGGGCGAGATTGGACGACGCTTCCGCCGGGGCCACGATGTAATACGCTGGAAGCGCGTATTGGGTATGCGGCAGGGATATATCGACAATTTCGGCCCCGGCATCTTTGAGCCAAGCAATTCCCTGCTTCCACAGCGCATCGATCTCGCCGGGCATACCGTCAATACGATACTCCTTCGGAATCCCGATCTTCATGCCTCTCACGCTTTTGCCGATGGCGCTTTCATAATCCGGCACCGGCATGTCAACGCAAGTTGTGTCTTTAGGGTCGGGCGAGGCCATGGATTTCAACATGATGGCGGCGTCTCGGACGTCCCGCGTGATCGGACCGGCCTGATCAAGCGACGATGCAAACGCCACGAGACCCCAGCGTGAACAGCGGCCATAAGTGGGCTTGATACCAACCGTGCCGGTCAACGCGGCGGGCTGACGGATGGAACCCCCCGTGTCCGTTGCTGTCGCTGCGGCACACAGGTTCGCCGCCACAGCAGCCGCAGACCCGCCGGAGGAACCGCCCGGCACTAAATCGGCGTCCGAAAGCGGCGAATCCGCATTGGCCCGCCAAGGGTTCTTCACCGGCCCGTAATAGGACGTCTCGTTGGATGACCCCATGGCAAATTCATCCATGTTGAGTTTGCCCAACATCACCGCGCCATCGTCCCAAAGGTTCTGGCTGACAGTGGATTCGTAGCGCGGTTTAAACCCGTCCAAAATGTGCGAGCATGCCTGCGTGTGGTAGCCTTCGGTGGCGTAGAGGTCCTTGATGCCAATCGGGATGCCTTCCAAAGCGCCGCCCTCGCCTTTGGCCAGTTTTGCATCCGAAACACCCGCCCAGTGCCGCGCATTGTCCGCAGTTACGGTCACATAAGCATTGAGATCAGCATTTTGCGTCTCAATCGCCGCCAAATAGGCGTCGGTGAGTTCAACCGCTGTAATCTCTTTGTTGAGCAGTGCTTTGCGGGCTTCGGAAATGGTGAGTTGGGTCAGATCGGACATAAAGAAAACCGGACGGTAAGAGATCAAGAACGGGCGGTACGGGGATGATGGTCGACCTACTCGACAACCTTTGGCACCATGAAAAAGCCCTCATCACTCATGGGTGCGTTGGCGACGACATCGTCCACCTTGTCGCCATCGGTCACCCCGTCGGCGCGCTTGCGCATGTCCATATCGACGACCGAAGTCATGGGCTCAACGCCGCCCACATCCACCTGTTGAAGCTGCTCGACGAAGCCCAGTATCGTATTCAACTCGCCCTTAAGCTCTTCGGCGCGATCATCGCTGATGGCAATGCGAGCAAGCTTTGCAACGCGCTTGACGGTGGTGGTGTCGACGGACATGAGGGACTTCCAAAATGAGCCAACGATGGCTGGAACGGGCCGCTTATAAGGCCCGCATCACCCCCGTGCAATCCACAGTCCCCGCCGCATTGGCGGTTTTACGCTATCAATCCGACCGCCCGACGACCTTCATCAGTTTTCAAGGAGAAATCGCCTCCGTCATGCTCCCGCGCTGCATCTGTGGTGAGCCAAGCAATTGCCTCGCCAACCCATTCCGGCGAGATATGCGTTTCCCAATCCAACCGACTGACCGGATTGACGCCGGACGCCTTTATGGAAACCTGCATCTGCGTGGCGACTGTGCCCGGCGAAAGGCCCACACAACGGATGCCGAGTTCCGTATATTCCTTGTGCACACACCTCGTAAGCGACAACACGGCGGCTTTGGTGGAACAGTAGTGGCTCCATCCTTCCAGAGCACCGGTGGCAGCCCCCGATGAGATGTTGATGATAATGCCACTCGCCTGTGCGCGCATATGCGGCAAGGCGGCGTGGATGCAGTGATAGACCCCCTTAAGATTTATATCGACCACCTTGCCCCACTCGGCAGGATCGCTCTCGTCCAGACGGGCAATCGGGTCGATTACTCCGGCATTGTTGACCAGCACATCCAATCCGCCAAAATGATCCACCGCCTTGTCAGTTGCCGCCTTAACCGACGCATAGTCAGCCACATCACAGTGCACAGCCAAGGCTTGGGAACCCAGTTCCGCCGCCAAGGCTTGCAAGGCTTCTTCGCTGCGCGCCGTCAGGACCACATTAGCACCCAGTGCCACCAAACGGCGGGCAGCGGCCTCACCAATGCCACGACTAGCGCCTGTGATCAGAGCAGTTTTTCCTTGGATTGGATGGGGCATATATCCATAGCCTTTACGTTTTTTTGGCTCGCTAACGAACAAAGATACTTAAATCTCCATAACCTCTCCAACGGTCGGAACACGAAGCGCATCGGACCCCTCCATTGCCTTGACGAACGTATCAGCCGTTTGATCGATGATGGGGAACGAGCCGTAGTGGCACGGGATGATGGTGTTGAACTTGAAATAGCGCTGGCAACACAACGCAGCCACCGCACCGCCCATTGTGAACCGGTCCCCAATCGGCACAAGCCCAACCTGCGGTGCGTGCAACTCTTGAATGAGGGCCATATCGCCAAAAATATCCGTATCTCCCATGTGATAAACGCTGGCACCGCCACTAAAATGGAACACCAGCCCGTTTGCCGAACCCAAATCGTGGGAGACACCTGTCTCATCAATGCTGGCTGCGGAATGAAACGCTTGCACCCACGTCATAGAAAACCCGTCGTGGTGAACCGTGCCGCCCGTGTTTCCATAGTCAAGATTTTCCACGCCCTGCTTGCCCAACCAAGCGGCTAGGTCCGCGTTGGCAATGACCTTAGCGCCGGTTTGTTTCGCGATCTCCACCGTGTCCCCAACATGGTCTGCATGGCCATGGGTGAGCGCAATATGCGTAAGACCGTCCACTGCGGCAGCGCGGTGCGCCTCGTCAAAAGAAGGATTTCCTGTCAAGAAGGGATCGACCAAAATTCGCGCCTTATCCGTTTCCAGCCGAAAGGCCGCATGGCCCAACCATGTGATTTTCATCTGCGATTTTCCTCCCAATGCAATCAGGAGCCTCCCGTAAGTGTCTTTTTCGACTGAAAGTGTGGACGCCTTTGCCGCCGTCCTGCAAGGGCCGTCCCGCCTGCTGGGGCTTGATTTGGGAACAAAGACCATCGGCATGGCGATCAGCGATTCCGCATGGTCTATCGCCTCACCCGTGAACACAGTCCGTCGCACCAAATTCACCGCAGATGTGATGGAGATGCTGAATTACGCACAACGGGAAAGCGTTTCAGGTCTCGTGATGGGGCTGCCGTTCAACATGGATGGGACAGAAGGCCCCCGCGCCCAGTCCACGCGGGCCTTTGTGCGCAACCTCGCCAAGCATACGGATC